>NZ_RRZJ01000007.1:0-239013 GCF_004368175.1 Pseudomonas sp. CH235
CACTCGTTGATCCATCGGGGACTCTTGATTCCAGGGCATGGTCAGCACCTCCTGACCATGATTGATACCTGTAAACCATGTCCCCGGTCTCAAACGTAAAGGATGTACCCGGTCTTTACCCACCCTAGCCCTCTCCCGGAGGGAGAGGGGACTGACCGAGTGGCTCTCTCGAGTTACATCGACCTGAAATAGCGAGTCGAACTCAGGTCTTGAAACGCACGAAGATCTGCTCCCTCCCCCTCGCCCCCTTTAGGGGGAGAGGGTTGGGGTGAGGGGGTAGCTTTTGATCTTGACCTTGATCTAAAAAATCAAAGGCTAAACCGCCCAACCATATTGTTCAGATCCAGCGCCAGGCGCGACAGTTCGTTGCTCGCCGCGCTGGTTTGATTCGCGCCCGTCGCCGATTGCACCGACAGATCGCGGATGTTCACCAGGTTGCGATCCACTTCCCGCGCCACTTGCGCCTGCTCTTCGGCTGCGCTGGCGATCACCAGGTTGCGCTCGTTGATTTCGACGATGGCCGTGTTGATGGTGTCCAGCGACAGACCGGCGCCACGGGCGATGTTCAGGGTCGACTCGGCGCGCTCGGTGCTGTTGCGCATCGAATCCACGGCGTGTTCGGTGCCGCTCTGGATGCTGCCGATCATGCGCTCGATTTCGCTGGTCGACTGCTGGGTGCGGTGCGCCAGGGCACGGACTTCGTCAGCCACCACGGCAAAACCACGACCGGCTTCACCGGCACGGGCCGCTTCGATCGCGGCGTTCAATGCCAGCAGGTTGGTCTGGTCAGCCAGGCCACGGATCACGTCCAGCACCTTGCCGATGTCGCGGGATTCGTTGGCCAGATCGCCGATCAGGGTCGCGGTGCTCTGCACGTCGGCGCTCATGCGTTCGATGGCGCTGACGGTTTCCTGCACCAGATCGCGGCCGTCGCCGGCGGAGGTGGTGGCGTTCTTCGAAGCTTCCGAGGTGCTGACGGCGTTGCGTGCAACTTCTTCCACCGCGCTGGTCATCTCGTTGACCGCCGTGGCGGCCTGCTCGATTTCGTTGTTCTGCTGGGTCAGGCCTCGGGCGCTTTCGTCGGTGACGCTGTTCAGCTCTTCGGCGGCGGAGGCCAGTTGGGTGGCCGAGCCGGAAATCCGCTGCAGGGTGTCGCGCAGCTTTGATTGCATCTTGGCCATGGCTGCCAGCAGGCGACCGGCTTCGTCGGTGCCGTCAACGTGGATCGGCTGGGTCAGGTTGCCTTCGGCGATGGTTTCCGCCGCATCGAGTGCCTTGGCGATTGGCTTGGTGATGCTGCTGGTCAACAACCAGGCGAACAGGAAGGTCAGGCCGGTGGCGATGATCAACAGGGTCACGACCAGATTGAACGACATCGAATACTGATCCGTGGCGCCCTGATTGGTCTCGGCGATCTGTTGGGTGTTGATCTCCAGCAAACGCGCGAGAGCGGTATTCACCGCTTCGGAATTGGCGAGCAAATCGGTGTTGAGCATCTGCCGCAGTTCGTCGATCTGATTGTTGCGTGACAGAGTCTTCATCCGGTCTTCGAGCTGGCGGTACTGTGCCAGCAACTGCACGTACTGATCGTAAGCCGCGCGTTCTTGCGGGCCATCGATCAGCGGCTCGTAGGCGCGTTGCGCGTCGGTGATCTGCCGGTTGCGCAAATCGAACAGCTCGATGGTTTTTTGCTGGACGTCTGGCTCGCGGTTGATCAGCAACCGATACGACAGCACGCGCAGGCGCAGGGTCAACTGGGTGAATTCGTCGAGGGCCTTGATCGAAGGCACGCTGGCGGTGGCGATGTCTTCGCCTGCTGCGCGGATCTTGCTCATCTGGTTCAGGGCGAACACACCAAGAATCAGCATCAGGCCGCCGATCAGGGCGAAGCCGGTGAACGCCCGGGGGGCGATATTCATATTGCGAAGGGACATGGGGCGTATACCAGGAAGGGCCGCATCCATGCGGGCTGAGACTGCTGTTGGGTGACTTATCGGTCATACGACTAAAGTCTTGAGTCGGTGCGCGTATTTGTCGCATCCGCACGCAAGCGACGAAGTGCAGGAACCAGATTGGCAGATGACAGTCTCTAAGACTCGCAAGAACGGTCGAGCCGCCAGGAAAATCAAGGCCTTGCGCCGGTTTAACCCTGGCGTCAACGACGACTTTTCTTTATCGTACGCGCCCTTTGAAAAAGCCCTGGAAGATCAAAATGTTGGAAGCATCCCTCAGCCAATTGGAACAGCTCGTCAGCGACCTGGTGCAACAGAACCAGACCCTGTCGGAAACCAACCAGACCCTGTCCACGGAACTGGCCCAGGCCAAGGATGAAAACGAAAGCCTGCAACTGAGCCTGATGGAACAGGAAGAAAAGCACGGCGCCACCGCCGCGCGCATCCAGGCCCTGGTTGATCGCGTCAACGCAGGTCCTGTCAGCGCATGAACCACGGCACAGCAGGGGTAAAAGTCATCTCCATCATGGGGGAGGACTATTCGATCAAGGCACCGGCCGGGGAAGAACAGACCCTGCTGGACGCCGCATTGATGCTCAAGGCCGCGCTGGCCGACACCAAGCGCAAATACCCGACCCTGATCGGCGACCGCCTGCTGGTGCTGGCGGCGATGAATCTGTGCTCGCAGCAGATTGAAATGAAGAAGCAGCATCAGGAAGAACTCGAGCGTTACCAAGAGCAAGTCAGCGCCACGGTCGAGACCATCGCCAAGACCATCAATCAGGGTTGATGGGGTTGCGCACAACCAAAGAATAAGATTGTCGATTGGTTTGTATACAATCGGCACGGCTGTTGCAGTGTTTCAGCCTCTTATTCTTTGGGGGTGCTCCATGCAGTTCTGGCGTCGCAGTATTCAATGGCAGCTGATCCTCGGTATGGGCACCGCCCTGCTGGTCAGCATTCTGATCGTGGTTGGCATTTATACCCTGGTGGTCAACCGCCTCGCCCAGAGCTATCTGGTCGAACAGGCGCTGCCGTCGAGCATCGAAGCGACGCGCAACGACATCGAACGAATCCTCGTTCAGCCCCTTACCGCCGCCAAGGACATCGCCAGCAACACCATGGTCCGCGACTGGCTGGCCAATGGTGAAGACTCCGCCAAAACGGCGGGCTTCGCGCAGTATCTGGAAGGTATCCGCGCCGAACACAAGGCGTTTACCGCGCTGATCATCGGCACGGAATCCAATCACTACATCACCGAAAAAGGCCTGGATCGCACCCTGAGTCGCGACAAACCGGCCGATGCGTGGTTCTACTCCTTCCTCGACAGCAATCAGCCGCGAACTCTGAACATCGACAACGACGGGGCCACCGGAGAGCTGGCACTGTTCATTGATTTGAAGGTGGAGCAGGCCGGCAAAGTGGTCGGCGTGGCGGGTCTTGGATTGAGCATGAAAGAGCTGTCGGAGCTGATCCACAACTTCAGCTTCGGCGAGCGCGGGAAGGTCTATCTCGTGCGTTCCGACGGTTTGATCCAGGTCCATCCCGAAGCACAGTTCAGCGGCAAGCGCACCTTGAGCGAGCAGATCGGTGGCGCAGCAGCACAAGCGGTCATGGGCCATAAAGTCGCCGCCAACAGCAGCTTCCAGCGCGACGGCGAAGACTTCCTCGCCTTCAGCCTGCCTTTGCGCGACCTCGGCTGGACCCTGGTGGCCGAAGTGCCACAGTCGCAGATCTACGCCGAAGCCCGCCGGGCGATGTGGATGAGCAGCGGCATCGGTCTGGCGGTGGCGCTGGTTTGCCTGGCGCTGGTGATCTGGCTGGCTCAGGGATTGGTGCGACCGATTCGTCAGGTAACAGCTGCGCTGGTAGCAATCGGTAGCGGCGGTGGAGATTTGACCCATCGGTTAGATTCCAGCCGCGCCGACGAACTGGGCGACCTCGCCCGGGGCTTCAACCGTTTCCTCGACAGCCAGCGCGGGATGATCGGCGAAGTGCTGACTACCAGCGAGCGTCTGCGCGTTGCCGTCGGTCAGGTGGCCAGGGTTGTGGATAACACCGCCGAACGCTCCGGTCGTCAGCAGGAAATGACCGACATGGTCGCCACCGCCGTCCACGAGATGGGCCTGACCGTGCAGGAAATTGCCCAGAACGCCGGCAATGCTGCGCTCGCCTCGCAAACTGCCCGCGATGAAGCGATGCAGGCGCGGGAAGTGGTGGGTGGCTCGATTCGCCATATAGAAAGTATGTCCGATGAAATTGGCGTCGCGGCGGGCGCGGTGGGTGAGCTGGCGCATCAGGTGGCGTCGATCGATCAGGTGCTGGCGGTGATTCGCGGGGTGTCCGAGCAGACCAATCTGTTGGCGTTGAATGCTGCCATCGAGGCTGCTCGAGCCGGCGATATGGGGCGTGGTTTTGCGGTGGTGGCGGATGAGGTGCGGACGCTGGCGCGTCGGACTCAGGCGTCTACCGACGAGATTCAGCAGATGATCGGCAGCCTCAAGCAGGGGGCGGAGAATGCTGTGTCTTCAATGCGTACCGGGCAGGCTGCGACTGGCACCGGGGTTGAATCGAGCCAGCGTACCGGGGCTTCTTTGACTGCGATTACCGGGCAGGTCGAGCGCATCAGCGACATGAACCATCAGGTGGCGACGGCGACTGAGGAACAGTCGGTTGTGACTGAGGAGATCAACCGTAACGTGCAGGGGATTTCCGATCTGGCCCGGGCGACGGCGGGGGAGGTTCGGGCGTGTCGCGAGGATTGTCAGATGTTGCAGCGGTTGGCGGATGATCTGGCGCGGCAGATGGGTGGGTTCAAGTTGAGTTGAGTTAAGTGCCAAGATCCAAAGAGGCCCTCACCCTAGCCCTCTCCCAAAGGGAGAGGGGACCGATTGGGGGATGCTCTGGAGATGTGTCGACCTGAAAGTGCTTCGCCGAATCCATAATCAAACCGGTTTTTCAGGTCGATGTACGGCGCAAGACACCTCGGTCGGCTCCCTCTCCCTCCGGGCGGTCCGACGTTTCGGGAGGGTTGGGGTGAGGGCCGGCTTTAGAACCACGCATCCTGCATTGCCAGACACGTATCATCCCGCGCCTCCAGCAACGCCAATTCATGCTGGCACCCCGGCACTTCCCACGTCAGAAAATAACGCGCCGCCTGCAACTTGCCCTTATAGAAGTCGACATCCGCCGCATTCCCCTTGGCCAACCCTTCCTCGGCTCGAATCGCCTGTTCCAGCCAGCGCCAGCCAATCACCGCGTGCCCGAACACCTTCAGGTACAACGCCGAGTTCGCCAGGCTGCTGTTGACCTTGCCCTGAGCCAGATCGGTCAACAAACCGATGGTCACGGTTTGTAGGCGAGCAACCAGTTTCTCCAATGGCTCACGCAGCGCGGTCAACGATTCGTACGCCACCGCCCGCTCGGCGGTGTCGGCGATCAGTCGAATCAGTTGCTTGAGCCCGGCACCACCGTTCTGCGCCAGTTTGCGCCCGAGCAAGTCCAGCGACTGAATACCGTGAGTGCCTTCGTGGATCGGGTTCAGGCGGTTGTCGCGGTAGTACTGCTCCACCGGGTATTCACGGGTGTAGCCGTGGCCGCCGAGAATCTGGATCGCCAGTTCGTTGGCCTTGAGGCAGTACTCCGATGGCCAGGATTTGACGATCGGCGTCAGCAAATCCAGCAGTTCATGCGCCTGTTTGCGCTCGGCCTCGGTTTCCAGCGTGGTGGTGTCATCGAACAGTCGCGCCGCATACAGGCCGAGATCGAACGCCCCTTCAACGTAGGATTTCTGTGTCAGCAGCATGCGTCTGACGTCCGCGTGCTGAATGATCGCCACCGGCGCCGTCGTCGGGTCCTTGCTGTCCGGCACCCGGCCTTGCGGACGTTCGCGAGCGTATTCCAGCGAGTACAGGTAACCGGCATAACCAAGCATCACCGCGCCCATGCCGACGCCGATCCGCGCTTCGTTCATCATCTGGAACATGTAGCTCAAACCGTGATGCGGCTTGCCTACCAGATAACCGACACACTCGCCGTTATCGCCGAAGTTCAGCGCCGTGGACGTCGTTCCGCGCCAGCCCATCTTGTGGAAAAGCCCGGCCAGCAACACGTCGTTGCGCTTGCCGAGGCTGCCGTCATCGTTAACCAGAAACTTGGGCACGATAAACAGCGAAATACCCTTCACCCCGGCCGGTGCGTCCGGCAGCTTGGCCAGCACCATGTGCACGATGTTTTCCGAGAGTGGGTGATCGCCGCCGGAAATGAAGATCTTGTTGCCCTTGAGGCGATAGGTGCCGTCGGACGCAGGCTCTGCACGTGTACGAATATCCGACAGCGACGACCCGGCATGAGGTTCGGTCAGGGCCATGGTGCCGAAGAAGCGGCCGTCGATCATCGGTTGCAGGAAACGTTGCTTCTGTTCTTCGGTGCCGAAGCTTTCGATCAGGTTGGCCGCGCCCATGGTCAGGAACGGATAGGAAGTAGAAGCCGCGTTCGCTGACTGAAAGTGAGCGAAGCAGGCCTGGGACAGCAGTGTAGGAAGTTGCATGCCGCCAGCGTCGAAACTGCGCGCCGCGTTGAGGAATCCAGCCTCGAGGAAAGCATCCACCGCCGGTTTCACCTCGGGAATCAGAATCGCCTGACCGTTCTCGTAGCGCGGCTCGTTTTCGTCGCCCTTGCGATTGTGCGGTGCGAAGTATTTCTCGGCAATGTTGCGTGCCGTGCCGATGGCGGCGTCGAAGGTTTCGCGGTTGTGCTCGGCAAATCGCTCGCGCCGGGTCAGGCCCTCGGCATCGAGGACTTCGTACAGCTCGAAAGCCAGATTGCGGGAACTGAGCAGCGTCTCGGACATGGCGGCCTACCTTAAATAAAGTATGCCGCAGTCTAGGGAGGCTTATAAAAAGGGGAAAGGAAGATAGATAAGGGTGATGGGGCGGCACAAGTTACAAGCTTCAAGCCGCAAGTAAGAGCAGTTTGCTTTTACTTGCAGCTTGTCGCTCGAAGCTTGCAGCTGCTTTTATCCGATGGTCATCAGGCTGGCGTTACCGCCCGCTGCCGCAGTGTTGACGCTCAACGCGCGCTCGATCACCAGACGCTCCAGCGCAATGTTGGTCTCGCCCTGGGACAGACCCTGGACTCCAACAATGGCGCCAGCACGTTTGGCGATCTGCTGGCAGACCGCACGCAACTGGTCGGAGTGGCCGTGATGCAGAACCGCATCGAACACCACGTCGTCCTTGTTCCAGTCGGAAACCAGTTTGATCCGCGCCTGAATCTCCTTCGGCAGGCGTGCGAACAATGCCTTGCTGGTGTCGGATTCCGGCCAGACCGCCGAACCGCCCACCGCCAGTACCGCCGCGAGTTGGGTCAGCAGATCACCTTCGATGTCAGCCAGGCACAGCACGTGCTCGCGCGGCAGGATCGCGTAGCTGTTCTTCTCGCCGGTCGGGCCGGCCAGTACGCGGGTGATACCGCTTTGCGACTGCGCTGCGTACTGCACGCACAGGGTGCTCAGGTCGGCGAACTTGTTGCTGTCGGCCCAGGCTTTCAGGGCGGTCAGCGGTTTGCTCATGGCGTCGCGCAGACGAACGTCCGGTGCCACGGCAGCATCACCGCGAGCGAAGGATTGTTCGATGGCATCGGTAGGACGCGTCGACAGCAGACGGTACAGGTACAGCGGGCCACCGGCTTTCGGGCCAGTACCCGACAGGCCTTCACCACCGAACGGCTGGACGCCGACCACGGCACCGACGATGTTGCGGTTGACGTAGACGTTGCCGGCGTTGACGTTGTCGATCACCTTGGCGATGGTCTCGTCGATGCGGGTGTGCACGCCGAGGGTCAGGCCGTAACCGGAGGCGTTGATCTGGGCGATCAACTGGTCGATCTCTTTACGCTTGTAGCGCACCACGTGCAGCACCGGGCCGAAGATCTCGCGTTGCAGTTCGTCGAAGCTTTCCAGCTCGATCAGGGTCGGCATGACGAAGGTGCCGCGTTTGACTTCCTCGGTATCGGCGATGGCCACCTGGTACACGTTGCGACCTTTGTCGCGCATGCCCTGGATGTGCTTCTCGATACCGGCCTTGGCTTCGGCGTCGATCACCGGGCCGATGTCCACGGACAGGCGCTCCGGGTTGCCGAGACGGCTTTCAGCCATCGCGCCCTTGAGCATTTCGATGACGCGATCAGCGGAATCTTCCTGCAAGCACAGAACACGCAGGGCCGAGCAACGCTGGCCGGCGCTGTCGAAGGCCGACGACACCACGTCGATCACCACCTGTTCGGTCAGTGCTGAAGAGTCGACGATCATCGCGTTCTGGCCGCCGGTTTCGGCGATCAGCGGAATCGGACGGCCCTGGTTGTCGAGGCGACCAGCAATGTTGCGTTGCAGCAGACGCGCGACTTCGGTGGAACCGGTAAACATCACGCCTTTGACGCGCTCATCGCCCACCAGACCGGCGCCGACGGTTTCACCGCGACCCGGCAACAGTTGCAGCACGCCTTCCGGAATCCCGGCTTCGAGCATCAGACGCACGGCTTGTGCGGCGACCAGCGGAGTCTGTTCGGCCGGTTTGGCCAGCACCGGGTTACCGGCGGCCAGTGCGGCGGCGACCTGACCGCTGAAGATCGCCAGCGGGAAGTTCCACGGGCTGATGCAGACCACCGGGCCCAGTGGGCGGTGGGCGTCGTTGCTGAAATCGTTGCGAGCCTGCACCGCGTAGTAACGCAGGAAGTCGACGGCTTCGCGGACTTCGGCGATGGCGTTGGCGAAGGTCTTGCCGGCCTCGCGGGCCAGCAGGCCCATCAGCGGCTGGATCTCGCCTTCCATCAAGTCAGCGGCGCGTTCCAGAATCGCGGCACGTTCGGCCGGCGGGGTGGCCTGCCAGATCGGTGCGGCGTTCAGGGCGCATTGGATTGCGTTGTCGACGTCTTCGACCGTGGCTTCCTGCACGTGGCCGACCACGTCACGCAGATCGGACGGGTTCAGCACCGGTGCCGGCGCTTCGTTGCTGGAGGCGCAACCGAGCATCGGCGCAGCTTTCCAGTTGTTGTGCGCGGTCGCCAGCAGGGCACAGGACAGCGAAGCCAGACGATGTTCGTTGGCCATGTCGATGCCGGCAGAGTTGGCACGCTCGGAACCGTACAGGTCACGCGGCAGCGGAATGCGCGGGTGCGGCAGGCCGAAACCACCTTCCACGGTCGCCATCTGCTCGATCTGCGCCACCGGATCGGCCACCAGTTCCTGGATCGAAATCGACTGGTCGGCGATGCGGTTGACGAACGAGGTGTTGGCGCCGTTTTCCAGCAGACGACGTACGAGGTACGCCAGCAGGGTTTCGTGGGGGCCGACCGGAGCGTACACACGGCACGGACGGTTCAGCTTGCCTTCGGAGACTTTGCCTACAACCTGTTCGTACAACGGTTCGCCCATGCCGTGCAGGCACTGGAACTCATACTGGCCCGGGTAATAGTTCTGACCGGCAATGTGATAAATCGCCGACAGGGTGTGGGCGTTGTGCGTGGCGAATTGCGGGTAGATGACTTCCGGCACCGACAGCAGTTTGCGGGCGCAGGCGATGTAGGAAACGTCGGTGTACACCTTGCGGGTGTAGACCGGATAGCCTTCCAGGCCTTCGACCTGAGCGCGCTTGATTTCGCTGTCCCAGTACGCGCCTTTCACCAGACGGATCATCAGGCGATGACGGCTGCGGCGAGCCAGGTCGATCACGTAGTCGATCACGTACGGGCAACGCTTCTGGTAGGCCTGGATCACGAAACCGATGCCGTTCCAGCCGGTCAGTTGCGGCTCGAAGCACAGGCGCTCGAGCAGATCCAGCGACAGCTCCAGGCGGTCGGCTTCTTCGGCGTCGATGTTCAGGCCGATGTCGTATTGCTTGGCCAGCAGGGTCAGCGACAGCAGGCGCGGGTACAGCTCGTCCATCACGCGCTCGTACTGGGCCCGGCTGTAACGCGGGTGCAGGGCCGACAGCTTGATCGAGATGCCCGGGCCTTCATAAATCCCACGGCCGTGGGACGCTTTGCCGATCGAGTGAATGGCTTGTTCGTACGAGGCCAGGTACTTCTGGGCGTCGTGTTCGGTCAGCGCCGCTTCACCGAGCATGTCGTAGGAATAGCGGAAGCCTTTGGCTTCGAATTTGCTCGCATTGGCCAGGGCTTCGGCGATGGTTTCGCCGGTCACGAACTGCTCGCCCATCAGGCGCATGGCCATGTCGACGCCCTTGCGGATCATCGGCTCGCCGCTCTTGCCGATGATGCGACTCAGGGACGAAGTCAGGCCGGCTTCATTGTGGGTGGAGACCAGTTTGCCGGTCAGCAGCAGGCCCCAGGTCGCCGCGTTGACGAACAGCGACGGGCTGTTGCCCAGGTGCGGCTGCCAGTTGCCGGTGCTGATCTTGTCGCGGATCAGCGCATCGCGAGTGCCTTTGTCCGGGATCCGCAGCAGCGCTTCGGCCAGGCACATCAGCGCCACGCCTTCCTGGGACGACAGGGAGAATTCCTGCAGCAGGCCCTGAACAATGCCTGCACGACCGCCGGCACTCTTCTGGTTACGCAGTTTTTCCGCGATGGTTGCGGCGAGTTTGTTGGTGGCTTCGGCCATCGGCGCCGGCAGGCGAGCCTGCTCGATCAGCATCGGTACCACTTCCGGTTCAGGGCGACGGTAAGCGGCGGTGATCGAGGCGCGCAGCACCGACTGCGGCAGGATGCTTTCGGCGAATTCGAGGAAGCATTGGTGAGCGTGATCGGTGTGGACTTCGCCCGCGTCGTCGGCGTCCTTGGCGGTCAAACCGTTCAGCTCGGTCAGGGTTGCACCACCCTCGAGTTTTTCCAGGTAATTGAAAATTGCCTGCTTGATCAGCCAGTGCGGTGTGCGATCAATCGAGGTTGCAGCGGCCTTCAGGCGCTCGCGGGTCGGGTCGTCAAGTTTGACCCCAAGGGTGGTGGTAGCCATATTTTTATCCTCATAGGTGCCGCAGTTGCGCGACAACAGCTGGCGGCAAGATTAGCCGCGAGCCGAAATGGGTGCAACCGGGTGCAACCCTTTTTTGTCGGAATATTCTGCAGCTCGTCAGGAAATAATTTCTGGTACGAAAGTGCTGCTCTTGCTTGGTGCTTTTGCTTCTAGAAAAGCGTTGTCACTGCGTTAAAAGGGAGCAAAAAGCCACTTCCGTAAGATAAATCCGACTGGGTGCAACTAATTCTCAAGAAACTGGTTGCACCTGTTTTACTTTGTTGCATAGGATTCGCGCCCAAGGTGCAACCGGGGAAACCCGACGCACCGGCCAATGGCTTTCCTGGGGAAACATTGGTCATAAATGCGCGGCCGTGCGAATCGTCTGTCAGACGTCAGTCTGCAAACGGTGCAACCGCCGCCGCTACATAAAAACAAAGCCAGGGCACGTACGTAATGAGCGCAAGCAATCCAACCCTGATCACGTTCGTGATCTACATCGCAGCAATGGTGCTGATCGGCTTCATGGCCTATCGCTCCACCAACAACCTTTCTGACTATATTCTGGGCGGCCGCAGCCTGGGCAGCGTGGTGACGGCATTGTCCGCCGGCGCTTCCGACATGAGCGGCTGGTTGCTGATGGGCCTGCCGGGCGCCATCTACATGTCTGGCCTGTCCGAAAGCTGGATCGCCATCGGCCTGATCGTCGGTGCCTACCTGAACTGGCTGTTCGTCGCCGGTCGTCTGCGTGTTCAGACCGAGCACAACGGCGATGCACTGACCCTGCCGGACTACTTCTCCAGCCGTTTCGAAGACAAGAGCGGTCTGCTGCGCATCATTTCGGCAGTCGTGATTCTGGTGTTCTTCACCATCTACTGCGCTTCCGGCATCGTGGCCGGTGCCCGTCTGTTCGAAAGCACTTTCGGCATGTCCTACGAGACCGCGCTGTGGGCCGGTGCTGCGGCGACGATCGCCTACACCTTCGTCGGCGGTTTCCTCGCAGTCAGCTGGACCGATACCGTACAGGCAACCCTGATGATCTTCGCCCTGCTGCTGACGCCGATCATCGTGCTGCTGGCCACCGGCGGCGTCGACACCACGTTCCTGGCGATCGAAGCGCAGGACCCGAGCAACTTCGACATGCTCAAGGGCACCACTTTCATCGGCATCATCTCGCTGATGGGTTGGGGGCTGGGCTACTTCGGTCAGCCGCACATCCTGGCGCGTTTCATGGCCGCTGATTCGGTGAAATCCATTGCCAACGCCCGTCGCATCTCCATGACCTGGATGATCCTGTGCCTGGGCGGCACCGTGGCGGTGGGCTTCTTCGGTATCGCTTACTTCTCGGCGCACCCGGAAGTGGCCGGTCCAGTGACCGAAAACCACGAGCGCGTGTTCATTGAACTGGCGAAAATCCTCTTTAACCCGTGGATTGCAGGCGTGCTGTTGTCGGCGATTCTCGCGGCAGTAATGAGCACCCTGAGCTGCCAGTTGCTGGTGTGCTCGAGCGCCCTGACCGAAGACTTCTACAAGGCTTTCCTGCGTAAATCCGCTTCGCAAGTCGAGCTGGTATGGGTTGGTCGCGCCATGGTGCTGCTGGTTGCGCTGGTCGCTATCGCCCTGGCTGCCAACCCGGAAAACCGCGTGCTGGGTCTGGTGTCCTACGCCTGGGCTGGTTTCGGTGCGGCCTTCGGTCCTGTGGTGCTGATCTCGGTGATCTGGAAAAAGATGACCCGTGACGGCGCACTGGCGGGCATCCTGGTCGGCGCGATCACCGTGATCGTGTGGAAGCATTTCGAAGTGCTGGGCCTGTACGAAATCATCCCGGGCTTCATCTTCGCCAGCCTGGCGATCTACTTCGTCAGCCTGATGGGGCAGCCGAGCACTGGCATGGTTCAGCGCTTTGAAGCGGCCGAGAAGGATTTCCATCTGAACAAGTGATGGAAATGAGCTGAGGCTCACCAGAAAGCGGCCCGTTTCCTACCAGGAAGCGGGCCGTTTTTTTTGCCTGCGATTTTTCTGAAGGCAAAGTCTGTAGTCGAATGCGCCAATTCTTGAAGGGGAGATCGAAGTTTCAAGTAGGGGAAATCTGATTTTTCAGTCACCCAACCTGCACCCCTTGCCCCTCATGCAGAATCGCCCGCCCTCAATCTGCAGAGAGACATCGGATGTTCGCGCCTGCCAATCAACCGCGTTTCACGTTGACCGTCGAAGGCGCCCTGTTTGACCTCAAAGTCCTTGAGTTCACGGGCAAGGAAGCCATCAGCCAACCCTTTCGCTTCGACCTGGAGCTGGTCAGTGAACGGCCGGATCTGGATCTGGAAAGCCTGCTGCACTGTCAGGCGTTTCTGAGTTTTGATGAAGACGGTTCCGGTATCCACGGTCAGATCTATCGAGTCGGGCAGGGGGATTCCGGCAAGCGTCTGACCCGCTATCACGTCAGCCTCGTTCCGCGTCTGGCCTATCTGGGTCATCGGATCAATCAGCGGATCTTCCAACATCAAAGCGTGCCGCAGATTGTGACGCAGATCCTCAAGGATCACGCGATCCTGCGCGACGCCTTCGAATTTCGCCTCGGCAGCGATTACCCGCCGCGTGAGTATTGCGTGCAGTACGCCGAGAGCGATCTGGCGTTCATCCAGCGGCTGTGTGCCGAAGTCGGCATTCACTTCCACTTTCAGCACAGCCCGGACGGGCATCTGTTGGTGTTCGGTGACGATCAAACGGTGTTCCCACGTCTGGCCGAGCCGACGCTGTACCTGCCGGGCAGCGGCATGGCTGCATCGGCACCGGCAATCAAGCGCTTCACCGTTCGAGTGGAAACCCGCACCAGCGTGGTCACCCGGCGTGATTACGACTTCACCAAACCGCGGCTGGCGCTGCAGAGCTGGGTGGAAAGCGACCAGCGCCCGGTGCTGGAGGATTACCACTTTCCCGGCCAGTTCACCGATCGCGCCACTGGCAAGCAACTGGCCCAGCGCACGCTTGAGCGGCATGTCGCCGATTACCGTCAGGCCGAGGGGCGCAGCGATCAATCTGCCTTGGTCAGCGGACATTTCCTGCAACTGGCCGAGCATCCGCGCCAGGATCTGAATGACCTCTGGCTGCTGACCGCAATCGAGCACCATGGCCGACAGCCGCAAGTGCTGGAGGAATCGGTGACCAGCGAGGGTGACGAATTCCAGGGTTACCGTAATACCTTTCTCGCCACACCGTGGGACGTGTTCTTCCGCCCGCCGATGGGCCCGGAAAAACCTCGGATGCTCGGTTATCAGCCAGCCGTGGTCACTGGTCCGCAAGACAGTGAAATCCATTGCGACGAGTACGGTCGGGTCAAGGTGCAACTGGCCTGGGATCGCGACGGCGAACTCAACGAGCATTCCAGTTGCTGGCTGCGGGTCGCCAGCGGCTGGGCTCATGACCGTTATGGCAGCGTGCTGATTCCGCGGGTCGGCATGGAAGTGCTGGTGGGGTTCATCGATTCCGATGCCGACAAACCGCTGGTCATGGCTTGCCTGCCGAACGCCGCGACGCCAGTGCCGCTGGACCTGCCGGCCGACAAGACCCGCAGTATTTTCCGCAGCCAGAGCAGTCCCGGCGGTGGGGGCTACAACGAACTGCGCATCGAGGATCGCAAAGGCGCCGAGGAAATCTACCTGCGGGCCCAGCGAAACTGGACGCAGCATGTGCTGAACGATCAGCAGGTGCAGGTCGATAACCAGCGCAGCGTCGTTGTGACCGGTCTCGCCAAGCATGAACTGAAAGCCGATGAGCAGCGCATCACCCACGGCCAGCGCCAGACCGAAGTGAAGCAGGACGACCACCTCACGGTGACCGGCGACCGGCACATCCGCGTAAGCAATCAGGCGATCAACGCCAGTGCTCAATTCCACGTCAGCGCAGGCCAGCAAGTGGTGATCGACGGCGGGGCGAGCGCGACGATTCAGGCGGGCGGGCAGTGGATCAACATCGGCCCCGGCGGGATCTTCAGCAGCGTGCCGATTGTGGTGGGTGGCGCGCCAATGGCGGCGATGAGCGCGGCGCCGACAGTGCCGGGGTTGCCGGAAAAACTGGTGGCGGCACCGGCTGTGATTCTGACTGCGGCGCAAATCATGAGCCTTAAAGGTGATGCGCCGTTCTGCGAAGAATGCGAGCGCTGCAAGGGTGGTGTCTGTGCAGCCTGAACAATGGTTGAAGGATGTGCCGCTGAAGCCGTCGGAGCAGTTGTTCGCGATTTTCAGTAGCGCCAGTGCGGCAGAGCCACTGAAGGCCTGGCCGCTGAAAGCGCAGATGCCGAAACCGGTCTGGGCGGAAACGATCTATGCCGAGTGGGATGCGGTGATGCCCTACGTGGGAATCGTCGACGCGGGCAGTGAGTTTCTGGATTGGGTGGCGACCACGGAGTCTCGCGACTGGGGCTGGCTGGCGGTTTCTTCAGCGGGGCTTGAGGCGGTGGTCGAGCACTTCCGCAGTTTGACCCAGGTGCTGATGCCGGACGGGAAAGTGGTGTTCTTCCGGTTTTGGGATGGGCGGTATTTGTTGCCGATCCTTGAGTCGTCCGAGGTGGATGCCGGGCAACTACTACCGGTCCTCACGCGAGGATTGATCAACGGTCAGGCCGTCGAGATAGGGGGTAGAGCGCAGGTCTCCGGTCGAGAGTTTCCTTGGTGGTCGGTGCCGGAAAAACTGCTGGCGCAATTCGGCGAAGATGCCCGGATCAACAACGCCTTGCAGTGGTTGAGCGAGGAGCAACCGGCGTTGTTCGAAGCGTTCCCCGCCGATGTCTTGCGCTGCAAGGTTGTCAGGTTTTTTGCGGTTTCAGCGTCGGACGAATCGTCGGCTTCGGCACTGCTGGACTACTTGCGGGACGAATCAGAGTGAAATTTCCGGGCAAAGGCTTCGGACGTTTCCTGCGAGTTGCGGCGGTTTGCGTGAACTGGTGGGCGCGGTGGTGCGGGGATAGTCTTTGGCTGTCTCCGCAAGTGTGGAGACAGGGCGTAGGAGCCCTGATTTCAGAGCAGTGCATAAGCGTCGTTGCCCGATTTGCGGCAGTCTTCGCTCGACCGTAAGATCTTTTGCGGCGGTTATGCGCGGGCACGCTTCGGCGTGGCTGAGTGCTCTGGTCTCAGTCCTCCTACCCCGCGCATGGCTGCCACCCAATCCGTAGGAGGAAACGGTGGACGTTCACTTCACTACCAGAGGTTAAAAAATGAGCAAGCTTCATCCCGATCCACCCTACGAACCCTTCATCCCCCACCCCGACAACCGCCTCATGGCGCTGACCAGCAACTGCAACGACATGCCCACCCTGTTCATCGACACCCACGCCCCGCTCGACATCCTGATGGACGCCGCCAACTACCGAATCCGCGCGGTAATCCAGGTCCTGGAAAACATGTGCATGCGCGGCTCGGTCGAGTGCGACTCGGTCATCCTCAGCGACTTCGCCCAGCTCTGCGTGATTCCGTTGCGTGACGGCTGTGATGTCTTGGATGTGATTGGCCGCAGGTTGCGTGACCGGCCTTAGATCCCCAACCCCTCACCCTAGCCCTCTCCCAAGGGTAGAGGGGACCGACCGAGTTGTTTGGGTCATGTACGCCGACCTGCGACTTCGGTGGTGAACTTCGCTTGGCCAAGCTGAGGTCGCGGTGATTTTTCAGGTCGATGCAAACCGAAAGATCACCTCGGTCAGTCCCCTCTCCCTCCGGGAGAGGGCTAGGGTGAGGGGGCTCTCACGGATGTACCCGACAGCTAGACTGCCCACTCGCCCCTTTCCAAAGGAACCTTCCAACATCCGTTTTGGAAAGATCATTTAGTCAGGCGAGAAGATTTCAGTTTTGCAGATACTGATCCTGCGACTTGATGAAAGCGTCAAATTCCGGCGAGTTATAAATTTCCAGACAAGAATAGAACACTATGTTTTTACTAGTCTGTTTGCTGGTTGAGGATGTTTTGAGGTAGGCGCCAGCCATGTATTTCTCAGTCTCAGCATACGGATCATGCGTGACCTCCAGCGTGTCCTCATTCTGAACAATGGTGTGCAGGCCTTTGCCCATGAACGAGTAGGCTCCGGCGGACAGTCCGATGTCTTTTTCCAGTGCAGATTGTTCTTTGAATGGCGCCAGGATGCAGTAGCTCAAACCGTAGTTCTTCAGATTCTGGCGTGCCTGTTCGGTGTGTTCTTCGCCAGCGAAGGCGTGTAATGAGCCCGGCAGGCAAAGGAGGGCAATGATCCGGCAATACATGATTTTCAGACTTCCTGTCAGGTGGTTGCGGCCAGTGTAGCGCCGGGAACGCCCACTCAGCCCCCAACCCCTGACTTGCCGCCCGGTAAAAGGTAAACTTCACGGCCCTCGCAGGAGCAGCCATGAATTATCGTCACGCCTTCCATGCCGGCAATCACGCCGATGTGTTCAAACACCTGACCTTGACCCGCCTCATCGCCCTGATGTCGCGCAAGGAGCAGCCGTTTGCCTATCTCGACAGCCACGCCGGCATCGGTCTGTATGACCTGCAGGGTGATCAGGCCAACCGTACCGGCGAGTACCTGGAAGGCATCGCGCGGTTGTGGGATCAGCCGGATCTGCCGGCGCTGACCGCCGACTATATGAAGGTGCTGCACGAGATGAACCCGGACGGTCAGTTGCGTTATTACCCGGGTTCGCCGGAGCTGGCACGGCGTCTGACCCGACCGCAGGACCGGGTGATGCTCAACGAGAAGCACCCTGAAGACGGCGTGCAGCTCAAGGAGAACATGGCCGGCGATCGTCGGGTGAAGGTGCATCTGGGCGAGGGCTGGCATGTCGCCCGCGCCATGTTGCCGGTGCAGGAGAAGCGCGCGGTGATGTTGATTGATCCGCCGTTCGAACAGCTCGATGAAATGCAGCGTTGTGCGGCGTCGATGAAAGAGGCCATTGGCCGGATGCGCCAGACCGTGGCTGCGATCTGGTATCCGGTGAAGGATCAGCGTGCGCTGCGTCGTTTCTATCAGGATCTGGCCGGCACCGGTGCGCCGAAACTGCTGCGGGTCGAGCTGCTCGTGCATCCACTGGACACGCCGAACAGCCTGAACGGCTCTGGCCTGGCGATTGCCAATCCGCCGTGGGGGCTGGAGGAAGAATTGCGTGAGCTACTGCCGTGGCTGTCCAAAAAGCTTGGGCAAACCCAGGGTGGGTGGCAGATGGATTGGTTGATCGCCGAGAGCTGATCACTGACCGATCGTTCCCACGCGGAGCGTGGGAACGATCAGTGGTCGCGGTCAGTTCCCCGCCAGACTCGGCGGCATGCAAACGCCCGTGCCGCCAATCCCGCAATAGCCTTCCGGGTTTTTCGCCAGATACTGCTGGTGATAGGCCTCGGCGAAGTAAACGGTCGGCGCCTGTTCAATCTCGGTGCTGATTTCACCCAGACCCGCCTTCGACAGTTCGGCCTGATAAACAGCTTTGCTCTTCAACGCTGCCTCCAGTTGCTCCGGATGGGTCGCGTAGATCACCGAACGGTACTGGGTGCCGATGTCATTGCCCTGGCGCATGCCCTGCGTCGGGTTGTGCAATTCCCAGAACATCGCCAGCAGCTCTTCGTAGCTGACCTTGGCCTTGTCGAACACCACCAGCACCACTTCAGCGTGGCCGGTCAGGCCCGAGCAGACTTCTTCGTAGGTCGGGTTCGGCGTGTAACCGCCGGCGTAACCGACCACGGTGCTGACCACGCCTTCACGCTGCCAGAAGCGGCGCTCGGCACCCCAGAAGCAGCCCAGGCCGAAAATCGCGAAGTCGACGTCCTGAAAGAACGGGCCCAGCAACGGCGTTTCGGTGAAAACAAAGTGTTTTTCAGGCAGGGCCATCGGGGTTTCGCGGCCAGGCAGAGCTTGTTCTTTAGTCGGTAGCACGTTTTTGTTCACCAGAATTTCCGAGCGCAGAACCATGATCGTTCCTCTCAGTCAGGATGGGATGTAAAAAGTCTGACCGCCAGTGTGCCCAATGATGCCCCGTTAATCACTAGGCAAAATGTGCGGGTACTGTCTTGGGATTTACAGGCAGAGCGGGCCGCGCGGATAGCGCTTGAGCGCCTGGATCAGCTCGGCGCCCGGAATCGGCCGGTCGAACAGGTAGCCCTGGCCGACGTCGCAGCGGTGGCGACGCAGGAACGCCAGTTGCTCGGCAGTCTCGATGCCTTCGGCGACGACCTTGAGTTTCAGGTTGTGGGCCATGGCGATCACGGCGGAGGTGATTTCCATATCGTCCTGGTTGTCCGGGATTTCATGGATGAAGCTGCGATCGATCTTGATGATGTCGATCGGGAATTTTTTCAGGTAGCTGAGCGACGAGTAACCGGTGCCGAAGTCGTCCATCGCCAAGGTCAGGCCCAGGCGCTTGAGCTGGTCGAGCTGCAAGTGGGTGTCTTCGGTCGCTTCCAGCAGCAGGCCTTCGGTCAGTTCCAGTTCCAGCAGATTGGCCGGCAGCGCTTCCTCCTTGAGGATGTTGGCGATCGAGGCCACCAGGTCCGGGTCGGAGAACTGCTTGGGCGACAGGTTGATCGCCACCTGCAGATTGCCCATGCCGGCGGCGGTCAGCGCCTTGCTCATGCGGCAGGCCTGGCGGGCGATCCATTTGCCGATCGGAATGATCAGACCGGTTTCCTCGGCGACGCTGATGAACTGGTCCGGGCGGATCATGCCGCGTTCCGGGTGGTTCCAGCGCAGCAGCGCTTCCATGCCCAGCAGACGACCGCTGCGCAGGCACAGCTTCGGCTGATAGAACACGTCCAGCTCGTTCTGGGTCAGGGCCCGGCGCAGGTTGTTCTCGACGAACAGTTTGTAGCTGGCCTCGGCGTTCAGTGCTTCAGTGAACACCTGAACCTGATGTTTGCCGTTGGCCTTGGCCTTGTGCAGAGCGAGGCCGGCGTTGCGCATCAGGGTCTGCGGGTCGCGACCGTGCAGCGGCGCGCAGGCCAGGCCCACGGAGCCGGTGACGCTGATCAACTGGTTGTCGACGAACATCGGTTTATCCAGAGTCGCCAGCAATTGGTTGGCGATCTGCTGCCCGGTGGCAAGGTCTGTGTCGTCGAGCAACACTGCGAACTCGTTACTGGCGAACCGCGCCAGACTGCCGCTCGGGCTCAGGCTGTTACGCAGGCGCCGGGCCAGGCTGATCAACAGTTTGTCGCCGGTCTGGTGGCCGAGGCTGTCGTTGATCCGCTTGAAGTTGTCGATGTCCACCAGCAGCAGGCTGATCGGGGTATCGCTATCCCGGGCGAAGCGTTCATCCAGATTGCGGATAAATGCAGGCCGGTTGCCGAGGTTGGTCAGGTTGTCGGTGTACGCCAGGCGCTCGATGCGCTGCTGCGCCAGCTTGGTCTGGGTGATGTCTTCGTAGATGCCGATGTAGTGCGTCAGCTCACGGTTGTCGCCGTAGACCTTGGAGATCGACAACTGGCCCCAGTAGGGTTCGAGGTTCTTGCGGCGGCTCTTGAATTCGCCCTGCCAACTGTTGCTCTTGGCCAGTGCCGACGGCGCGTCGAACAGCAGCTCGCTTAAGTTTTCCAGGGCTGGCAATTCCGAGAGGCGCTGGCCGTGGACTTCCTCGGTGGTGTACTGGGTGATCGCGGTGAAGCTCGGGTTGACGTACTCGACCACGCCGTCGCAGTTGACCAGCAAAAAGGCGTTGGCGCTTTGCTCGACCGCACGCTGGAACAGGTGCAGCGCGCTGGTGGCGGTGCGGCGGTTGTGATTGTTGATGACCTGGGCGAACTGGTCGGCCAGTTCACCGGCAAAAGCGATTTCGTCGGACTGCCAGGCGCGGGTGACGCCGGTCTGCTCCAGGCACAGCACGCCGACCACTTGGCCGTCGACGCGGATGCTGGCGTCGAGCATGGCGTTGACGTCACGCGGGCGCAGGGCTTCGGCCATTTCCCGGGTACGCGGGTCGCGCATCGCGTTGTGCGCGTCGATGGCGCGGCTGCCGTGCAACGCGTCCATGTAATCGGGGAAGCCGCTGACGTCGATGACCTCCGGCAGGATGTATTCCTGGGTGGCGCGGTGGTACGCCGAGATCGGCACCAGCTTCTGGCCTTCAAGGTTCCACAGACTGGCGCAGTCGATTTCGTAGATATCGCAGGCGCAGCGGGTAATCAGTTCGGCGGCTTCTTGCAGGGAGTTCTGGCTGCTGTAACGCTGGCGGGCCAGCAGCAGGATCAGGTCCTGCTGGGCGCGCACCCGCTCCAGATGTTGCAGCTGTTCCTGCTGGGCACGCTGGTTGAGTTCAAGGGCGATTTGCAGGCGTGAATTCTGGGTTTCCAGATCGACGGAGGGCAACGTCGGCGCTTCGTCGAATACATCGTCGACCGCCAGCAGGTAACCGCGCAGCAAGTGGCGGTTGTGCTGTTTGTAGGCTTCACCGAGTTCAAGAATGCTCAACGCGCCGGCGGCGGTGTGCAGGGTATAGCGCACCAGGTAATGCGGGCTTTGGCCGAGTTGTTGCTGGATCGCATCATGCAGTTGATAGCGCGCTTCGGGCTCCATCAGGCTGGCGTAGGGCGAGCCGACCAGGGCGCAGAGCTCGACGGCGGGCTGGCCGAACTGGCGTTCACAGTTGGGATCGAGAAACAGCATCGCCCAGCTGGCTTCATTCAGGCGCTCGAAACGCAGCATGCCGAGCCGCGAGGGCACAGGCAACTGCGTCACTACCTCGGCCACCATACGGCTGGCGGCATCGGGTTGGCTCTTCATGAAGGGAACTCGCTTGGAAATTTGCTGAACGCGCCGGGCTCTCGCCCTCTTTACTGTTGCCTGCGGCAAGGTTGCATCATTGCGGCACCGACTGACAAGAGACATGAAGGCCAAGTGCTATAAGAATATGTCGGCTGCAGTGAACATTTCTCCAGCACTTGCCGGAAACTAATGCTATTAAGCGCGGAGATGGCCGTTCCAGAGCCTTCGGCCATCCGGAACGGTCGTGCCGCTGGATTTCATCGCAGCGGAATATCGATGGATTGCAGGTGCCTGCCATCCCGGTCGTGATAGTTGACCTGGATCCGTCCGGCCTCGACCACCATGTGCGCAAAGTTGTCCTGGCTGATGACTTGGCTGGTCAGTTCGTGCCGGTATTCGCCTGCCTCGGTCTGCGCCAGCGGCTGGTCGAGCATGAAGGTCGCGGCGGTGGCGTAGGGCAGCAATTTGCTGTTGCTCAGCGGCGAAGATACGACGGTGTGTACCTCGAAGTCCGGGTCTTCGCTGTGGCTCAGGCGACTGGTCAGCGAGCCATGCACATCGCCGGAAATGAACACGACGTTCCTGAGCCGATGCCAGCGGATGGTTTCCAGCAGGCGCAGGCGCTGTTCGGGGAAGCCTGCCCAGGCATCATCGCCGTTCATTTTGCGGTCGGGGTAGAACATGACACTGGTGACCACGAACTTGACCCTCGCCGGGCTCTTCACCAGCCAATTGCACAAGGCTTGTTCCTGTTCTTCATCGAGGATGCGGCGGTTCTCGGCCGACAAGTTGCGGCGAGTTCGACTGTCCGTTACAAACCATTCGATATCGCCGTCGCTGAATTGATACCAGTAGTGTTTCAGTGAAGTACGGTCGATTGTGCCGTTAGTTGTTGCGGAGTAAGCCGGGCTATGACTGACTTGATAGAGTTCGTAAGCCTTCATCGCATTGCTGAACAGTATTTCATCGGACTCGTTGGCGTTCATTGGCCAGTTATCTTCTATTTCATGATCATCTAGAATCATGTAAGTCGAAGTCTCCGACATCAGTCGTCGAATATTGGGCAGGGAAAACGCCGTACGATACTTTGCGATGAACTCTTCATAGTCGCGATCCGGTGCGAACAGGTTCAAATCATCAGCGTAGATTTGATCGCCACACATCATGATGGCGCTGATCGCCGGTTGTGCGCCTTCGATCAATTGACTGATCGACGCGAAAATCCGGTCGCCCAGATGCGGAAGAACCGGGATGCCGGCGGTCATGCGCAAGTAGCGGCAGGAACCGAGGATATAAGCGCGCGGCTGCAAGGGCTGATGGCTGCGGGTGCGCAGGCGATACGTTTCCCGTGGCCATTGCAGCGGTAACTCCGCCACGCTATCCACACTGTGAACGGGACTCATCGGGCTGAACCAGCCGGTCTGGTATTCGTAGTCGGTGTCGGCCTGCAAATGATCGAGCACCAGCACTTCAGTCATGTCGCGGGTTGAATCCAGTTTTACAAACTGGCCCGTCTGCCATTGTTTCGAATCCAATATCCGATAGCGAATACCGGCAAATACGGCAGCGTTATGCTGCAGTCCGCCGCGAATAAAGATCCGCACCTGATTAGTTGTCGTGTAGCCAATGATCGGGCCGACAGTAGGTTTCAGCATGTTCGAGTCCATTCGAATAAATGTTGGTGATTGATAAAGTTACCCGGCTGGTTGGTGCAACTTTGATGCGCCAAGATTAGTTGCCTGTTGCTGAAAAATATCGACAGGAAGTGGACTCGAGTCGTGGCTTATATCAGCGCAAGTTGTGGGAAAAATGCGGGCGACAGTTATTTCAGGCAAAAAAAAGCCCCGCCAAACTGACGGGGTTGAGGTACGAGCGTGTGGCGCTCGAAAACGTGGAACGCGGTCGGCCCTCCGTTGCCGGAGGGCCGAGCGCTTTACAGCAGGATGGTGCGGATGTCCGCCAGCAGGTCGCTCAGACGCTTGGTGAAGCGTGCAGCAGCGGCGCCGTTGATCACACGGTGATCGTAGGACAGCGACAGTGGCAGCATCAGTTTCGGCTGGAAGGCTTTGCCGTCCCAGACTGGCTGGATGGTTGCCTTGGAAACACCTAGGATCGCCACTTCCGGCGCGTTGACGATCGGCGTGAAGCCGGTGCCGCCAATGTGGCCGAGGCTGGAAATGGTGAAGCAGGCGCCTTGCATCTCGTCCGACGAGAGCTTTTTGGTCCGGGCTTTTTCCGCCAGGGAAGCGGCCTCGGCGGCCAATTGCAGCAGGCTCTTCTGGTCGACGTTCTTGATGACCGGTACCAGTAGGCCATCCGGGGTGTCGACGGCGAAGCCGATGTTCACGTATTTCTTGCGGATGATCGCCTTGCCGCTTGGTGCCAGCGAGCTGTTGAAGTCCGGCAGTTCCTTGAGCAGGTGTGCGCAGGACTTGAGCAGCAACGGCAGGATGGTCAGCTTGACGCCGGCCTTCTCTGCGACAGCTTTCTGTGCGGTGCGGAACGCTTCCAGCTCGGTGATATCCGCCGAGTCGAATTGCGTTACGTGCGGCACGTTCAGCCAGCTGCGGTGCAGGTTGGCAGCACCGACCTGCATCAGGCGGGTCATCGGCACTTCTTCGATTTCGCCGAAACGGCTGAAGTCGACGACCGGAATCGGCGGGATGCCCGCGCCACCGGTTGCGCCAGCGGCAGCGGCCGGTGCTTCCTTGGCCTTCTGCATCATGGCTTTGACGTAAACCTGCACGTCTTCTTTCAGGATGCGACCGTGCGGACCGCTGGCGCCGACAGCGCTCAGCTCGACGCCGAATTCGCGAGCCAGTTGACGCACGGCAGGGCCGGCGTGAACTTTGGCGCCTGGCTTGGCTGGAGCAGCAACCGGAGCGGCAGCAGCAGGTGCAGCGGCAGCCGGAGCAGCAGCAGCGGCCGGCGCCGGAGCGCTCGGAGCAGCAGCGGCAGCTGGAGCCGGGGCAGCAGCTGGAGCGGCACCTTTGACTTTCAGCTTGAGGATCAGGTCGCCGGTGCCGACTTCGTCGTCCAGCTTGATGGAAACGCTTTCCACCACGCCAGCGGCAGGCGACGGGATTTCCATGCTCGCCTTGTCGGATTCCAGGGTGATCAGCGACTGGTCGGCTTCAACGCTGTCGCCAGCCTTGACCAGCACTTCGATGATCTTGGCCTTGCCGGCCGAACCGATGTCCGGAACGTGGATGTCCTGAACGCTGTCGGCAACCGGTGCAGCTGGCGCGGCGGCCGGTGCTGGTGCAGCCGCAGCGGCCGGAGCAGCAGCCTGGGCCGGAGCGGCAGCAGCAGGGGCCGCAGCACCCGCCACTTCCAGATCCAGGATCAGGTCGCCGGTGCCGACTTCGTCGTTCAACTTGACGCTGATGGCCTTGACCACGCCAGCGGCAGGCGACGGGATTTCCATGCTCGCCTTGTCGGATTCCAGGGTGATCAGCGACTGATCAGCCTCGACGGTGTCGCCGACCTTGACCTGGATCTCGATGATCTGGGCCTTGCCCGACGAACCGATGTCCGGCACGTGCACTTGCTGAACCGAAGCGGCAGCAGGGGCAGCAGCTGGAGCAGCCGGTGCAGGAGCGGCTGCCGGTGCAGTTTCAGCCTTGGCGGCAGGCGCAGCAGCCGGAGCAGGGGCCGCAGCTGCGGCACCCTCGACTTCCAGTTCCAGCAGTTCGTCGCCTTCTTTCAGGCGATCGCCCAGCTTCACTTTCAGGCTCTTGATGACGCCGGCTTTCGGGGCCGGCACTTCCATGCTGGCCTTGTCCGATTCCAGGGTCAGGATGCTCTGGTCGGCTTCGATACGGTCGCCGACCTTCACAAACAGTTCGATTACTTCACCTTCACCGCTGCCGATGTCAGGTACGCGAATGAGTTCGCTCACAGAGTTTCTCCTCAGCAGTCCAGTGGGTTGCGTTTTTCCGGGTCGATGCCGAACTTGGTGATGGCCTCGGCCACGACTTTAGGTTCGATATCACCACGGTCAGCCAGTGCTTCCAGGGCTGCCAACACCACGAAATGACGGTCGACTTCGAAGAAATGACGCAGTTTCTTGCGGCTGTCGCTGCGGCCGAAACCGTCGGTGCCCAGGACTTTGAATTCCTTGGACGGTACCCACTGACGGATCTGCTCGGCGAACAGCTTCATGTAGTCGGTAGACGCGATGACCGGACCCTTACGGCCGCTCAGGCACTCTTCGACGTAGCTGCGCTTAGGCTTCTGGCCAGGTTTCAGACGGTTGCTGCGCTCTACGGCCAGGCCGTCGCGACGCAGTTCGTTGAAGCTGGTGACGCTCCACACATCGGCGCCGATGTTGAACTCTTCACGCAGGATCTTCGCCGCTTCACGGACTTCACGCAGGATGGTGCCGGAGCCCATCAGCTGTACGTGGTGCGCCGCGTCGCGGGTGTCTTCTTCGAGCAGGTACATGCCTTTCTTGATGCCTTCTTCGGCACCGGCCGGCATGGCTGGCTGCTGGTAGGACTCGTTCATCACGGTGATGTAATAGAAGATGTCCTGTTGCTCTTCGGTCATCTTCTTCATGCCGTCCTGAATGATCACCGCCAGCTCGTAGCCGTAGGTCGGATCGTAGGTGCGGCAGTTCGGGATGGTGGCAGCCAGCAGGTGGCTGTGACCGTCTTCGTGCTGCAGGCCTTCACCGTTCAGGGTGGTACGGCCGGCGGTGCCGCCGATCAGGAAGCCACGGGTACGGCTGTCGCCAGCGGCCCATGCCAGATCGCCGATACGCTGGAAGCCGAACATCGAGTAGAAGATGTAGAACGGCAGCATTGGCTGGTTGTGGCTGGAGTACGAAGTACCGGCCGCGATGAAGGAGCTCATGGCGCCTGCTTCGTTGATGCCTTCTTCAAGGATCTGACCTTTCTGGTCTTCCTTGTAGAACATCACCTGGTCTTTATCGACTGGCTCGTAGAGCTGGCCGACGGACGAGTAGATGCCCAGCTGACGGAACATGCCTTCCATACCGAAGGTACGGGCTTCGTCCGGGATGATCGGAACGATGCGCGGGCCGATTTCCTTGTCCTTGACCAGTTGCGCGAGGATCCGCACGAACGCCATGGTGGTGGAAATTTCACGGTCGCCGGAACCGTCGAGGATCGCCTTGAGGGTGTCCAGATCCGGAGTCGGTACGCTGAAGCTCTGTGCACGACGCTGAGGCACGAAACCGCCCAGTGCGGCACGACGCTCGGCCAGGTAACGGGCTTCGGCGCTGTTTGGCTCAGGCTTGAAGAACGGCAGGTTTTCCAGCTCTTCGTCTTTCACCGGGATGTCGAAGCGGTCGCGGAACAGCTTCAGGCTGTCGACGTCGACTTTCTTGGTGTTGTGCGCGGTGTTCTTCGCTTCGCCCGCACCGGTACCGTAACCCTTGATGGTCTTGGCCAGGATGACGGTCGGTTGTTCTTTGTGGTTGACCGCTTCGTGGTACGCCGCGTAGACCTTGTACGGGTCGTGGCCGCCACGGTTGAGTTTCCAGATCTCGTCGTCGGACAGATCAGCAACCATCGCCTTGAGTTCTGGCGTGTTGAAGAAGTGTTCACGAACGAACGCGCCGTCTTTGGCTTTGTAGTTCTGGTACTCGCCGTCGATGACTTCGTCCATGCGACGTTGCAGGATGCCGTCGACGTCTTTTGCCAGCAGTGGATCCCAGAAACGGCCCCAGATAACTTTGGTCACGTTCCACTGAGCACCGCGGAACACGCCTTCGAGTTCCTGGATGATCTTGCCGTTGCCGCGAACCGGGCCGTCGAGGCGCTGCAGGTTGCAGTTGATGACGAAGATCAGGTTGTCCAGCTTCTCGCGGCCGGCCAGGGAAATGGCGCCCAGGGATTCCGGTTCGTCGCACTCGCCGTCGCCCAGGAAGCACCAGACTTTCTGTTTGCCCGGCTGGATGAAACCGCGGTGTTCCAGGTACTTCATGAAGCGAGCCTGGTAGATCGCCTGGATCGGGCCCAGACCCATCGAAACGGTCGGGAACTGCCAGAAGTCAGGCATCAGCCAAGGGTGCGGGTAGGACGACAGGCCCTGACCGTCGACTTCCTGGCGGAAGTTGTTCATCTGGTCTTCGGTGATGCGGCCTTCCATGAATGCACGGGCGTAAACGCCTGGCGAGGTGTGGCCCTGGAAGTAGATCAGGTCGCCGCCGTGTTCGTCGGTCGGGGCCTGGAAGAAGTAGTTGAAGCCGATGTCGTACAGGGTCGCACTGGAAGCGAAGCTGGAGATGTGACCACCCAGGTCAGAATCTTTCAGGTTCGTACGCATTACCATGGCCATCGCGTTCCAGCGTACCAGCGAGCGAATGCGGCGTTCCATGAACAGGTCGCCAGGCATGCGTGCTTCGTGGGTAACGGGGATCGTGTTGCGGTAAGGCGTGGTGATGGCGTAAGGGAGCTGCGAACCGCTGCGGGTCGCCAGTTCACCCATACGGGTCATCAGATAGTGAGCACGGTCTTCGCCTTCTTTGTCGAGAACCGATTCCAGGGCGTCCAGCCATTCCTGGGTTTCGACGGGATCGAGGTCTTGCATGGCTTGCTCCAGGGCGGAAAGGCTTCCAGAATCGGTTGCCTGAGTTTGCGACTGGCCTTGTGGGCAGACGATTTAAAATTCTTGGATTGCCGACAGGTTGTTCCGGCGGCGTGTAGTTTTACTACAAATCATCCGGCATTTCAGCCTTTCGAATGTATAGACGAGTAGTAAAACTACAGATGAAAGGCTTGTGGCCTCCGACTGCGTTGTGAGAATAATCGTTAAGGTTGGTCTTTAGCCATCCGAAAAAGGTGAAAGTTTGATGCTGGCTGCCAAAGAAAAAGAAATTTCAGCTATTTCTCACTTTTGTTCGACAGTCCTTCGCGTAGCGGTTTTTCAATCATCACTACAAGCGGCCATTTACACGCCGATCAAGGATAGACCATGACCCTGCCCGCGCTTGCCGAACTGCCCGCCATTCTCCTGCCGTTGGTCAGCCGATCGGAGCAGTCGTTCCGTGCGGCCGTCGCCGGACTTGAAGATGATCTTGGCTTCTCCACCTGGACGCCGGAACGCTGGGCGCAGTTCGCCCGCGTCAGCGCCGCCAGCGATTTCGTCATTGAACAGAGCGTTCGTGACCCTTTGATGTTGTTGTCGCTGGTGCAGTCCGGTGAGCTGGACCGGCCGTTCGCCAAAGGTGAGTTGTGCGCGCAGATCGCCGCCGCCGTCAGCCTCGCCCAGACCGAAGATGAACTGGGCCGAGCCCTGCGTCGCCAGCGCACCCGGCATCAGGTGCGGATCATCTGGCGCGACCTCAACCGCCAGGCCGATCTGGTGCAGACCTGCCGCGATCTCTCGGACATGGCCGACGCCAGCATCGATCAGGCCTATCAATGGTTGTACCGCCGCCATTGCGACCAGTTCGGCACACCGACCGGCCGGCGCAGCGGCGAACCGCAGCAGATGGTCATCCTCGGCATGGGCAAGCTCGGCGCGGTCGAGCTGAACCTGTCTTCGGACATCGACCTGATCTTCGCTTACCCCGAGGGCGGCGAAACCGTCGGCGTGAAGCGCCCGCTGGACAACCAGGAATTTTTCATCCGCCTCGGCCAGCGTCTGATCAAGGCACTCGACCCGATCACCGTCGACGGTTTTGTATTCCGCGTCGACATGCGCCTGCGCCCGTACGGCTCGTCCGGCGCGCTGGTGCTGAGCTTCAATGCGCTGGAGCAGTATTACCAGGATCAGGGCCGCGACTGGGAACGCTACGCGATGATCAAGTCGCGGGTGGTGGCCGGCGATCAGGTGGCGGGCGAGCAGTTGCAGGAAATGCTGCGACCGTTCGTTTACCGGCGCTATCTGGACTTCTCGGCGATCGAAGCGCTGCGCACCATGAAGCAGCTGATCCAGCAGGAAGTGCGGCGCAAGGGCATGGCCGACAACATCAAGCTCGGCTCCGGCGGTATCCGAGAAGTCGAGTTCATCGCCCAAGCCTTTCAACTGATTCACGGCGGTCGCGACCTGAGTCTGCAACAGCGCCCTCTATTAAAGGTGTTGAGCACGCTCGAAGGGCAGGGCTATCTGCCGCCGGCGGTAATCAGCGAACTGCGCGAAGGCTATGAATTTTTGCGTTACACCGAACACGCGATCCAGGCGATTGCCGACCGCCAGACCCAGATGCTGCCGGACAGCGCTCAGGATCAGGCGCGTATCGCATTCATGCTCGGTTTTGCCGACTGGGAAGCATTCCACGAGAAGCTGATGTTCTGGCGCGGCCGGGTGGCTTGGCACTTTGCGCAAGTGATCGCCGATCCGGATGAGGACGAAGGCGTCGAGAGCGAAGTGGTGGTCGGCGGTGAATGGCTGCCGCTGTGGGAAGAGGCTCAAGACGAAGAAGCGGCCTGTCGCCAGCTGGAGGAGGGCGGTTTCGCCGACGCGACCAAGGCCCTGAAGGCACTGGCGAGCCTGCGCGCCAGTCCGCAGTTGCGGGCGATGCAGCGTCTGGGCCGCGAACGTCTCGATGCCTTTATTCCGCGCCTGCTCGCCCAGGCGGTGGAGCATGAAAATCCCGATCTGGTGCTCGAGCGGGTGTTGCCGCTGGTCGAAGCGGTAGCCCGGCGCTCGGCTTATTTGGTGCTGCTGACCGAAAACCCCGGCGCGTTGCGACGTTTACTGACGCTGTGCGCTGCCAGCCCGTGGATCGCCGAGCAGATCACCCGCTTCCCGCTGCTGCTCGATGAATTGCTCAACGAAGGCCGGCTGTTCAAGCCGCCGCTGGCGCCGGAACTTGCCGCCGAGTTGCGCGAGCGCCTGACGCGGATCCCGGAAGACGACCTCGAACAACAGATGGAAGCGCTGCGTCATTTCAAACTGGCGCACCGCTTGCGCGTCGCCGCCTCGGAAATCGCCGGCAGCCTGCCGTTGATGAAAGTCAGCGATTACCTGACCTGGCTGGCCGAGGCGATTCTTGAGCAGGTGCTGGCCCTTGCCTGGCGCCAGACCGTGGCCAAGTACGGCACGCCGCTGCGCACCGATGGCACGCTGTGCGATCCCGGCTTCATCATTGTCGGTTATGGGAAAGTCGGCGGGATCGAGTTGGGGCATGGTTCGGATCTGGACCTGGTGTTCATCCACGATGGCGATCAGCAGGCCGAAACCGATGGCCCGAAACCGATCGATGGCACGCAGTTCTTCACTCGGCTCGGCCAGCGGATCATTCACTTGCTGACGGCACAGACCAACTCCGGTCAGCTGTACGAAGTGGACATGCGCCTGCGTCCTTCCGGAGCATCCGGGCTGCTGGTCAGTTCGCTCGGCGCGTTTGCGCGCTATCAGGAAAATGAAGCCTGGACCTGGGAACATCAGGCGCTGGTGCGGGCGCGGGTGCTGGTGGGCAGCAAGGATGTCGGCCAGGCGTTCGAGAACGTCCGGGCCCAAGTGCTGGGCAAAGTGCGGGATCTGGCGAAACTGCAACAGGAAGTGAGCGAGATGCGCGCCAAGATGCGCGACAACCTCGGCAGCAAGAGCACTGCCGCCGGTACCGGGGCGAATGCCTTCGAGGCCACGGCGCCGTTCGACCTCAAGCAGGACGCCGGAGGTATCGTCGATATTGAATTTATGGTGCAATACGCGGCTCTGGCGTGGTCGCAGACCCACCCGCCGTTGCTGCGCTGGACGGACAATATCCGCATTCTGGAAGAGCTGGAGCACGAAGGGCTGATGCCGGCCGAAGACGCCAGCCTGTTGCGCGAGGCCTACAAGGCCTATCGTTCCGCCGCCCACCGGCAGGCCTTGCAGAAGGACGCCGGGGTGATACCGGGCGATCAGTTCGCAGACGAACGGCGGCAGGTGATGCGGATCTGGCGTGAGCTGGGGCTAAGCTGATTCTCGAGACGGGGAGGCGTAAAGCCTCCCCGGTTCGTTTATGGAAACCACATGAATATTCTGATCGTTGGGCCCAGTTGGGTCGGTGACATGGTGATGGCGCAGACACTGTTTCAGTGTCTCAAGCAGCGCCACCCGCAGTGCGAAATCGACGTGCTGGCCCCCGAGTGGAGCCGGCCGATCCTCGAACGCATGCCCGAAGTGCGCAAGGCCTTGAGCTTCCCGCTCGGCCACGGCGCGCTGGAGCTGGCGACCCGTCGGCGGATCGGCAAATCCCTGGCCGGCCAGTACGACCAGGCGATCCTGTTGCCGAACTCGCTGAAGTCGGCGCTGGTGCCGTTCTTCGCCGGCATCCCGAAACGCACCGGCTGGCGCGGCGAATTCCGCTACGGCCTGCTCAATGACGTGCGCACGCTGGATAAAGAACGTTATCCGCTGATGATCGAGCGTTTCATGGCGCTGGCCTACGAGCCGAACGCCGAGTTGCCGAAACCTTATCCGCGCCCGAGCCTGCAAATCGATCCGGTGACCCGCGAGGCCGCATTGGCCAAGTTCGGTCTGACCCTCGACCGCCCGGTGCTGGTGTTGTGCCCCGGCGCCGAATTCGGTGAAGCCAAACGCTGGCCGTCCGAGCATTACGCCAAGGTCGCCGAGGCGCGTATCCGCGAAGGCTGGCAGGTCTGGCTGTTCGGTTCGAAGAACGATCACGCGGTCGGCGAAGACATTCGCGCGCGGCTGATTCCGGGCCTGCGTGAAGAGTCCGTGAACCTCAGTGGCGGCACCTCGCTGGCCGAGGCCATCGACCTGATGTCCTGCGCCGATTCGGTGGTCTCCAACGATTCCGGCCTGATGCACGTGGCCGCTGCGCTGAATCGCCCGTTGGTGGCGGTCTACGGTTCGACCTCGCCGGGTTTCACCCCGCCGTTGGCCGAGCACGTGGAAATCGTCCGTCTGGGCCTCGATTGCAGCCCTTGCTTCGACCGCACCTGCCGTTTCGGCCATTACAACTGCCTGCGCCAGCTGATGCCGGACGCGGTCAACGATGCCTTGCAGCGTTTGCAGGGCTCTGTGGTCGAGGTTCATTAACTTGCGGGTATTGCTGATCAAGACTTCATCGCTGGGCGACGTGATTCACGCGTTGCCGGCGCTGACCGACGCCGCCCGGGCGATTCCCGGGATCAAGTTCGACTGGGTGGTGGAAGAAGGCTTCGCCGAGATTCCGACCTGGCACCCGGCCGTAGGCAAAGTGATTCCGGTGGCGATCCGCCGCTGGCGCAAGAACATCTGGAAAACCATCACCAGCGGCGAGTGGAAACGCTTCAAGCAATCCGTTCGGGCGAACAAATATGACCTGGTGATCGACGCTCAAGGCCTGCTGAAAAGCGCCTGGCTGACCCGCTACGTCAAAGCGCCGGTGGCCGGTCTTGACAAGGGCTCGGCCCGCGAGCCGATCGCCGCGCGCTTTTATGACCGCAAACTGGCGGTGGCCCGTGGGCAGCACGCTGTCGAGCGTGTGCGCCAGTTGTTCGCTATCGCCTTGGGCTATGACTTGCCCAAAGGTCTGGGCGATTACGGCCTCAATGTCGAGCGTCTGGTCGAGTTGCCGCGCAAGAATGCCTACGTGGTGTTCCTCCACGGCACCACTTGGGACACCAAACACTGGCCGGAAGCCTACTGGCGCGAGCTGACCGAGCGGGTCGGTTACCTCGGCGTCGGGATCAAGCTGCCGTGGGGCAACCCGCTGGAGAAGGCCCGGGCCGAGCGCATCGCCGCCGGTTTCAAGCACGCCGAAGTGCTGCCGAAGCTGAACCTGGCCGGGGTCGGCAAGGTGCTCGCCGGCGCCCAGGCCTGCGTCGCGGTGGACACCGGTCTCGGCCATCTGGCTGCGGCACTGGATGTGCCGACGATTTCCCTGTTCGGCCCGACCAATCCGGGCCTGACCGGCGCCTACGGCAAGCTGCAGATTCACCTCGGCAGCGATTTCCCGTGCGCGCCGTGCCTGCAAAAGAAATGTACCTATCAACCGACCGCGCAGGATGCCCGTCAGTTTGACCTGAAACGCGAGTGGCCCCTGTGCTTCACGCGTCTGAATCCCGAGCGTGTTGCCAGCCGACTGAGCACGTTGTTGATGGCTGAGGAGCTGCGCTGATGCAATTGGCTTTTGTCCTGTACAAATATTTCCCGTTCGGCGGTTTGCAGCGCGACTTCATGCGCATCGCCCTCGAATGCCAGAAGCGCGGGCACCAGATCCGCGTCTACACCCTGATCTGGGAAGGCGACGTGCCGCCCGGTTTCGAAGTGCTGGTGGCGCCGGTCAAGGCGTTCTTCAATCACCGGCGCAACGAAAAGCTCAGCGCGTGGATGGAAGCGGACCTGGCCAGGCGCCCGGTGGATCGCCTGATCGGCTTCAACAAGATGCCGGGGCTGGACGTCTACTACGCCGCCGACGGCTGCTTCGAAGACAAGGCGCAGAACCTGCGCAATTCGCTGTACCGCCGCTGGGGCCGCTACCGCCACTTCGCCGAGTACGAGCGCGCAGTGTTCGCCAAAGACTCGAAGACCGAAGTGCTGATGATTTCCGAAGTGCAGCAGCCGCTGTTCATCAAGTATTACGACACGCCACTTGAGCGCTTCCACCTGCTGCCGCCTGGCATCGCCCAGGATCGCCGCCGTCCGGCGGATGCCGACCAGATTCGCGCCGGTTTCCGCGCCGAATTCAATCTGAAGGACGACGAACTGCTGCTGGTGCAGATCGGTTCCGGGTTCAAGACCAAGGGCGTCGATCGCAGCCTGAAAGCGCTGGCCGCATTGCCTGCCGAGCTGAAGAAACGCACCCGGCTGTTTGTAATCGGCCAGGATGACCCCAAATTGTTCCAGATGCAGAGTGCGACGCTGGGCCTGGGCGACAACGTGACGTTCCTCAAGGGGCGCAGTGATATCCCGCGTTTCCTGCTCGGCGCCGATCTGCTGATCCACCCGGCGTACAACGAAAACACCGGCACGGTGCTGCTTGAGGCGCTGGTCGCCGGGTTGCCGGTGCTGGTCAGCGCGGTCTGCGGTTACGCCCATTACATCGCCGAGGCCGACGCCGGGCGAGTGCTGGACGAGCCGTTCGATCAGGCGCAACTGACGCAATACCTGACTGACATGTTGAACGACGACGCTGCACGGGCGGCCTGGAGCCGCAACGGTCTGGCCTTCGCCGAGACGGCCGACCTCTACAGCATGCCGCAGCACGCGGCCGATGTGATTCTGGCGGAGCACGCTTAAATGAAGTTGATGCTGGCTGAACCGTTCAAGAGCCTGTGGGCCGGACGCGATCCGTTCGCCGAGGTCGAGGGCTTGCAGGGCGAGGTGTACCGCGAGCTGGAAGCCCGCCGGACGTTACGCACGGAAGTCGACGGCAATGGCTTTTTCGTCAAGATCCACCGGGGCATCGGTTGGGGCGAGATCTTCAAGAACCTGCTGACCGCCAAGCTGCCGGTGCTCGGTGCGGGTCAGGAATGGAAGGCAATCCAGCGTCTGCAGGAAGTCGGCGTGCCGACCATGACCGCCGTCGCGTACGGCGAGAAGGGCAGCAACCCGGCGGATCAGCATTCGTTCATCGTCACCGAAGAGCTGGCGCCGACCATCAGTCTCGAAGACTTCAGCATCGACTGGGTCAAGCAACCGCCGCAGCCGAAACTCAAGCGGGCGCTGATCGCCGAGGTCGCGCGCATGACCGGCATGATGCACCGCGCCGGGGTCAACCACCGCGACTGCTACATCTGCCACTTCCTGCTGCATACCGACAAACCGGTGACCCCGGAGGATTTCAAACTCTCGGTGATCGATCTGCACCGCGCCCAGACCCGCCCGGCGATCACCCAGCGCTGGCGCAACAAGGATCTGGCGGCGCTGTACTTTTCCGCGCTGGATATCGGCCTGACCCGCCGCGACAAGCTGCGTTTCCTCAAAGGCTACTTCCAGCAACCGCTGCGCCAGATCCTGGCCGAAGAAGCGCCGTTGCTGAGCTGGCTCGAAGGCAAGGCCAACAAACTCTATGCGCGCAAACAGCGTTACGGGGATGCGCTCTGATGGCGGGTTGGAATCTGGAGCCTGAGTACAGTGAACTTGCGCAGCATTTCGGTAGCCTCGAAGCGGTATTTGCCCTTCAGGGCGAGCGCCTGACTCGCGATCCATTGTCCGAAGTCATTCGCGTGCAGCTCAATGGCGTCAACTATTACGTCAAGCGCTACAGCGGTGCCGGCAAGGGTCTGCGGCGTTATCTGGGCAAACCCCGGGTGAAGATGGAATGGCAGAACCTCAAGCGCTTCGCCAAGTGGGGCATTCCCACCGCCGAAGTGGTGGCGTGGGGCCTGGAGCGCAACGGCATGGCCTACGATCGCGGGGCGATGATTACCCGGGAACTGCCGCGCACCGAAGACCTGTCGGCACTGGCCGAGCGCAACGATCCCAAGCTCAAGGATCGTGCCTGGGTCGACGGCGTCAGCCGGCAACTGGCCGGTTACACGCGTGTCATGCACGACCACCGCTTCACTCATAACGATCTGAAGTGGCGCAACCTGCTGATCGACGATCAGGCGCAGCTGTTTCTGATCGATTGCCCGAACGGCGATTTCTGGCGCGGCTTCTGGCTCAAGTACCGGATCACCAAGGATCTGGCCTGTCTCGACAAGGTAGCCAAGTATCACCTGTCGAACACCCAGCGCCTGCGCTTTTACCTGCAATATCGCCGACGTGAACGGCTCAATGCCGCCGACAAGCAACGGATTCGCCACGTGGTGAGATTTTTCGAGGGACGCGAATGACTGATTTTCTGGCCGCTGAAGATCGTGCGCTGCTGGAGCGCCACGGTCTCGGCACGTTCGATGCGCTGTGGTCCAAGCAACTCGACGCCGTGGATGAGCCCAACACCGATGGCGGCGGCTGGAGCAGCGTGTTTCGTCTGGAGCTGGAAGGGCATGGCTATTACCTCAAGCGCCAGTGCAATTACCTGACTCGCACCTTGCACGCGCCATTCGGCGAGCCGACCTTCGCCCGGGAATTTCGCAATATCAGTCGTTACAACAAGCTGGGCATTCCGGCGTTGCAGGCGGCGTTCTTCGGTGAGCGCAAGGTCAACGGTGAAGTCCGTGCGATCCTGCTGACCCGCGCGCTGGAGGGCTGGGATGATCTCGATTCGCTGTTGCAGCGCTGGTCGGATCTCGATGCCGCGCAGCAGTCGGCGATTCTCAAGGCTTGCGGCCTGTTGGCGCGTCATCTGCACGGTATGCGTCAGGTGCACGGCTGCTTTTATCCAAAACACATTTTCCTGCGCGCCGAGAGCGATGGCTATCAGGCGCAGTTGATCGACCTGGAAAAGACCCGCCCGTTGCTGTTCGGCATGCGTGACCGGGTCAAGGATCTGGAACCGCTGCTGCGCCGTGCGCCGGAGTGGAGCGAGGCGCAATTGCGTGAGCTGCTGGCGGCGTATCTCGATCAATCGACGGACAGTTCGCTGGTCGACAGCTGGATCACGCGGCTGACCGCGCGGCGCAGTCGCAAGGAGACCCGCTGATGCAGTTGTCCGACTTGAAAAATGCCGGGCGCACGCCGAGTCTGCCGTTGACGGTTTCGCTCGCGGATGCGGCGGGCGTTGCCGATTTGCAGTTGCTCAGTCTGCTGCGGGTGTTGCCGGGGCAGCGTTACGTCGGTGCCGGTGTGTGGCGCGGGCGTCCGGTGCTGGCCAAATTGCTGGTCGGTAGCAAGGCAGCGCGGCATTTTCAGCGTGAGCTGGAGGGCGTGAAACTGCTCGCCGCCCAGGGCATGACCACGCCGTTGTTGCTGGCCGACGGCCTGAAGGACGGCGAGGGTGGCTGGCTGCTGTTCGAGCTCCTCGAAGGCGCCGAAAGCCTCGGCGATGCCTGGAACAAGGTCGAATCCTTGCCGGTGCTGGCCGACGAACAATCGACGGTGCTGGCCGAAGCGCTTGGCGCCATCGGTCAATTGCACGGCAAAGGCCTGTGGCAGGAAGACCTGCACCTGGACAACCTGCTGCGCCACGGCGGTCAGCTGTATCTGATCGATGGCGCAGGTATCTGTGCGGAAAACGCCGGCCAGCCGTTGTCCCGGCAGAAAGTGTTGGAAAACCTCGGAGTGTTCTTCGCCCAGTTGCCCAAGTCGCTCGAGCCGTTCACTGAAGAACTGCTGGTGTATTACCTGCTGAGCAACAGCGAACACGCGCTGCCGCTGGAAGCCTTGCAAAAGCAGATCGACAAGGTGCGCGCCTGGCGCTTGAAGGATTACCTGATCAAGGTCGGTCGTGAGTGCACGCTGTTCAGCGTCAAGCGCGGCGCGTTCGGTCTGCGCTCGATTCGTCGTGAGGAAGAGCCCGCGATGTTGCCGGTGCTGGAGCAGGCCGATGCCTTGCTCGATCAGGGCCATCTGTACAAGACCGGCGGCGCGGCCAGTGTCGGCAAGGTCGAGGTTGCCGGGCGTCCTCTGGTGATCAAGCGTTACAACATCAAGAATTTTGCCCATTGGCTCAAGCGCTTCTGGCGTCCAAGCCGCGCCTGGCATTCCTGGCGCGAAGGCAATCGTCTGGCCTTCCTCGGCATCGCCACGCCAAAACCGTTGGCGGTGCTGGAAACCCGTTTTCTCTGGCTGCGCAGCAAGGCCTATCTGATCACCGAACATCTGGCCGGGCCGGACATCATCGAGCGCTTTGCGCCGTACGTTGAAAGCGGTGCGGCGCCGGAAAGCGAGTTGCAGGCGCTGGATCAGCTGTTTGCGCGGTTGATCGCCGAACGCATCAGCCATGGCGACTTCAAGGGGCATAACCTGTTCTGGCAGGAAGATCGCTGGGCGCTGATAGATCTGGATTCGATGTGTCAGCACGGCTCGTTGGGCAGCTTCGCTCCGGCCTATGCCCGGGATCGTGCGCGCTTCATGCGCAACTGGCCTGAGAGCAGCGCGCTGTATCAGGTGATTGATCAGCGGTTGCCCAAAGATGTAGCGGGCACCGCGTGATTGTTTTCGCCAGCGCGTAAGACATTTCTGCAGTTGGATCCGGGTGAGGCATGTGGCGACAAATCCTTGTGACTTGTCCTACGGCCTTCCCGGAACCCATGAACTGCCCCTCGCAAAACCCCGATGCTAGTTTGCCCCGACGTTCCCGGAGGGCAAATCTTGAGCATCAAAAACGCTATCACTATCGGCGCATTTTCCCTGGCACTGTCCGGCTGCGGCACCGCCGTTACGGTGCTGCAGGACGATGAAGACGCCACGCGCGGCCTGCGTAAGCAGAAGACCTACTGTCAGTCGATTCCGCGTATCTACAGCGGACTCGCCCACGATTTCTGCCTGCTGCACGCGCCGCCCGATCCTACCGGCATTCTGGTGCCGGTCGTCCTGCTCGATCTGACCCTGTCCGGTGTGTTCGATACGGCTTTTCTGCCGTACACGATCTATCGCCAGACGGTGGACGGGAATATCAGTGTTTATTGGCGACCAGGCCGTGGATAGGCCGATGGACAAGGGTTCAGTAGGTTGAACGACATGGGGCAATTCGCACAGGGTCATTCCCGCCACGTTTACGCTATAATCCCGCCCTTTAGCTGTCTCTCGCCCGGTGCGAGGGCACATCATTTTTCAAGGCGCATCGCGCCTGAATGCAGACTAAAGAGGCTAGACCCCTGTGGCATTGACGATTCTTGGCCTGTCCGGCGCCCTTAGCCATGATCCTTCCGCAGCCCTGTACATCGACGGCAAGCTGGTCGCGGCGGCTGAGGAAGAGCGCTTCGTACGCGATAAACATGCAAAGAACCGCATGCCCTACGAATCGGCGAAGTTCTGCCTGGAGCAGGCAGGCATCAAACCGTCCGACGTTGACGTGGTCGCGATTCCGTTCGCCCCGATCAGCATTTTCGGCAAGGCTCGCTGGCAGTACGCCAAGCGTTACTGGTACGCCCCGGACCGCGCACTCGACGCTATCCTGATGGGCAACCGTCGCTACAAGCGCTATCGCAACAAGATCGTCTGGTGCCTGGAGCAACTGGGCTTCGATCCGAAGAAAATCAAGATCGAACCGGTTGAACACCACCTGGCCCACGCCTCCAGCGCCTACCACTGCTCGGGTTTCAAAGAGAAAACCGCGATCCTCGGCATCGACGGCAAGGGCGAGTACGCCACGACCTTCTTCGGTTATGGCGAAAACGGCAAGATCCACAAGATCAAGGAATTCTTCGATCCGGACTCCCTCGGCGGCCTGTACGGCGCGATCACCGAGTTCCTCGGTTTCGACATGCTCGACGGTGAGTTCAAGGTCATGGGCATGGCGCCGTACGGCGACGCCAGCAAATACGATTTCTCGCGCCTGGCTTCGTTCGAAAACGGCGAGCTGGTGATCAACACCGACTACGCCAACGTGATCGGCTTGCGTCGCTATAAAGAGAAGGGCAAGGGTTACTACTTCTCGCCGAAGCTGATCGAGTGGCTGGGTCCGAAGCGCGAAGGCGACATCGCCGACGAGCCGTACATCCACTACGCCGCCAGCATCCAGGCACTGTTCGAAAAAATCGCGCTGCAGATGATCGACTACTACCTGGGCGACGTGCTCAAGGAAACCGGCAAGCTGGCCTACGCCGGCGGCTGTGCGTTGAACGTCAAGCTCAACCAGAAAATCATCGCCCGCGACGACGTCAAGGAACTGTTCGTACAGCCTGCCTCCGGCGATGCCGGCACTGCAGTCGGCGCAGCGGCCTATGTGTCCAACGCCCGTGGCGTGCCGGTCGAGAAGATGGAACACGTCTACCTCGGCCCGTCGTACAGCAATGAAGACGTGATCGCCGCGTGCGCCCGTCACGAGAACAAGCCGACCTGGCGCAAGCTCGACAACATGCCGGAGCAGATCGCCAAAATCATGGTCGATGGCAACCCGGTGGCCTGGTTCCAGGGCCGCATGGAGTTCGGTCCGCGCGCACTGGGTGGTCGTTCGATCATCGGTTGCCCGAGCGTGGCTGGCGTGGCTGACCGCATCAACCACCAGATCAAGTTCCGCGAGCGCTGGAGGCCTTTCTGCCCGTCGATGCTCGACACCGTTGCGCCACAGATGATCAAGATCGATCACCCGGCGCCGTTCATGACCTTCACCTTCGAAGTGGCTGAAGAGTGGAAGACACGCGTGCCGGAAGTCGTCCACGAAGACGGTACTTCCCGGGCCCAGGTGCTCAAGCGCGAATACAACCCGCGCTACTACGACATGATGAAGGCGCTGGAAGTGCTGACCGGCAACGGCGTGTCCCTGAACACTTCGCTCAACCGCCGTGGTGAACCGATGATCTGCTCGCCGACCGACGCCCTGAACATGTTCTTCGGCTCGGATCTGCAATACCTGATCATGGAAGACATCCTGGTGGTCAAAGAAGGCGCAAACGCTTATGACACGCTCGGCTGAACGCCATGTGCTGCAGTTCTGTCACGGCTATGACGGGCCGTTCCTCGACTGCGCACGGCAATACGCCAGCCTGTTTGCGGGCACCGGTTATCGGGTCACCACGGTCTTTCTGACCGGGGCCGCCGATAGCGAGGTGGCCGCAGCCTGCGCCTCCGATGAAGTGTTGTTCATGGAATACAGCTCCAAGGCCATTCGTGGCCTGAAGCTGGGCGCCATCGGCGATCTGCGCAAGATCGCCGCTTCACGCAATTTCAGTTTCTGCATCGCCCATCGCTTCAAGCCGATCTACATCGCCTTGCTCGGCACTTCGCTGCCGGTGATTGGCGTGCATCACGCGTTTGGCGATTACAAACGCGGCTCGCGCAAACTCTTTGCGCAGATTTTCCGCAAGCGTCTGAGCCTGCTCGGCGTGTCCGATGCAGTGCGCGACGACATGCGCCGTTGCCTGCCGAAATGGCCGGCGGCGCGCATCCACACCCTCTACAACCGCATCGATGTCTCGGCGTTGCAGATGAGTCAGGTGTCGGCCCGTGAAGCCCGCGAGACCCTCGGTCTGTCAGCGGATGCGTTCATTGTCGGCAACGTCGGTCGTCTGCACCCGGACAAGGATCAGGCCACGCTGCTGCACGGTTTTGCTGCGGCATTGCCCGGTCTGCCGGCCAACAGCCAACTGGTGATTCTCGGCAAAGGGCGTCTGGAACAAGACCTCAAGGAACTGGCCCGTGAACTGGGCATCGGTGATCGCGTGTTGTTCCTCGGCCAGGTGCCGGACGCGCGCAATTATTTCCGCGCATTCGATGTGTTTGCCTTGAGCTCCGACCACGAACCGTTTGGCATGGTGCTGCTGGAGGCCATGGCCGCCGGCGTGCCGTTGCTGGCCACGGCGTGTGGCGGGGCGAAGGAAGTGGTCGAAGGCGTGGGCATTCTGTTCCCGCTGGGTGACGCCGAGCATCTGGCCCAGGGTCTGAAACATCTGGCCGGCATGGACGAGCAGCAGCGTCGTCAATGCGCCGAAATGATGGTCGATCGTCTGCGCGAGCGCTTCTCCGACCGAGCTGTACGCGACACCTTCTGGCATTTGCCGCAAGTTACCGATCTGGCACCGAGGGGCTGATGCTCAACCGATTTCAAGGCTGGCGCGAACGTGGCTGGTCGCCCGTTGACGCCTCAACTTATGCACAGGCCTGGCAGCGTTTCGGCGGCAGCGTCGCGACTCATCCCATGGTGGTCGAGCGTCTGGCGGATCTGGCCGGCATCCCGGTGCGTTATCTGGCCTGGGAGCAGCGGGGCGACGTCAAAGCCGCGATCCCGACCTGGGGCCGCGACTTGGCCTTGTCCAAGGACGTGCTCAAGCGCAGCGGCAAGAAAGGCTTGTTCGACCTCGGCAACGCCGAGCTGATCCTGCCGGCCGCCGTCGATGCCCAGGCCCCGCTGCGCCATCGCGGACGCTACTTGTCGGCGCTCAACGAAAACCGCTTCAGCGGCCTCAAGTTGCAGACCGAACAACTGGCCATGGCCCGTACCCCCGAAGAACTGTCGAAGAAGTTTCGCTACAACCAGCGCCGTGAACTGCGCCTGCTGGAAGAGGCGGGCGGTGTGGTGCGGCCGGTCAGCGACTTCTCGAGTGCGGAACTGGCAGCAATCTACTGCGACTTGTTTCAGCGTCGCTGGGGTTTTCCGGCCACTGGCGCGGCACGCATGGCCGAAGTCATCGAATTGCTGCGCGAATTGTTGATCGGCTCGGTGATCTTCCTCAACGACGCGCCGATTGCCATTCAACTGGTGTATCGCGTTGAAGCCCCGGAGTGGATCAGCGTCGAATACATCAACGGCGGCGTCGACCCTGAAACCCGCGAATTCAGCCCTGGCAGCGTCCTGAGTTTCCTCAATACGCACAGTGCCTGGGAGCATGCGCGGGCACTGGACAAGCCGCTGCGCTTTTCCTTCGGTCGTGCCGACCGTGAATACAAGGATCGCTGGTGCAATCCTGTGCCGGTCTTCACCGTATGAGTCAGCCCATGAGCCGCAAACAGCAATTGCTCAAGCGCCACCGGCGCAATAAACGCATCGGCCTGTTGATCGCACTGGTCGTGTTGATCGCTCTCGGTGTGCTGGTGGCCTGGTGGTTGCCGCTGGTGCTGGCATTGGTTGGCTGGATCGCCCACGAAGCGTGGTTCGCCGATCACCTGTTCTATTCGCCGAAAGACGATTACCAATACAGCTTTCCGCCGTTTACCCCGCAGCCAAAAGTGCATTTGAACGGCGAGCAATTGCGCCTCGACGAAGGCGTGATGCTGATGGACGACGCTACGCTGATCCTCGCGGTGAAGGTCAAAAGCAGCTTTCTGGGACGCTTCTTCGATCCTCGGGTCGAGTTGGCCGGGGGCACCCATCCCGATGCGCAGACGTTCGAACGTGGCGTCAACGGTCTGCGTTATCTGAACCTCAGCGGGCAGGCGCAGGCCTTGTCGCAAGGCCAGTTGCGTCTGCGCGGGCGCTTTTGCCGGGTCTCCGGCGAGCCGGTGCTGTGGGCACTGGAGCAGCCGGACTACCGCCAGCAGCGGGTGATGGTCATCGCCCCTCACGCCGACGATGCCGAACTCGCCGCCTACGGTCTGTACAGCCAGGCCAGTGAAGCCTGGATCGTGACGCTGACCGCCGGCGAGATCGAAGCCGAACATTATCAACAGATGGGCCTGAACAAGGTCGAGGCGGCGCGTCTCAAGGGGCGCTTGCGTGCCTGGGACAGTCTAGCCGTACCGCGTTGGGCCGGCGTGCCGCAGGAGCACTGCGTGCAGCTCGGGTATTTCTGCCTGCAACTGGCGGCGATGCAGGCTGCGCCGAATCAGCCGGTGGGTTCGCGGGAAGCTGATTTGAGTGATACACGGATGTTTCGTCAGCTGAATCCGTTTGCCTTGCCCGGTGATGCCGATGGCGCGCCGACCTGGAACAATCTGCTGGCCGACCTGCGTGACGTGCTGTCCCGCGCGCGCCCGGATGTGATCGTGCTGCCGCATCCGACGCTCGATCCGCATCCCGATCACATCTGCGCCCAGGAAGCCGTGCTGGAAGTCTTGCGTGGTCTTGACTGGCAACCGGTCCTGCTCGGCTACGCCAACCACCTGCACGATAACGATCGCTGGCCGATGGGTGATAGCGGGCAAGGTATCGCCCTGCCGCCGACATTCGACTCGTCGCAACCGATGCAGCCATTGTGCGTGCCGTTGACGCTCTCGCAGCAACGTGACAAAGCCATGGCCTTGGGCATGATGCACGACCTGCAACCACCGGCTCCGTTCAAGCGTCGCCTGCGGCGCGGCCTGCAGCGCCTGCTTGCGGGGCGTGCGGGCTCGCCCTACGGTGAAAACGAATTTTTCCGCAAGGCTGTACGACGCCATGAACTGTTCTGGCGTTTATAGATGGTACGGGCCTGAAGTACGTCCGCTTTCGAGCGGAAAGACCTTCAGGCGTTGCTCTGTTTGCCTGTCGCGGCAAGGAAGACGATGAAAGTTTTATTTCTGGTGCAGAAAGATCAGCGGGCGATTCTGGATCGCTTGTACGAAGGTGTTGCGGCACATTGCGAGTGCGATCTGCGGTGGCTGAGCAGCGATGAACAGCGCAATCTGCGTCGCTATTTCCGGCGCGAAGTCGACGTTACGCAATATGACCGCATCGTGTTTTTCCTTCGTTTCAAGCAGGAAATCCGTCAGGTCGGATTTATCCGCACGATCCCCAATCTGGTGATTCTGGAACACGATGCCTACCAGAATTACATTCCGTGCAAATACACCGGCAAGTTCAGCGCGCATTACCGCCGCTTGCCGTGGGCGCGGGTGATCAGCTCCGGCTTCGTGGTCACCGAGCGCCTTCGTCAGGAGGGCTTCGACGCCGTCTTCGTGCCCAAGGGCTACGACCAGTCACAACTTGAAGATCAGGGGCGCGAGCGGGATATCGAGCTGGCTTTCGTGGGTAGCACCAACAGTGTTGCCTACAGCGGTCGCAAAGCCTTGCTCGACGAGTTGGGGCGCGTCGAGCCTCTGGTGGTTACCCGCACGAAGTCCGGAGAGGAATACCGCGACACGCTCAACCGGATCCGCTTTTTTGTCAGCGCCGACGTTGGCATGGGCGAATTCATGATCAAGAATTTCGAAGCGATGGCCTGCGGTTGTGTATTGCTGGCGTTTGATCAGGGGGCAGAGGAAAGTCAGGCCCTGGGGTTGAAGGACATGCACAACGTGGTGTTCTACAAGGACATCGCACAGCTTCAGGAGAAGCTGGCCGTATTGCGCAGCGATCCGGAACTGGCGCCGCGAATTGCGCGCAACGGTCGCGAGCTCGCGGTCAGTCAGTTCAGCTTTGCACGAATCGGCCAACGTATCGTCGAGGAACTTAAGCCAGAACTGCGGGCTCGTGCGCCGCTGAGCCTTCTGGAAAAGGTGCGTCTGAAGCTGGGCATTTGACAAGCACTACCCGGCAATCGATATTGCTGGCGACTTTTACCTAATTGAGATTCCGGTGCAATTTACTCAAGAAAGTGACATCACCCTGGTGGTCACCAGCTGTGGTCGAATGGATCTGCTCAAGATAACGCTTGAGAGCTTCGACCGGTTCAATACCGCTCCCATCCGTGAAGTGTTCATCACGGAGGATGCGGGGGATGAAGGTGTGCACGCTGTGATTCCTGCTCATTGGAAGGAGCATTGCACCGTATTCATCAATCGCCCGAAGCTGGGGCAGCTGGCATCAATCGACTTGGCTTACGCACATGTCACCACACCCTATGTCTTCCATTGCGAAGACGACTGGGAATTCTATCGCCCGGGATTTGTGGAAGACTCCAGGACCATTCTCGACCTGCGCCCGGAAATTCTGCAGGTCTGGCTGCGTAGCTATAATCATGACTTGCGGGTGCACAGTCCTTACATTCGGCTGGAGACGCGGGAGATCGTCGGCGGGGTAGCTTGTTACCCGTTGGTGTCCGACAAGCCTGAGTGGCAGGGCTTTTCGCTGAATCCTGGCTTGCGCCGGATGAAGGAATACCGCTTGTGCGCACCTTTTGCCGGATTCAGTGGGGAGAAGGCGCTGTCCATTCGCTACGCAGACTTGAATCTGACGGCCATGACGCTGGAAGCGGACGCCGTCATGCACACGGGTTTCGGTCTGCATGTGCAAACGGCTGTCGAGCGTCAGCGCAAGGCGCGCCGCAGTCGTCGCGAACAGATAAAGTTCGTATTGTCTTTGCTGTTGGGAGTCTGTATTGGCTGGTTCATCAATTAAATGCACCGCAGCTTTTTTCCAGAAACCCAGGTATTGGCTTCGTTCCCTATGAGTATTCTCAACGTCATGTGGGCCGGGGGTGCTCCGTTTGCCTCAACTCATAAGGTGCATCAACAGATCCTGTCTCAGGCCGCCTCGTCGGAGCCGGTTCAAACCTGGTTGCTTCAAGGCCGCGCCTGCGAAGGTGGGCTGAGCGTTGGCGAAGTGACGGAGTGGGGGCTGTCCTCCGCCCGGTTGAAAGGGCGGCATTTCTGGCGGCTGACGAGGCCCTGGATGCGTTCCAGATTTCACAAAGCCCTCAAAAACAGCCGTGCACGCGTGGTGCTTCTCGATGGCCTTGGCGTAGCACGTACATTGCTGCCTGTCATCGAAGCCATGCCCGACGTTCGTGCGGTGGTGGTCTTTCATGGTTCGACGCGGCTTCATCCTGCGGATCGCGCGCTCTTCAAACGAATTCCCTCCTCGCAACTGACGCTGGTTGCAGTCTCGAACACCCTCGCGGCGTCGTTGTGTCAGGACTTGCAGATTCAGGTCATGACGTTGCGCAGCGCTTTCGATCCTCTGGCGTTTCGTGCCGACCTTCTCCCTCGGGAGCAGGCGCGAGCGCGATTGGGTCTTGCGCTGGACAAACCGGTATTGGGAGCTGTTGGGCGACTGGTCGCGGGCAAGGGGTTTGGTTGCCTGCTCGACGCTTTCGCCGAAGCCTTGCTTCAGCGACCTGATCTGCAGTTGGTGATTCTCGGTGAAGGCACGGGGCGCGCTGTGCTGGAGGCGCGGATCGATGAGTTGCAATTGCGTGGCAAGGTCTTGCTGCCGGGGCATCTGGATGATGCGGCTCAGCTTTACCGGGCATTCGATTGGGTTGCCATGCCGTCGCTGAATGAAGGCCTGGGGCTGATCATGCAGGAAGCCGTCATGGCGGGTGTTCCGGTTTTATCCAGTGAGCTGGAGGTGTTTCGCGAACAGTTGGCCGATACCGGCTGGTATGCCCCCGTTCAGGATGTGGCCGCCTGGCGTGACGCGATCCTGAGGGCGTTCAGCGCATCGGCCGAAACAGTCGCCGCCGAGCAATATCAGGCGCTGGCGCCTGACCAGGCCTGGCTCGATTTCAGCCAGGCTGCCCACGACCTGCTTTCATGAAGGCATTACGGCCTTTTCCAGTGCGTGCATCGGAAAGGTTTCGTTCAGCTTCTCGCGTTCAATATAGCGAGCGAAATGCTGCAGGTTGCGCTTGACCAGATACCGGGGCAACGGCGCCCGCAAAAAACGCAAGTCTGCTACATCGATCAGGCCCATGCAGTTGTCGGGCGTCACCACAATGTTGCCCAGGTGCAGCGAACGAAAATAGATCCCCGATTCATGAAGATTGCGGATCAGACCGGCCAGGTCTGGCAATGCCTGCTGCCACGAAAAACCTTCCTTGCTGGCAATCTGGCGCAAGGTCTCTCCCGGCAATGGCTGGTAGAGCACAGCTGTCATGCCAGGAGCTTGCAGTTTATAAAGCTGCAGGACCTGAAGGGTTGGAACGCCCAGTTTTTGCAGTCCGACGGCGTTATCGATGAAGCGTTTCGAGTAGGGGCGCCACAGTGCGGATGAAAAAAACCGTTTGCGGCGGAACAGTTTCAGAATATTCCCATCCTGCAACAGGTAGACTTTCGGCCCGTAGCTATCGGCCTCCAGGATTCTGGCACCGTCAATCATTTGATTCAAAGTGGCCTCTGGCAGCCGGGAAAATTGCATCGTGAAAAGCCTTGTGGAAAGAACGGGGCGCTGTGGCGGGCAATGATGCCGAAAAGTTTCAGCTTTAACCATGCCGGGCTGGGTGGGTGAACTCTATCAGGAGCAGTTTGATGCAAGAAACACGTTGGGCGAAAGCATGGATGTCGACAGGTCTGTTGTGGTTTCTGTTAGCCATTGCCATTGCGCCTACCAACAAAGCCTATCAGCAAGGCCTGGTCGTATTGCTCTGGATACCTGCGCTGGTCTTTTCCTGGTCTGCACGGGCCCGGCTCAGGGAGATGTTTCATGAACAGCGCTGGATCTGGCTGCCGATGCTCGGGCTTCTGGCCTGGTCTTTGATCAGTCTTTCATGGACGAACGCCGCGGACAGCGGGCGCGAGGCCAAGCGGTTGCTGTATATCGTGGTTTTTCTTCTGTTCTTTCCGGTTTTCGCCAATGGCAGACCCGACCGTGTGATTCGCATCATGCAATGGGGTGGCATCGGGCTGGCGGCCACGGCAATCGCGGCTATCGTCAAATTCTACCTTCTCGATGGCAATGTCCTGATGGCGCGCGTGGAAGGCCTGGGCGAGCTGGCCCACCCGATCCTCGGGGGCTATGTCATCGGCCTGGCGGCGGTATGGCTTGTTCTGTGGCCACCACAAACCGGGCGGATGCAGATTGTCTGGGTCATCGCGATGACGTTTCTGGGCATGTTCGTACTGCTCAGCCAGAGTCGCGGCGCCGCATTGGCATTGTTTCTCACGCTGCTTGCCATGCCGATCTGGTGCGGTGACCGCCGCAGCCGTGCAATTGCGGCGTGCGCGTTGGTTGTCGCCATGCTGGCTTTCGTGTTGTTCGAGCCGTTGGTCATGGCGCGCGGCGTTTCCTACCGGCCGCAGATTCTGATGGCCTGCCTGCAAATGATCGCCGAGCACCCCCTGCGTGGGCTGGGTCTTGGTGGCGACTACAAAGTGTTTGCTTCGGGCATGTATTTTGACCATGCCCATAATCTGTTCACCCATGTCGCTATCGAGCTGGGCCTGCCAGGCTTGCTGTTGTGGTGTGCAATCTGGATTGCCGTCTTGTGCCAGGCATGGAAAGCCCGGGAAACCCTCTACGGGCGGGGCATCATTGGCATTTGGCTGTTCTCGAGCCTGGCCATGCAATTCGACGCCGCCAGCCTGACCGGAACCCCAAGGGCCGAGTGGTTTGTAAGCTGGTTGCCTATTGGTCTGGCCAGTGTTTTGGTATGGGCTCGGGCCAATCCCGGTGCCTGTGATAAAATTTCGCGTTCTTCCTAATCAGTGAGCCCTACGATGAGTGACGTACCGCCCAAAGCGGAACAGGATTCCAGCCTGAAGATCTACTTTCGGCTGTTGGGGTACGTAAAGCCCTATATCGGCCTTTTCCTTCTGAGTATCGTGGGCTTCGTGATTTTTGCCTCCACCCAGCCAATGCTGGCGGGAATACTCAAATATTTTGTCGATGGCCTGAGCAATCCCGAAGCGGTGCTCTTTCCCAATGTTCCTTATCTCAAGGACCTGCAGTTGTTGATGGCCGTGCCGCTGCTGATCATTCTGATCGCTGCCTGGCAGGGGCTGGGGTCGTTTCTCGGCAACTTTTATCTGGCGAAAGTATCGCTGGGACTGGTGCATGACCTGCGCATCGAGTTGTTCAACAAACTGCTGGTGCTGCCCAATCGTTATTTCGACACCCATAATTCAGGGCATCTGATTTCGCGCATCACGTTCAACGTGACCATGGTGACCGGTGCCGCCACCGATGCCATCAAGGTGGTTATCCGTGAAGGCCTGACGGTGGTGTTTCTGTTCGCCTATCTGCTCTGGATGAACTGGAAGCTGACCCTCGTCATGCTGGCGATCCTTCCGTTGATTGCCTTAATGGTGGGGAGTACCAGCAAGAAATTCCGCAAGCAGAGCAAGAAGATCCAGGTGGCCATGGGCGACGTGACTCACGTGGCTTCCGAAACCATCCAGGGCTATCGCGTGGTGCGCAGTTTTGGTGGCGAGAGCTATGAAGAGCGCCGCTTTGCCGCCGCCAGCCAGAGCAACACCGACAAGCAATTGCGCATGACCAAAACCGGAGCGGTCTATACGCCCATGCTGCAGCTGGTGATCTACAGCGCCATGGCCGTGCTGATGTTCCTGGTGCTGTTCCTGCGTGGCGATGCCACGGCCGGTGATCTGGTGGCGTACATCACGGCCGCGGGTCTGCTGCCCAAGCCGATCCGGCAGTTGTCGGAGGTCAGTTCGACCATCCAGAAAGGGGTTGCCGGTGCCGAAAGCATTTTCGAGCAACTGGACGTAGAACCTGAAGTGGATAACGGTACGGTGGAGCGTGACCGGGTCAGCGGCCATCTGCAGGTACGCAACCTCAGTTTCACTTACCCGGGCACCGAGCGCGAAGTGCTGAAGAACATCAACTTCAGTGCGGCGCCAGGCCAGATGATCGCACTGGTGGGTCGCTCCGGTAGCGGCAAGTCGACTCTCGCCAGCCTGATTCCGCGTTTCTATCATCACGATATCGGGGAGATTCTGCTCGATGACGTCGAGATCGAAGATTACCGATTGCGCAACCTGCGTCGCCACGTTGCACAGGTCACCCAGCATGTGACCCTGTTCAACGACACGATTGCCAACAACATCGCCTACGGCGACCTGGCCGGTGCCCCCCGGGCCGATATCGAAAAGGCCGCTACCGACGCCTACGCAATGGACTTCATCTCGCAAATGCCCGAAGGCCTGGACACCCAGGTCGGGGAAAATGGCGTGTTGCTGTCAGGCGGTCAGCGTCAGCGCCTGGCGATAGCACGGGCGTTGTTGAAGAATGCACCGCTGCTGATTCTCGATGAGGCGACATCGGCACTGGATACCGAATCCGAGCGGCACATTCAGGCAGCGCTGGATCACGTCATGAAGGGCCGCACCACGCTGGTCATCGCTCATCGCCTCTCGACGATCGAGAAGGCCGATCTGATACTGGTGATGGATCAGGGCCAGATTGTCGAACGTGGCACCCACGCACAGTTGCTGGCGCAGAACGGCTACTACTCGCGTCTGCATGCGATGGGCCTGGATGCTCCGGCTGAAGACATCGCCTGATCCCGACGACAGGATGGGACTGCCCCATCCTGTCGCCCTTCGGGGCGTGCAATGCGCTTCCGAGATATGTATCCGTTTCTTTACGCTTCTTGACCAAACTTGAATAAATCCCGGTAACACGCTTGTTAAGGTTCTCGAACGAACTTTGACTTCAATCGAGAGGGCCATCCCTTTCGCGTGGGTACTGCGATGCTGCAACGTTATCTCTGGAAGCTGTTGCCCAAGGCACAGCGGCAATTTCTGCTGGATCGACTGTCAGTCGTGGACCGTCAGGTCGTGAACAAGTCGATGTCTGCGAATCGGCACTACCCCCCATCGTTCGCGCAGCGTTCCTGTCTGTTTATCCACGTGCCCAAATGCGCCGGCAGCAGTATCTGTACGGCGATGTTCAACGGCAGGACTCCGGGTCACCTGCCGCTGTACTGGTACGAGCAGCAGTTTCCCGAGCAGTATGCCGCTGCGTACAAGTTTGCTTTCGTACGAGATCCTCTGGAGCGGGCGTATTCGGCTTATGCGTTTCTCCACGGCAATACGTTGAGCGGGCGTGATCATGCCGCGCAGCAACTGGTTCGGCAGTACCGGGACTTCGACGATTTCATTGCCCGCTGGCTGCATACGGAGACGATCTCGCGACAACTGCATTTTGCCGCACAGAGCGATTTTTTGACCGACTCGCTGGGCCATCTGGCCATGGATTTCATCGGCTATCAGGAGCACCTGGAGCGGGATTTTCAGATTGTCTGCGAGCAGTTGGGGATGGTGTGTCAGCTGCCACACGTCAACGTTTCCGTGCTGCGCCAGCCGACCAAGGCGCGAGAGTTCTGTACCTTGCGAACCCGGCGTCTGGTACGTCGGGTCTATCAACGTGACTATGAGTTGCTCGGTTATGAATGAAGCACTCTCGAGTCTGGCGACCGCATCGGCCATTCACCCCTACGGCCTGGCCCTTTCACCTCGGGACAGGGCTGCGCTCAAGGCCCAGCATCCTCGCTGCCTGTGGCTGACCGGATTGTCCGGTGCCGGCAAATCGACGTTGGCCAACACCCTGGAAGTGCATTTGCATGAATTCGGCCTGCACACGTTTTTGCTCGACGGCGATAACGTGCGCAACGGTTTGTGCCGGGACCTGGGAATGGACGATGCGAGTCGTCGGGAAAATATCCGGCGCATGGCTGAAGTGGCCCGGCTGATGGTTGACGCCGGCCTGATCGTCATCGTCGCGGCGATCTCGCCGTTTCGGGCCGAGCGGGACGCTGCGCGGCAACTGTTTGCCGAGGGCGACTTTATCGAAGTGCATGTGAGCACTTCGCTGAAGGTGTGTGAGCGCCGAGACCCGAAAGGTCTGTACCAGGCCGTGCGAGAGGGCCGTATCCAGCATTTTACTGGCATCGACAGCCCTTACGAGGCGCCGTTGGCAGCGGAATGCCGGATCGACACGGAAGCGGTCGAACTGAGCGAAGCCTGCCAGCGACTGGCGGCTTTTCTGCTTAAAAAATGAGCAAAAAAGCCAGCTGTTTCATCCTGTTGCAGCCGCCGCACAAGCCTTCGCCAACCCTGTGTTAATATCGCGCCCCTGTTCATTTTGTATGTGGGTTGCTCCATGAAGTTGTCCATGCCGCGATTCGATCAAGCCCCTGTCTTGGTGGTCGGCGATGTCATGCTCGACCGTTACTGGCATGGTGGTACCTCACGGATTTCCCCTGAGGCGCCGGTTCCTGTCGTTAAAGTCGAGCAAATCGAAGACCGCCCGGGCGGTGCCGCCAACGTTGCCTTGAACATTGCCGCGCTGGGTGCGCCGGCTTCGCTGGTCGGTGTGACCGGTGACGACGAAGCCGCCGACAGCCTGAGCAACAGCCTCAAGGGGGCGGGCGTGCGAGCCTTGTTCCAGCGCATCGCGCACCAGCCGACCATCGTCAAGCTGCGGGTCATGAGCCGGCACCAGCAATTGCTGCGTATCGACTTCGAAGAACCGTTCGCCACCGACGCACTGGCCCTCGGCGCGCAGGTCGACGATCTGCTCGAAGGCATCAAGGTGCTGGTGCTGTCCGACTACGGCAAGGGCGCCCTGAAAAACCATCAGGCGCTGATCCAGGCCGCCCGTGCCAAAGGCATTCCGGTGCTGGCCGACCCGAAGGGCAAAGATTTCTCGATTTACCGTGGCGCGAGCCTGATCACCCCGAACCTCAGCGAGTTCGAAGCCATCGTCGGCGGTTGCGCCGATGAGCACGAGCTGGTGACCAAGGGCGCAACGCTGATGCACGACCTGGATCTCGGCGCGCTGCTGGTGACCCGTGGCGAACACGGCATGACCCTGTTGCGTCCGGATCATCCGGCGCTGCACCTGCCGGCTCGGGCCCGTGAAGTGTTCGACGTGACCGGTGCCGGCGACACAGTGATTTCCACCCTGGCGGCCGCAATTGCCGCTGGCGAAGAACTGCCGCACGCGGTGGCGCTGGCCAATCTGGCGGCGGGCATCGTCGTCGGCAAGCTGGGTACCGCGGCGATCAGCGCCCCTGAGCTGCGTCGCGCCATCCAGCGTGAAGAAGGTTCCGAGCGCGGCGTGCTGGGTCTGGAGCAACTGCTGCTGGCAGTCGCCGATGCCCGTGCGCACAACGAGAAGATCGTGTTCACCAATGGCTGCTTCGACATCCTGCATGCCGGCCACGTGACCTATCTCGAGCAGGCGCGAGCCCAAGGCGATCGCCTGATCGTTGCGATCAACGACGACGCCTCCGTCAGCCGTCTGAAAGGGCCGGGCCGGCCGATCAACAGCGTCGACCGGCGCATGGCGGTTCTCGCCGGTCTCGGTGCGGTGGACTGGGTGATCAGCTTCGCCGAAGGCACTCCGGAAAACCTGCTGCGCGAGGTCAAGCCGGACGTGCTGGTGAAGGGCGGCGATTACGGCATCGACCAGGTTGTCGGCGCGGATATCGTCAAAGCCTATGGTGGCACCGTTAAAGTGCTGGGGCTGGTGGAAAACAGCTCGACCACGGCGATTGTGGAAAAAATCCGCAAGTCCGAGTGATGCAAACATGAAGACCGTGCCTGCGCTGACTCTCCGGAGTCACTCGCAGGCGCGGTCTTTTGCCGTTCAGGAACTCACTTTCTTGCGCGGCACGATCTTCTTCAACAGCTGCTTCGCCTTGCCACGCAAGCGCGCCAGCCCCGTGTCCTTGGGCGGTGGGGTCAAACCCTGTTGGCGCAGCCAGTCCTTCCAGCGAATCCGCTCATCGCGCACCAGCCAGCCGTCCTGTCGGGCGAAACTTTCCGCCAGGTACAGACCGCGAGTGCCCGCCGGGTACAACTGACCTTTCTTGAGCGTGTACAGCTCAGGCAGCGGCTCGCCGTCCTGCAATGGCATTAAATACAGATCGGGACGTTTGCGGTCGAGTCGGGCAACCAGTTGATCGCCTTCCAGTCGTTCATCGACATGAAACAGGCTGAGGTTCTTGGCTTCTTTGGGCACGTCCAGCCGCAAGTCGTAGATCAATTGCAGGGACGCGGTCGGCAAATGCACGTAAGCCCTCGGCCGTTCAAGCAATTGCAGATTGGCGCAGCGCACCGGCCGCGCCGAACCGGACAACGGCGTCAGGCGAAAGGGCAGGGCCTCGCGATAATGCAGCGCCGAGGCGTACGGCGCTGGCAGCCAGGTGTCGTTGAAGCGCCCGCCGAGCCAGCCTTCCGGGGTTTCCAGCAGACATTCCTCGGCGATTTCCTGAATCGCCGTGTGCAGCGGAATATTCAGCTCATGGGCTGGCACGTAGCCGGAAATCAGCTTGAGCACGACGTCGCCGCGATCCTGCCGGCGCTGGCGCACCAGTACCCAGTAATCGCGATTCTGCCAGTGCAGGGTCAGGCGCACCGAGACACCGAGGTTGGCCAGTTCCAGTGCAAAACGCTCTGCGTCGGCCACGCTGACCGGTTTGCGCCGCTGCAGGGTCTGGGAGAAATTCAGCGGCATGCCCACGCTCTGGTAGGTCAGGCCTTCCGGCGTGGCTTCGACGAACAGCGGCAGCGTCTTGAAGTTGCTCGGGTTCTTTCTGATGAGCGTACGCGGCATGTCGGCTCCTGCTTAAGGCCGCGAGGCGGCGTCAGTGACCACGAAGGACCTGGGCAACGGTCGCAACGTTATGGGCGAGGTGCAGCGGATTGATTGTCCCGACGATGGCACTGGCCACGCCGGGCTGGGCGAACAGCAACTCGAAGCTGGCGCGCACCGGATCCACGCCGGGACTCAGGCACACGTGACCGCTGGCCAGCGCCTTCTTCACCAGAATGGCTTTGCCGTGGGCAGCAGCATAGTCAATGACCGCCTTCTCGTTTTGTTCGTTCAGATTGTAGGTGACCATCGCGCAGTCGCCTTGCTCCAGTGCTTTGAGGCCACCTTCGACGGTTTTGCCGGAAAAGCCGAAGCCGCGAATCTTGCCCTCGGCCTTGAGTGCCGCGAGGGTTGCGTAGACTTCGCTGTCGTTGAGGATTGCCAGATCGTTACCGTCGGAGTGCACCAGCACCAGATCGATAAAATCAGTTTCAAGACGTTGCAGGCTCCGCTCCACCGACATCCGCGTGTGAGCGGCGCTGAAGTCGTGGGTCGACTGGCCGTCGACAAATTCTTCGCCGACCTTGCTGACGATCACCCAGTCCTGACGCTCGCCGCGCAGCAGTGGGCCGAGGCGTTCTTCGCTGCGGCCATAGGCCGGGGCGGTGTCGATCAGGTTGATGCCCAGCTCTCGCGCCTGTTTGAGCAGCATGCGCGCGGCATCGTCGTCGGGGATCTGGAAGCCGTTGGGGTATTTCACGCCCTGGTCGCGGCCTAGCTTGACGGTGCCCAGGCCCAGTGGCGAAACCAGCAGGCCGGTGCTGCCCAGCGGGCGATGCAGATCGTGCAGGGTCGGCAGGCTCATGGCAGCAGTTGCTCCCAGGCGGGAACGCCCATCGGCGGTTTTGGCAATTCTGGCAGCGGGGCAGCGTGGCTCGGCTGGATGCCGTCGCGCTCCAGGGAGGCAATCACCCGGTCAGCGAAGTCCGGCGCCAGGGCCAGTTTGGTTGGCCAGCCGACCAGCAGACGACCTTCTTCAGCAAGGAACGCGTTGTCCGGACGGGTCAGGCCGGTTTGCAGCGGTTCGGCGCGATCGACGCGCAGGGTCGCCCATTGCACGGTGCTCAGGTCGATCCATGGCAGCAACTGGCCAAGTTCTTTTTTAGCGGTGGCGATCTGTTCGGCCGGCTCACGGGCCACGCCTTCGGATTCGGCAATGTCGCCGCCCAGATACCAGACCCACTGGCCGTCAGCCGCCGGGTGCGTGGTCACGGTGATGCGCGGTTTGGTGCCGCCACCCAGGCAGTGCGCGTACAGCGGCTTCAGGCCCGGGCCCTTGGCGATGATCATGTGCAGCGGCCGGCGTTGCATGGCCGGATGAGTCAGGCCCAAAGCAGTCAGCAGGTCGGCAGTACCGGCACCGGCACTAAGCACGATGCGCTGGGCGCGGATCTCGCGGCCATCGACTTTCAGGCCAACCAGCACGCCACTTTCCAGCAACGGCTCGATGTTCTGGCCGGCGAGCAGACCGTCGCCCGACAGGTCGGCCAGACGCTGGATCAGGCTCGGCACGTCGATCACCAGTTCGGCGAGGCGGTAGACCTTGCCCTTGAAGCGCTTGTCTTGCAGAGCCGGCGGCAGTTGATCGCCCTTGACCTGATCGACCCGGCCACGCACCGCTTTGCTGGCGAAGAAACTGGTGAGGTTGCCGGCCAGGGTGCCCGGCGACCACAGGTAATGGGCTTCGGACAACAGGCGCACGCCGCTCAGGTCCAGTTCGCCGTTGCCGGCCAAGGCTTCACGCCAGCGACGCGGCATGTCGGCGATGGCTTCCGAGGCGCCGGTCAGCGCACCGTGCAGCGCGTACTTGGCGCCGCCGTGGATGATGCCCTGGGACTTCACACTCTGCCCGCCGCCGAGGCTGGCGCTTTCCACCAGCACGGTCGAGAAACCCTGGCGACGCAGGCGCGCGTTCAGCCAGAGACCGGCGACACCCGCGCCGACAATCAGCACGTCGGTGGAAATTGGAGATGGCATGCAACGACCTCAGTGTTCAAGACGAGGGCGCAGTATACAGACTCGGGGAAAAGGGGATTTGTCGATGATCAATGGAGGAAGGGCAGCCCTTGCCGGCGCAATTACCTGCAAGGGCTCAGGTCAGGATCAATGGCCGGCGGTTTTCGAGAAGAGTTGAATCACCACCACGCCGAGCACAATCAGCGCCATTCCGAGCATTGCCGGGATATCCAGCTTCTGCCCATAGATGAACAGCGCCGCGACGCTGACCATCACGATGCCCATGCCGGCCCACACCGCGTAGGCCACGCCCACCGGCACGCTGCGCACCACCAGGGTCAGCATCCAGAACGCGATGGCGTAGCCGACGATGACCAGCACCAGTGGCAAAGGCGTGCTGAAGCCTTTGACGGCTTTCATCGAAACGGTCGCGATCACTTCGGCACAGATGGCAATGGCCAGGTAGACGTAAGCGTTCATGTTCAAATCCTCGTGTGTAGCGTTGCTTTCTGAGGCGGCATTCTAGTGACTCCCCAGATGGGGTAAAGTCATTACCTATCTGTTTACAAGATGGGTTGGCCGATGAGCATGCAGTGGAATCTGGAGCAGTTGCGGGTGTTCGTCGCGGTGGCCGAACAGCGTTCGTTTTCCGCCGTGGCGCGTCAGCAACGCAAGGCGCAGTCGGCGATCAGCAGCGCGATTGCCATGCTCGAGGACGACCTCGGCGTCAGTCTGTTCGAGCGTAGCAGCGGTCGCCAGCCGAGTCTCACCGAAACGGGTGAAGCCTTGCTTGAAGAGGCGCGTGAAGTGTTGCGTCAGTGCGAGCGCCTGAACGGTCGGGCCGTGGCCATGATGTGCGGGCAGGAAGCGCAACTGCGGGTAGCCCAGGACGAAGCGATGCCTTATCAGGCGCTGGTGGAAAGCTTCGGCGCGCTGGCCGAGCAGTTTCCCAGTCTTGAGGTGCAACTGACCAGCGCCGCCCAAGGCGAGGTTTCGCGCAAACTGGTGGAGCGCCGTGCCGATCTCGGATTGCTGTTCTATCACGACGAAATCCCCGAAGCGCTGGAGCGCCGGGTGCTGGGCAGTGTGGAAATGGTCACCGTCTGCGGGGTCAATCATCCGCTGGCGGCGCAGTCACGGGTCAACTGCCAGCAGCTTGCTCAGCATCGGCAACTGCTGATGTCGACTCAGAGCAGCGTCTATCCCGGCAGCGAACCGGCCAGCCCACAGGTCTGGCGTGCCGACAGTTTCTACGTGATGGCCGAATGGCTGGTGCGCGATCTCGGTTGGGCCTGGCTGCCGCGTCACGTGGTGCAGTACTCGGCGTATCAGGGCTTGATGGTGGAACTCGACAGCGAATGGACGCCGCCGGCGCTGGTGGTGGAGCTGGTCTGGCGCCGCGACGAACCCCTCGGGCCAGCCGCCCGTTGGCTGGCGGAGCGATTTGCCATACACCTGCGGGCGATCGGCGGCAAAAGCCGATAAACTCCGCCGCCATGAATAGAACTCTCTACACCGCGCTGTTTTATCTGGGGCTGCCATTGGTGGCGATTCGGCTGTGGCTGCGCTCGCGCAAGGCGCCGGCGTATGCCAAGCGGATTGGCGAACGATTCTCCTATGGCATGCCGGCCCTGCAACCGGGCGGCATCTGGGTTCATGCCGTGTCGGTGGGCGAAAGCATCGCCGCCGCGCCGATGATTCGCGCGCTGCTGCAACGTTATCCACAGCTGCCGATCACCGTAACCTGTATGACCCCGACCGGCTCGGAGCGCATTCACGCGTTGTTCGCCAACGAGCCGCGCATCCAGCACTGCTATTTGCCGTATGACTTGCCCTGCGCGGCGGCGCGTTTTCTGGATCGCGTGCAGCCGAAACTGGCGGTGATCATGGAAACCGAACTGTGGCCCAACCACATTCACCAATGCGCCAAACGCAGGATTCCGGTGGCGCTGGCCAACGGGCGCCTGTCCGAACGTTCAGCCAAGGGCTATGGCCGGTTCAGCAAACTGACCGCACCGATGCTGGCCGAGATGAGCCTGTTCGCCGTGCAGACCGAAGCTGAAGCACAGCGTTTCCGTGATCTCGGTGCGCGCCCGGAGACAGTCGAAGTCACCGGCTCGATCAAGTTTGACCTGACCATCGACCCGCAACTGCTGCAACGTGCTGCTGAACTGCGTGGCCAGTGGCAGGCGCTGGAGCGACCGGTATGGATCGCCGCCAGCACCCATGAAGGCGAAGATGAAGTGGTGCTGAATGCCCACCGTCGCTTGCTGGCCAACCATCCCGATGCGCTGCTGATTCTGGTGCCGCGCCATCCGGAGCGTTTCAACTCGGTGTTCGAGTTGTGCCAGCGTGAAGGCTTTGCCACGGTGCGTCGTTCGACCGGCGCGAGCGTCGATGCTGCAACGTCGGTGCTGCTCGGCGACACCATGGGCGAATTGCTGTTTCTCTATGCCCTGGCCGACAGCGCGTTCGTCGGCGGCAGCCTGGTGCCCAACGGCGGCCACAACCTGCTGGAACCGGCAGCGCTGGCGAAACCGGTGATCAGCGGCCCGCACCTGTTTAACTTCCTCGACATCGCCGCGCAACTGCGCAGCGCCGGAGCCTTGGCCGAAGTGGATGATGCCGAAGGTCTGGCGACAGAAGTGCAGCGTCTGTTCGAATTGCCGCGCGACGCACAGCGCATGGCGGAAGCCGGGCTGAGCGTGATGCGCCGCAATCAGGGCGCGTTGCAGCGCTTGCTCGATGGCCTGGGAAGGTTGATCGACCGTCCATAAAAAACGCAGCCTCAGGGCTGCGTTTTTTGTTTAAGGCCGGGCCTTGAGCTGCGCTTCCGCAGCCTTGGCCAGATCCGGCGGCAGGAAGTCCTTGTCCGGGTTGTAGTCGGCTTTCAGATAACGCGTCAGATCCTGCAAATCACCCGGGTTCAACGTCCCCGCCGCCTGCTTCAGCCGCAGATTGTCGAGGATGTAGTCGTAGCGAGTGTTGTTGTAGTTGCGTACCGAAGTGTAGAGCTGACGCTGGGCGTCGAGCACGTCGACGATGTTGCGCGTCCCCACCTGGTAACCGATTTCCGTGGCTTCCACCGCACTCTGGTTGGAGATGATCGACTGCCGGCGCGCCTGCACCTGCTCGACGTCGGTGTTCACCGCGCGGTGCAGGTTGCGGGTGTTCTCCACCACTTGCCGACGCAGGCCTTCACGCTGCTGTTCGGTCTGGTCCAGCCGTGAGTAGGACTCGCGCACCTGGGAGCTGGTCAATCCGCCACTGTAGATCGGAATGTTCAGTTGCAGGCCCACGGTGCTCTGCTCGACATTGCCACTGTACGGCGTACCGAACGCATTCGGGTTGGAGAAACCCAGGGCGTCGTTGTCGCCCTTTTCGTATTTGGCCACGGCGTCGAGGGTCGGCAGGTGGCCAGCCTTGCGCTGTTTCAGGGTCTGTTCGGCGGAGCTGACCGCATAGTTGCTGGCCAGCAGATTGAGGTTCTGTTTCGCGGCGGTATCGACCCAGGCCTTGGCGTCGTTCGGCGCCGGGGGCAGGATCGGCAACGTGTGGACGATGCCCTGGATCGAGTTGTACTGGCGGTTGGTCAGGGTGATCAGCGCTTCGAACGCATCATCGACCTGACGCTGGGCGACGATCCGGTTGGCCCGTGCTGTGTCATAACTGGCTTGCGATTGCAGCACGTCGGTCTTGTCCGACAGACCCACATCGAAGCGCTCGTTGGACTGGTCGAGCTGGCGCTTGAACGCGGCTTCCTCGGCCTTGGTCGAGGCCAGGTTGTCCTGGCTGCGCAGCACGTTGAAGTAGCTTTCGGCGGTTTGCAGGATCAGGTTCTGCTCGGTGGCCGAAAGTTGCAGCGCGGCCTGCTCGTTGACGTCCTTGGCGGCCTGGTACTGGAACCAGCGATCGGCGCGGAACAGCGGTTGCGCCAGCGTCGCCTGATAGGAGTGCGCGCTGCGATTGGCGATGGCCGAGGGCTGGTCGATCGACGTGCGTACGTTGGCGACTTCAGCGCCGCCGGACAGGTTCGGCAGCAACCCGGCGCGGGCCTGGGGCACGACTTCTTTCTGCGCACCGTACTGGGCGCGGGCGGCGGCCAGGTCGGCGTTGTTGTCGACCGCTTCCTGATAGACGCTGACCAGATCCGTCCTGGTCGATAAAGGCGCTTCTGCTGCCCAGACCGTTGTGGTGGACGCACAAGACACGGCAACAGCCAGTGAGAGTTTGCGCAGCATGAGGCGATCCCTAGCATGAATATTATGGAAATAATCCGGGCGCCAAAGGTAAGGCGCAGCCCATGCAGCGTCAAGGCGCAGCATGGCGTAGCGAGTGTAGTTGCGCAGGCGGCAGGCAACAATCTGCCAATTGCGCCATTCATCATGGTGTTTGCCGCGGTGTTGGCGTTCTTTGCCGGTTGTGTCTAGACTGGCCGGGTTCTTGTCGGGGTGCCTTGCTATGAGGCTGAGATCGAATAATTTCGGATCCCGTTGAACCTGATCAGGTTAGCGCCTGCGTAGGGAACAAGATTTCTCGTCACCCGGCGAGTCCTCTTGTGCTTCGTCCGGGATATTGTTCGACAATCGAACGCTCGACGACGATGCACAGCACCAGTCCTGGTGCGTCCGTGCCTTTCAGGTTCTGCTCCGACAATCCACTGCCTGGATGCTGTCTGGAGAGCCCGTGATGACTACAAAATCTAAAAACGCGATCAACCTGAGTGACTCGGCCAAGGTCGACGAGCAGTCGGTTCAACCGTTCACCCGTTCGCAAAAAGTCTACGTTCAGGGCTCCCGCCCGGACATCCGCGTGCCGATGCGCGAAATCACCCTCGATGTGACCCCGACCGACTTCGGCGGCGAAATCAACGCGCCGGTCACCGTCTACGACACCTCCGGCCCGTACACCGATCCGAATGTGGTGATCGACGTGCGCAAAGGTCTGGGCGACGTGCGTTCGGCGTGGATCGACGACCGTGGCGACACCGAGCGCCTGCCAGGCCTGAGCTCGAACTTCGGCCAGGAGCGTCTGGCCGATCCGGAGCTGACCAAGCTGCGCTTCGCCCACGTCAACAACCCGCGCCGCGCCAAGGCCGGGGCCAACGTCAGCCAGATGCACTACGCCCGCAAAGGCATCATCACCGCCGAGATGGAATACGTTGCCATCCGCGAAAACATGAAGCTGCAAGACGCCCGCGCCGCTGGCCTGTTGAACCAGCAACACGCCGGCCACAGCTTCGGCGCGAGCATCCCGAAAGAAATCACCCCTGAATTCGTCCGCGAAGAAATCGCCCGTGGCCGCGCGATCATCCCGGCCAACATCAACCACGTCGAACTGGAACCGATGATCATCGGCCGTAACTTCCTGGTGAAGATCAACGGCAACATCGGCAACAGCGCGCTGGGTTCGTCCATCGAAGAAGAAGTGGCGAAACTGACCTGGGGAATTCGCTGGGGCTCGGACACCGTGATGGACTTGTCCACCGGCAAACACATCCACGAAACCCGCGAGTGGATCATCCGCAACTCGCCAGTGCCGATCGGCACCGTGCCGATTTATCAGGCGCTGGAAAAAGTGAATGGCGTCGCCGAAGACCTGACCTGGGAGCTATTCCGCGACACGCTGATCGAACAGGCCGAGCAGGGCGTCGACTACTTCACCATCCACGCCGGCGTGTTGCTGCGCTACGTGCCGCTGACCGCCAAACGCGTGACCGGCATCGTGTCCCGTGGCGGTTCGATCATGGCCAAGTGGTGCCTGGCCCACCACAAAGAGAACTTCCTCTACACCCACTTCGACGAAATCTGCGAAATCATGAAGGCCTACGACGTCAGCTTCTCGCTGGGCGACGGCCTGCGTCCGGGCTCGATTGCCGACGCCAACGACGAAGCGCAATTCGGCGAACTGGAAACCCTCGGCGAGCTGACCAAGATCGCCTGGAAGCACGACGTGCAATGCATGATCGAAGGCCCGGGCCACGTGCCGATGCAGTTGATCAAAGAGAACATGGACAAGCAGCTGGAATGCTGCGACGAGGCGCCGTTCTACACCCTCGGCCCGCTGACCACCGACATCGCGCCGGGCTACGACCACATCACCTCCGGCATCGGTGCGGCGATGATCGGCTGGTTCGGTTGCGCGATGCTCTGCTACGTGACGCCGAAGGAGCACCTGGGTCTGCCGAACAAGGATGACGTGAAGACCGGGATCATCACCTACAAGATCGCCGCTCACGCCGCGGACCTGGCCAAGGGACATCCGGGCGCGCAGATCCGCGACAACGCCTTGAGCAAGGCGCGTTTCGAATTCCGTTGGGAAGACCAGTTCAACCTCGGTCTGGACCCGGACACCGCCCGTTCGTATCACGATGAAACCCTGCCGAAGGACTCGGCGAAGGTCGCGCATTTCTGTTCGATGTGCGGGCCGAAATTCTGCTCGATGAAGATCACTCAGGAAGTCCGCGAATACGCGGCCAACCAGCGGATCGACGCGGTCGACGTGGACGTCGCCCAAGGCCTGGCGGAACAGGCCGAGCGGTTCAAGAAGGAAGGCAGTCAGCTGTACAAGAAAGTCTAGCCACGAGCGGCAAGCTACAAGCTACAAGAGGAGAAGCAGTCCGCATATCGCTTCTGACTTGTAGCTTGCAGCTTGCAGCTTTTTTCTGCTTCTCTGTGAGAAACGTCCTTGAGCATTCAACCCGGTACTTATTCCCCCGACCTCGCCGTACCCGGCAACCAGCGTGTGTTTGGCGGTCGCGATCTGTTTTCCCTATGGTTTTCCCTCGGCATCGGCCTGATGGTCTTGCAGACCGGTGCGCTGCTGGCGCCGGGGCTGGGCCTGTCGGGATCGCTGCTGGCGATCTTCCTCGGCACCCTGGTCGGCGTCCTGTTGCTGGCCGCCGTCGGCGTGATCGGCAGCGACACCGGCCTGTCGTCTATGGCTGCGCTGAAACTCAGCCTCGGCAGCAAAGGCGCGAGCCTGCCGGCGTTGCTCAACCTGCTGCAATTGATCGGATGGGGCTCGTTCGAAATCATCGTCATGCGCGATGCGGCCAGCCTGCTCGGCACCCGTGCGTTCAGCGAAGGTTCGCTGTGGGCCAGTCCGATGCTGTGGACTTTGTGCTTCGGGGCACTGGCGACTTTGCTCGCGGTCAGCGGGCCGCTGACGTTCGTGCGCAAGATCCTGCGCAAGTGGGGCATCTGGCTGATTCTGGCCGCGTGCATCTGGCTGACCTGGAACCTGTTCGCCAAGGCTGATCTCGCCGCCTTGTGGGCACAGGCCGGGGATGGCTCGATGCCGCTCGCCGTGGGCTTCGACATTGCGATTGCGATGCCGCTGTCGTGGCTGCCGCTGATTGCCGACTATTCGCGTTTCGGCAAGCGGGCCAAGAATGTATTCGGCGGTACCGCGATCGGTTTCTTCATCGGCAACTTCTGGCTGATGAGCCTGGGCGTCGCCTACACCCTGGCATTCGCACCGAGCGGTGAAGTCAACGCGCTGCTGCTGGCGCTGGCCGGTGCAGGTCTCGGCATTCCGCTGTTGCTGATTCTGCTGGACGAGTCGGAAAACGCTTTCGCCGATATTCACTCGGCCGCGGTTTCCAGCGGGATTCTGTTGCGCCTGAAAGTCGAGCATCTGGCGCTGGCCATCGGTGTGATCTGCACCCTGATCGCCTTGCTCGCGCCACTGGCGCAATACCAGAACTTCCTGCTGCTGATCGGTTCGGTGTTTGCGCCGCTGTTCGGCGTGGTGCTGGTGGATCACTTCATCCTGCGCAAGCGCAGTGCCCAGGTGGCGTCGGCCGCGTTGCGCTGGCCGGCACTATTGGCCTGGCTGGGTGGCATCAGCACCTATCACTTGCTGGCCAATCTGTATCCGGATGTCGGCGCGACCCTGCCGACGCTGGTGCTGGCAGGGCTGCTGCAACTGGTGCTCGGTCGGGCTTTCAGTTACGGCCGGGAAACAGCTCGGGTTTGAGAATGCCGTTCAGGCGCGGGTAAGGGATCTTCAGTTCGACGTGGCCCAGCGCATAAGGCGCGATGGTGGTCACGTCGTACTTGAGGATCACGCCGCCGTAGGTCAGCGCCACGTTCGGGGTTTTAACGAATGGCCAGCTCTTCACGAACTCCGGTTCCTGATCGAGCTTGGTGCTGATCAGCCAGCTGTTGTGCGCCACTTGCGCGGCTTTCCAGAACGCTTCTTCCTGACCCGGCAGAAGCATGTCCGCCAGGGTCAGCACCTTGTGCTGCTGACGCGAATAGTTGATGAAACCGCGCCCCGGCGTGCCATGGGCACCGCCGGTGTCCAGGTAGCTCGACGTTTCGATGATCACCAGACCGTCATGCTGCTCGCGTACTTTCGCCTGCAAATAGCTGCTGTTGCGCGGGCCGGCGTTGGCCAGGAACTGCTCGCGATACGCTGCCAGCGTCGGCGCCACCGGGGTGTTCGGTGCGGTGCGGGTCATCTGCAGCAGGCGTTTTTCGATGATGCCGTCCAGCGCCGGTTCTGCCGGGAAGCGCAACGTATCGATGTTCACCAGCGGGCAGTCCGGGTTGGAACAGCCCGGTTTCAGCGTTTCCGAGGCGTCGCGGGTGGTTTCCAGCGGCGTGCGGTAGTTGGGCTGGAACAGGCTGGCGCAGGCGCCCAGGGTCAGGGCGATGGCGGCCACGGAGGCGATTTTGAAAAGCGACATGGGCGTCCTTTCTGAAGCAGGGGAAGGCAAAAAGTTACCGCTTCGACTCTCAACGAAGCGGTCAGTTCGCCACTAAGCTAATTAGAGTGGGTTTCGCCTCCACCGTCCATCCCGCTGACAGTAAAGGGGCTGCATCAAACGTCACCGGCGCGTTAGGATGGCGCGAAGTCGAGGTCGCAGGTAAGGCGCCTCGTATTGGATTTGCAGTAAAGAGGATGCTCATGACCGATTTTGCCAAAGCCATTCCGACCGCCGTCGATATCGTGCGACGCGAGCAGTGCTACAAGGGCTTCTACAAGCTCGACCGTCTGCACTTGCGCCACGAACTGTTCGCCGGTGGCATGAGCCGCGAAATCAATCGTGAAGTGTTCGTGCGCCACGATGCGGTGTGCATGCTGCCCTACGATCCGCAGCGCGATGAAGTGGTGCTGATCGAGCAGTTTCGCGTCGGCGCGATGGGCAAGGCCGATAACCCGTGGCTGGTGGAGCTGGTCGCCGGTCTGATCGACAAGGACGAACAGCCGGAAGAAGTTGCTCACCGCGAGGCACAGGAGGAAGCTGGGCTGGACATCAAGGCCCTGTGGCCGATGACCAAATACTTTCCATCGCCGGGCGGCAGCAACGAATTCGTGCATTTGTATCTGGGGCGTTGCAGCACCGAAGGCGCGGGCGGCCTGCATGGGCTGGAGGAAGAAGCTGAAGATATTCGCGTCACGGTCTGGGCTTTTGAAGATGCCCTGCAGGCCGTACGTGACGGACGGATTGCCAATGCGGCGAGCATCATCGCCTTGCAGTGGCTGGCGCTCAATCGCGCCGAAGTGAGGGGGCTATGGTCGTAAACAAGCTGCGCGATCGCTACCGCGTCGACCTCGTGGGCCTGCAAGCCGCCTGCGAGGCGAACTACGCGCGCCTGATGCGACTGTTGCCGGACATGCGCAGCGACCCCGAGGCACGGCGAATCGCCGTGACCCAGGGCGACCAGATGCTCGGCGTACTGACCCTGGAAGTGCTACAGGCCTGTCCTTACACCACGACCCTGCAGGTGCGTCAGGAACACAGCCTGCCGTGGCTGCCGGTGCCGCAACTGGAAGTGCAGGTCTATCACGACGCGCGCATGGCCGAGGTGATCAGCGCCGAGCATGCGCGACGGTTTCGCGGCGTCTATCCTTACCCGAATGCGGCCATGCATCAGCCGGACGAGAAGGCCCAGCTCAATCTGTTCCTGGGCGAGTGGCTGAGTCATTGCCTGGCGTGCGGACACGAATACGCGGCGGTCCGATAACCACCGCAAGTTGTGAACTGCGTCCGGTTCGCCGGTTTCTCTTTGCGCTGTCCCCCCGCATAATTGCCGCACCTATCCAGTCCCGCGATCCCGGGGGAGAACGCCTTGCCGAGCGTATCGACTTTGACCACCGCCGACACGGCGTTGCTGGTGCAGCTCTCTGACAGTCATTTGTTCGCCGAGGCGGACGGAACCCTTCTGGGCATGAACACCCGCGAGAGCCTGCAAAAAGTCATCGAGCTGGTGCTCGAACAGCAACCGCGGATCGACCTGATCGTTGCCAGCGGCGACCTGTCCCAGGACGGTACGCTGGAGTCCTACCAGCAATTCCGGCAGATGACGGCGCAGATCGATGCTCCGGCCCGCTGGATTCCCGGCAACCACGACGAGCCACAGATCATGGCGCAGGCGACGGTGAAGAGTGCGTTGCTGGAGTCTGTAGTGGACGTCGGCAACTGGCGCGTGACCCTGCTCGATTCGGCGGTGCCCGGATCGGTGCCGGGGTATTTGCAGGATGATCAACTGCAACTGCTCGCCCGCGCCCTGAGCGAAGCGCCGGATCGCCATCATCTGGTGTGCTTTCACCATCACCCGATGTCGATCGATTGCGCCTGGATGGAGCCGATCGGCTTGCGCAATCCGGAAGCCTTTTTCGAGGTGCTCGATCGTTTCCCGCAGGCCCGTGCCGTGCTGTGGGGGCATGTGCATCAGGAGATCGACCGCGAGCGCAACGGCGTAAGGCTGATGGCATCGCCGTCGACCTGCATCCAGTTCGAGCCGGGCAGTGAAGACTTCAAGGTCGGCGAGCAGGCACCGGGGTATCGCTGGTTGCGCTTGTTGCCAGATGGTCGGATTGAGACGGGCGTGGAGCGTGTCACCGATTTCCGGTTCACCGTTGATTACGGCTCCGACGGTTACTGATCAAAGGGCGCAGCGCTGATTTCCTCGGGTGCTGGCCCAACACCCCTCGACTCCCTGTAAACTCCGCTTTCTTCAGCCGACGCCCAGGGAGCTCAAATGTCCGGTTCGATTCTCTATATCCATGGTTTCAACAGTGCGCCGGCCTCGAAAAAGGCCTGTCAGCTGGTCGAGGTGATGGAGCGGCTGGGTTTGAGCGATCAACTGCGTGTGCCGGCGCTGCATCACCACCCGCGCGAAGCCATCGGTCAGCTGGAACAGGCAATCGCCGAACTCGGCCGGCCATTGCTGGTGGGAAGCTCGCTCGGCGGCTACTATGCGACTCACCTGGCCGAGCGCCATGGCTTGAAAGCCCTGCTGGTCAACCCGGCCGTCAGTCCGCACCGGATGTTCGACGGATACCTGGGCACCCAGAAAAACCTGTACACCGACGAAACCTGGGAGCTGACCCACGACCACGTGACGGCCCTGGCCGAGCTGGAAGTGCCGGCGCCGCAGGATCCGCAGCGTTATCAGGTATGGTTGCAGACCGGGGATGAAACGCTGGATTATCGCCTTGCCCAGCAGTATTACCGGGCCTGCGCCTTGCGCATTCAGGCCGGCGGCGACCACAGTTTCCAGGGATTTGTTACACAATTGCCGGCATTGCTCAGCTTTGCCGGGATTGGTGCCGATACCTATCAGGCAATCGATTTCACCGCACTGTGAAGTCTTGCCCCATTTTCATTGAATCACTGACGACGAGACCCTATGGCCACTCCCAGCGCTAGCTCCTATAACGCCGACGCCATCGAAGTCCTCTCGGGCCTCGACCCGGTGCGCAAGCGCCCCGGCATGTACACCGACACCAGTCGGCCGAACCACCTTGCCCAGGAAGTCATCGACAACAGCGTCGACGAAGCCCTGGCCGGCCACGCCAAATCGATCCAGGTCATCCTCCATGCCGATCATTCGCTGGAAGTCTGCGACGACGGCCGTGGCATGCCGGTCGACATCCATCCGGAAGAGGGTGTGTCGGGCGTCGAGCTGATCCTCACCAAGCTCCATGCGGGCGGCAAGTTTTCCAACAAGAACTACCAGTTCTCCGGTGGTCTGCACGGGGTGGGTATTTCCGTGGTCAACGCCTTGTCGACCCAGGTACGGGTGCGGGTCAAGCGTGACGGCAACGAATATGAAATGACCTTTGCCGACGGCTTCAAGGCCACCGATCTGCAAGTGATCGGCACCGTCGGCAAGCGCAATACCGGGACCAGCGTGTACTTCGCGCCGGATCCGAAATACTTCGATTCGCCGAAATTCTCCATCAGCCGCCTCAAGCACGTGCTCAAGGCCAAGGCCGTTCTGTGCCCGGGGCTGCTGATCAGTTTCGAAGACAAAGGCACTGGCGAGAAGGTCGAGTGGCATTACGAAGATGGCCTGCGTTCCTACCTGGTGGACGCGGTCAGCGAATTCGAGCGCCTGCCGGACGCGCCGTTCTGCGGCAACCTGGCCGGTACCAAGGAAGCGGTCGAGTGGGCCTTGCTGTGGCTGCCGGAAGGTGGCACCTCGGTCACTGAAAGCTACGTCAACCTGATCCCGACGGAGCAGGGCGGCACCCACGTCAACGGTCTGCGTCAGGGCCTGCTTGATGCGATGCGCGAGTTCTGCGAATTCCGCAGTCTGCTGCCGCGTGGCGTGAAGCTGGCGCCGGAAGACGTTTGGGAGCGCATTGCTTTCGTCCTGTCGATGAAGATGCAGGAGCCGCAATTCTCCGGCCAGACCAAGGAGCGTCTGTCGTCTCGTGAAGCAGCGGCTTTCGTTTCCGGTGTGGTCAAGGACGCGTTCAGCCTGTGGCTCAACGCCAACCCTGAAACCGGTCTGGCGCTGGCCGAACTGGCAATCAGCAACGCCGGCCGTCGCCTGAAGGCCAGCAAGAAAGTCGAGCGCAAGCGCATCACCCAGGGGCCGGCGTTGCCGGGCAAACTGGCCGATTGCGCCGGGCAGGATCCGATGCGTTCCGAGCTGTTCCTGGTGGAAGGTGATTCCGCCGGCGGTTCTGCCAAGCAGGCGCGGGACAAGGAATTCCAGGCGATCCTGCCGTTGCGCGGCAAGATCCTCAACACTTGGGAAGTCGACGGCAGCGAAGTGCTGGCCAGTCAGGAGGTGCACAACATTGCCGTGGCCATCGGTGTCGATCCGGGCGCCGAGGACATGAGCCAGCTGCGCTACGGCAAGATCTGCATCCTCGCCGACGCCGACTCCGACGGTCTGCACATCGCAACATTGTTGTGCGCCTTGTTCGTCCAGCATTTCCGCCCGCTGGTGGATGCCGGTCACGTCTACGTGGCGATGCCGCCGCTCTACCGCATCGACCTGGGCAAAGAGATTTTCTACGCCCTGGACGACGCCGAGCGCGACGGGATTCTCGACCGTCTGGTGGCCGAGAAGAAACGCGGCAAGCCGCAGGTCACCCGATTCAAAGGCCTGGGTGAAATGAACCCGCCGCAACTGCGTGAAACCACCATGGACCCGAATACCCGGCGCCTGGTGCAGTTGACCCTTGGGGACGACTTCGCCGAGACCTCGGAAATGATGGACATGCTGCTGGCGAAGAAACGCGCCGGCGACCGCAAGACCTGGCTCGAATCCAAGGGCAACCTCGCCGAGGTTCTGGCCTGATGCGGTTTGGCTGGGCCTTGGCGGGTGCGTTGCTGCTGGGTTCGATGACGGTGTCGGCAGAGCCTGCGCAAGAACTGCGCGTGCTCGCCGAGCACCCGGTCGAAGGCATGCGCGGCGGCAACCTGTCGGGGCTGGCCTTGTGCGGCAATGACTTGTGGACCGTTTCGGATCGCGACGATGATCAGATCTACCGTCTCGATATCCGCGATCGGGTCTGGCAGGCCACGGCCGTGCGCATCGATCCGCCGAAAGTGCCGGACAGCGGTTTGCCGTGGGGCATCAGCTCGCGAACCTGGGCAGCGTCGTTCATTCGGGGCGGCGATCTGGATTTCGAAGGCATCAGCTGCGACAGCGCCGGTAACCGCTACATCGTCAGCGAAGCCCACGCGGCCGTGCTGCAAGTGCCGCCGCAGGGGCCGTCGTCGTGGCTGAAAATCTCGCCGATGATGGTGCGCGAAGCGCGGGCCAGCGGGATGTTGCTGCAATTCAATGCGATATTCGAAGGCCTGGCGATCAACCCGGCGGGCGATCAGATGTGGCTGGCCGCCGAGCGGCAAAGCCGTGGCTTGTTGCTGATCAAGCGCCAGCAGACGGTGTGGGATTGTGACGGTCGCTGCGTGTTGCTCAGCGAGGGCGGCATGGAAATGCAACCGCCGCAGTTTCCGAAAGCCCGTCCGGTCAATCGGGATTTTTCCGATATCTCCCTGTTCAACGGCAAGCTGTTTACCCTTGAGCGCAACGCGTACCAGATCTGTCGACGGGATGCGCAGACGGCCAAGGTCGAGCTCTGCTGGTCGTATGCGGCCGAGCTGTTGCAGGCCAATCGTCGTTACGAGCAGAACTTCGGGCTGGAAGAGGCGCTGGTCGTCGATGCACAGGGTGCCTGGATCGGCGTCGACAACAATTTCGGCCCGCGCGCCGATGGCGAGGTTCGCCCGATCATCTGGCGCTTCGCCGCGCCTGAGGGTGGCTGGAGCGCCAAGCCATGAGCCAGCAACCGCCGGGCAAACGCGCCGGTCGGGTGCTGATGATTCTGGCGTGGTGCGCGGCGCTGTTTCTGGCCACGCGGTTTTTCGGCCAGTGGGAAGAGCGCCAGCGCAATCCCAATGTGGAAGTGGCTTCGCAGCAGGGCAACGGCTTTATCGAAGTGAAACTGATCGGCAACGCCCAGGGACATTTTGTCGCCAGTGGCCTGATCAACGGTCGGCCGGTGGAGTTCATGCTCGACACCGGCGCGACCGACGTGGCAATCCCGGCTGAGGTGGCGAAAAACCTCCGGCTGGAAGAAGGTTTCGGTGTGACCCTGAGCACGGCCAATGGCCTGAGCCAGGGCTATCGCACCCGTATCGACCGCCTGCAACTGGGCGACATCGTGCTGCGGGACGTCCGCGCACTGGTGGCGCCGGGGCTGCATGGCGATCAGGTGCTGCTCGGCATGAGCGCCCTGAACAAACTTGAATTTACTCAGCGCGGCGGCACCATGCTGCTGCGCCAGACAACGAACCGATGAGGCCCGCATGAGCGATAACCTTGCAGACAGCTTAGATGGCGTAGAACGCCGGTCGCTGGCTGACTTCACCGAAAATGCCTACCTCAACTACTCCATGTACGTGATCATGGACCGTGCCCTGCCGCATATCGGCGACGGTCTGAAGCCGGTACAGCGGCGTATCGTCTATGCCATGAGCGAGCTGGGGCTGGATGCCGATTCCAAGCACAAGAAGTCGGCGCGTACCGTCGGCGACGTGCTCGGCAAGTTCCACCCGCACGGCGACTCGGCGTGTTACGAAGCGATGGTGCTGATGGCCCAGCCGTTCAGTTATCGCTACACGCTGGTGGACGGCCAGGGTAACTGGGGTGCGCCGGACGATCCGAAATCCTTCGCCGCCATGCGTTACACCGAAGCGCGGCTGTCGCGTTATTCCGAAGTGCTGCTCAGCGAACTGGGCCAGGGCACCGCAGACTGGGGCCCGAACTTCGACGGCACCCTGCAGGAACCGCTGGTGTTGCCGGCACGTTTGCCGAATATCCTGCTCAACGGCACCACCGGCATCGCCGTGGGTATGGCCACCGACGTACCCCCGCACAACCTGCGCGAAGTCGCGACCGCGTGCGTGCGCCTGCTCGATGAGCCGAAAGCTACGGTCGAACAGCTCTGCGAACACATTCAGGGCCCGGACTACCCGACCGAAGCGGAAATCATCACCCCACGCGCCGACCTGTTGAAAATGTACGAAACCGGCAAGGGCTCGGTGCGCATGCGCGCCGTGTACCACGTCGAGGACGGTGACATCATCGTCACCGCGCTGCCGCATCAGGTCTCCGGGGCCAAGGTGCTCGAGCAGATCGCTGCACTGATGCAGGCCAAACCGTCGAAAGCGCCGCAGATCGCCGACCTTCGCGACGAATCCGACCACGAGAACCCGTGCCGCATCGTGATCATTCCGGTCAACAGCCGCGTCGATCACGAAGCGCTGATGCAGCACCTGTTCGCCAGCACCGAGCTGGAGTCGACCTATCGGGTCAACGTCAACATCATCGGTCTGGACGGCAAGCCGCAGCTGAAAAACCTCCGTGCGTTGCTGGTGGAGTGGCTGGAATTCCGCGTGCTGACCGTGCGTCGCCGCCTGCAATTCCGCCTCGACAAAGTCGAGCGTCGCCTGCACCTGTTGGACGGTTTGCTGATCGCCTACCTCAACCTGGATGAAGTGATCCACATCATCCGCACCGAGGAACACCCGAAAGCCAAGCTGATCGAGCGTTTTGCCCTCAGCGAGATCCAGGCCGACTACATCCTCGACACCCGTCTGCGTCAGTTGGCGCGACTGGAAGAGATGAAGCTGCGCGACGAGCAGGACGAACTGCTCAAGGAACAGGCCAAGCTGCAAGCCCTGCTGAGTAGCGAAGCCAAGCTGAAGAAGCTGGTTCGCAGCGAGCTGCTGAAAGACGCTGAAACCTACGGCGATGACCGTCGGTCGCCAATCGTCGAGCGCGCTGAAGCCAAGGCGTTGACCGAGCACGATCTGCTGCCGAACGAGAAAGTCACCGTCGTACTGTCGGAAAAAGGCTGGATCCGTTCGGCCAAAGGCCACGAGATCGACGCCACCGGCCTGTCGTACAAAGCCGGGGACGGCTTCAAGACCTCGGCGGCGGGGCGTTCGAACCAGTCGGCGGTGGTCATCGACTCCACGGGCCGCAGTTACTCGCTGGCCACCCACACCCTGCCATCGGCGCGGGGTCAGGGCGAGCCGTTGACCGGCCGTCTGACGCCGCCGCCGGGCGCCACGTTCGAATGCGTGCTGATGCCTGAAGAGGACTCGCTGTACGTGATCGCCTCCGACGCCGGCTACGGTTTTGTGGTGAAAGGCGAAGACCTGCAAGCCAAGAACAAGGCCGGCAAGGCGTTGTTGAGCCTGCCGAACAACGCCAAGGTGATTGCGCCGCGTCCGGTCGCCGACCGCGAGCACAACTGGCTGGCCTCGGTGACGACCGAGGGTCGCCTGTTGATCTTCAAGATCAGCGATCTGCCACAATTAGGTAAGGGCAAAGGCAACAAGATCATCGGTATATCAGGTGAGCGTGTGGCCAGTCGCGAAGAATATGTCACGGACATCGCCGTTCTTCCGGAAGGCGCCACCTTGGTGCTGCAGGCCGGAAAACGTACCTTGTCGCTGAAAGCCGACGACCTCGAACACTACAAAGGTGAACGTGGTCGCCGTGGTAACAAACTGCCACGTGGCTTCCAGCGGGTGGATGCGCTGCTCGTCGAAAACCTCAATTAAGCGTCCCAGACGCTCCGATCTACGATTTAACCCGTAGATCGGCGCTTTGGCGCTGGAGTCGGAACGCATATTCACGGATGATATGGCCTTTCCAAGCGCCGGCGTGGCCGAGCGTTCTTCATATTTATTGAGTATTTTCACTGTGGTCAGCCTTGTGGCGGCCACCTGGACGGGATGATGACTTCTCTGCGCCCCCTTATTTTCCTGCTCGCCGGCGTTCTTGGCCTGGCGGGTTGCAGCGTTCACCAGCCGGTGTCGCTGTATCAGCTGGACAGCGGAAGTCCGGCCCAGCCTGCGCAAAGCGCGGGCATGGCAGTTTTGCTGGGCCCTGTGATCGTTGCCGATTACCTGCAACGGGAAACCCTGTTGCAGCGTCAACCGGATGGCAGCCTCCAAGCTTCGACCGATGGTCGCTGGGCCGGAAGCCTTTCGTCGGACATCGATCAGTTGCTGTTGCGTCAGGTTGCCGGGCATCTGGACAGTCAGCGCGTCGTGCTGGCGCCGGCCACTGTGGGCTTCACCCCGGATGTGCAGGTGCTGTTGACCATTACGCGTCTGGATTCTGGTCAATCGCAACCGGCGATCCTCGATGCGCAATGGCGTCTGATCGACCGCCGTGGCCAGGTGAGGGATAACCGCATCGTCCATCTGCAAGAGCAGCATGCCGGCACCACCGCCGCGCAGGTGCAGGCGCAAGGCGTGTTGTTGCAGCGTCTGGCCGAGCAGTTGTCGGTAGCGCTCAAGCCGTTGGCCAATCAGCCACCGGTCGCCGAAGCGCCGCGCAAACCGGCACCGAAACCGGCAGCACCGGCGGCGGAAGCCGAGAAGCAGCCGAAGATTCCGATGGCTTCGCCGATTCGTACGGATATGGAAGTGTTTCGCTTCTAAGGCTGGATCGAGTCAGGACAGAGCCCGCCTTCTGCGGGCTTTGTCGTGTCTGGGCGTTGGTGGGACATGCATTGTGTCCGACTCGAAAAGCCCCTCACCCTAACCCTCCCGAAACGTCGGACCGCCCGGAGGGAGAGGGGACTGATTGGGGGATATTCGGGAGGTACGCCGACTTGAAAGCTCGGCTGTGAATCCATAATCGACTCAAATTTTCAGGTCGACGGATAGCGTTATACACCTCAGTCAGTCCCCTCTCCCTCTGGGAGAGGGCTAGGGTGAGGGGCTGTTTGACGACGGGTGATATCACAATAACGCCACAAACAAAAAGCCCGCAGACAATCACTCGTCTGCGGGCTTCTTCACATCAAGGGCAAGGCCTCAGGCCCGACGCTCATGCATCCGCGCCAGCTGCCGCTCAAGCATCGACGGATAAGGCTCCATCAACCGCTCCACACAGCAAGCCCCCTCAGGGCTGGCAATCGGCCGGATCCGCGCACGCTGACGGATCAGCGCGTCGTCACCGATCTTGCGCTCCACCAGCAGCAGGTTGCGGCTGTGTTGCGACAGAGCCAGGGCGTCCTGGGCGGAGTCGGTCAGCAACAGGTCGATCTGGCTCAGGCCGAACAGCTCGTCGCCAAGTGTCAGGCCCAGCTGCAATTGCAGGGTGATGCCGCTGTCGGCGACTTCGATCTGCAACTGGTGGCCCAGCGCCCGCAGCAGCTCGCCGCAGCAGATAGCGTTGGTCAGGTAATCGTCGCCGCTGTCTTCGGTGTGGAACAGCATCAGGGTGCTGCCGTCGTTCAGTGTTTCGATTTCGCCCTGGTACAGCGAAGCAGCCTGCTCCAGGCAGTCGCGATAGCGATCCTGCAACTCTTCCAGACGTGCGCGCGGCAAACGGCGCAGTTGTTCCTGCGAGCCCAGTTGTACCGCCAGCACCGCCGTGTGTTGCGGCACGCTCGGGGTCGGTCGGCGCACTGCCGGTTGTGCTGCTTCGTCCAGCGACTCGTCACGCAGATCGGCGAACGGGTCTTCGTCATCGTCGTCTTCAACGGTGCTGACCACATGGCGTGGCGCAGGCTTCTGCGCAGCCATTGGGCGGCTCTCGTCGAAACTCGGATCACGCAGGTTGCGCACTTCGAATTCCGGCTCGTCGTCCTCGAACTCGGGTTCCGGCTCAGGCTCCGGTTCGGCCGGCTCCGGCGCATAGTTGGCGTGTAACTGGCGGGCAAGATCGCCGATCTCGTCCTGACGTTCGATACCCGGCGTGTATTCGTCGATCCGGCGCAACCACACGCGCAGTTGCAGCAGCGGCGTGGAAATGTGCCGGCCCAGACGCAGGCTCAGGGCCAGTGACAGTGCCAGCAGGATCGCACTCAGGATACCCATGCTTTGCAGGCTGATGGTCATCGGCTGCTGGAACTGATCCATGTCCAGGCTGATGCGCAGTTGCCCGGCGGTCACGTCCTGGAAAGTGATCTTGCTCTCGTACATGCCCTCGGCTTCGCCCAGCAGGCCGTGCTTGGGCCGCTGACCGGACTCGGCGAGGATGCGGTTGTCCACGCTGTAGATGGCGGCGTGGGCCACCAGCTTGTTCTTGGTCAGGTTGTTGAGCAGCACGTTGAGGCTGAGGATGTCGTTGGACACCAGCAGCTCGGTGGCGGAGGTGGCGGTCTGCGTGGTCAGGCTTTCGCCCAGCGCATCGGCCTGCTCGTGCATGGCCTGCTTGAACTGCAGGCCCATCACGCAGGCATAGATCACCAGGGCCAGAGCGACCAGGATCACGTTATGGCTGGCAATGCGCAATGCAATCGGTACACGGCGGTGGCGCAGTGCACGGAAGATCAGCAGAAAGAAGTTATCGGTTTTAACTGGCGTGGGCCGGTTCACTGAGCTCGGCTCTTTTGTCCGTGAAGTTGACGCGCAGTATAGCGACAGGCCCTAGACCGGCAAAGCGCTGGCGGTGCCCGATGGTCACTGAAAGTGGGTAGAATGCGGTTTTTTTCCAGTTGCGGGGGTGCGCGTTGCGCGAAATCGTCCTGATTAACATCACGGGAGTCGACCGTCCGGGTCTGACGGCGGCCATTACCGGTGTTCTGGCCCAGGGTGGTGTGAATATCCTCGACATCGGTCAGGCGGTGATTCACGACATGCTGTCGTTCGGCATCCTTGTGGAAATCCCCGACTCCGAGCAAGGCAAGTCGGTGCTCAAGGACATCCTGTTCAAGGGCTATGAGCTCGACCAGCAGGTGCGTTTCACCCCGGTGTCCGAAGAGGATTACCAGCAATGGGTGGGCAATCAGGGCAAGAAGCGCCATATCGTTACTCTGTTGACCCGCAAGGTCACCGCCGGCCAGTTGCAGGCCGTGAGCTCGATCACCGCCAAATACGGCCTGAACATCGACCATATCGACCGTCTGTCGGGTCGTATGCCGCTGGACACCCCGGCTGACAAGGGCAAGGGCTGCATCGAATTCTCCGTACGCGGTGAAGCGGCCGACCCGCAGGCCCTGCGCGCCGAATTCCTCAGCGTGGCTCAGGAGCTGAACGTCGACATCGCCTTCCAGGAAGATTCGCTGTTCCGTCGCAACCGTCGTCTGGCGGTGTTCGACATGGACTCGACCCTGATCGAAGCCGAGGTCATCGACGAACTGGCCAAAGCCGCCGGCGTCGGCGATCAGGTTTCGCAAATCACCGAGCGGGCAATGGCCGGCGAGCTGGACTTCCGCGCCAGCTTCAAAGAGCGTCTGGCGCTGCTCAAGGGCCTGGATGTCAGCGTGCTCGACTCGATCGGTGCCTCGCTGCGCCTGACCGAGGGGGCCGAAACCCTGTTCGCCGAACTCAAGCGTCTGGGCTACAAGACCGCGATCCTGTCGGGCGGCTTCACCTACTTCGCCAAGCAATTGCAGGCCAAACTCGGCATCGATTACGTGTTCGCCAACGAACTGGAAGTGGTCGACGGCAAATGCACTGGCGTGGCGATCGAGCCGATCGTCGATGCCCAGCGCAAGGCCGATCTGCTGAAGCAGCTGGCGGAAAAAGAAGGTTTGCGTCTGGAGCAGACCATCGCTGTGGGCGATGGCGCCAACGACCTGCCGATGCTGGCAATCGCCGGTCTGGGCGTGGCGTTCCGCGCCAAGCCGCTGGTCAAACAGTCGGCGAAGCAGGCGATCTCGACCCTCGGTCTGGATGGCGTGCTGTACCTGCTGGGCTTCCGCGATCGCGACGGGCAGCTCTGAAATCGGCGCAGGATCGCAGCCTTCGGCTGCGGTCCTGGCTCAGAGGGATTTCCACAACGAGTCGAAATCCTCTTCGCTCCCGCCATTCCTGGCGGTTTCCAGCGAGCGATAGGCAAACTGATTGAAACTGTGAGTGCTGGCCACCCGCCGATCCAGCCCGGCGCGATGCTCTTCGCCCTGGGTGTTGATCAGCACTTTGTTGCCTTCCTGAAACGGCAGCCGTGGCGCCAACAGCGTCGCCGGCAAGTCGATCGCACTGATTTCCGGCAACAACAAACCGCGCAGATACTGGCTGTGATCATCCCGCGAACGCACCAGTTGCAAACCGCACGGCCGCGCATGGGGCGCCACCAGTTCGATGCCCATTTGCGTACCGGCGCCGCGCACCTGGCGGATCCAGCGCACCACGGCAATGCTCCAGCCCTGATTGAGGCTGTCCTGAATCCCGACCATTTCCCCGGCCTGCAATTCGGCGGGTACATCCTTCGGCCAGGCCAGACAATAACCGCCGGGGCTGTGGTTGATCACCGGCAAGGCGTAGGTCGGGTAATGCGGCGGACTGTCGGCGTCGTCTTCATCGTCGATCAGCGGTTCGTAACGAATTTCCTCGTAGGGCAACAATTCATCGGATGTGCTCTGCGGCGCGGCATCGAACGCCTGGCTCCAGCTGTCCTTTTCGCCCTGAACCACCGCGCGGCTGAAATTCGCCGCACGGGCGCCGGGGTGCTTGAGCAGTTCGCTGAAGGTGCGTTCGCCGCCGAGATAGAAGTGCAAGGCGCTCATGCCGACGCACACGGTCAGGTTGCCCTGGCCGACGGTGCGCTGGAAGCTGCGTTCGGCAGCTTCGCCCCAGGTGGCGTGCAAATGTTGCAGGGTGTCGAGCGTCAGGCCGGACGGCACGGGCAGCGGCGTGGTCGCATCCTGATGCAGCAGGTGGGCCTCGATGGCGTTCACCAGTGGTTGCGGATCGAAACCGAGCAGACTGGCTTGTTGCTCGCTACGGAATTGGGAGCGGTAACGCGGGCCGGCGTCGATATCTGCCGAAACCGCGAACAACCCCTCGCCCGGATGGGCGGGATGCAGTTTCAGCCACGCACTCCACGGCTCCACTACTTGGGCCAGGCGCGCGATCTGGTTCTGCCGCAACTGATTGCAACGGGCGCTGCCCAGCAGCAGGGCGGCGAGGTAGGTCTGTTCGACACTCAACTCGGCGGTCAGGCTGGCAAGGTCGTCGCGCACCCGGCGATGTTGCAGTTGCAGCTCGCAGGCGCAGCGAAACAATTGATGCAGTTCGAACCACAGCTGTTCCGGTGCGGCGCTGTACAACTGCGTGGCGCGAACCAGTTGCCCTTTCAGCGCATGGGCCGCCCGTTGCAGCGCTTCGCTCACCAGGGTTGCGCGATCCCGGGAGTACTTGGGCGCGATCCGCAGAATGATCTGTTTGTAACCGATGGCCAGCTGACTTTGCAGGGCCTGGCACAGGTTGCTGATCTTGCGTGAGCGCTCATCGAGCATGATCGCCTGATGCAGAAAATGCCGTTCCAGATGCTGGCAGACGAAGTAAACCTCGGGGCGCAACAGTTCCAGCAGATGCAGGCGATTATCGCTGGGCGTCAGCAATTGATTGAGCTCACCTAAGCCTTGATACAGCAGGCGCGCGGTTTCGCCGATGTTTGCTTTCGGCAGGTCGGCGATCCAGCGCTTGAGGTCGCGCGGGGTGGCTTCACAGAAGGACAGGCGCAACTGCGTCGGGGTCGGGGCGCTCAGTTTTGGTTGGGAACGAGGCTCACTCATGCCGTGACAAGCTCCGGCGGCGAATAGGGCAATGCCAAAAACTCTAGCAGTTGTGGTCTGTTTCGCAGGCTATTGTCAGGGTTTTTTACCGTTGGTCTGCTGGCCTGGTGCCATTCCCGCAGGCGCTACTAGGCTCTCAGACGTGCGATCGGAAACGCACGGTTGCACGGCCTGCCGTCAACGTCGGGGCAGGTCTCCCGAAACTTCAAGGAGATGAGGTTCATGTCTAAATACGCAGTGGCAAATCAATGGGGCGGTAGTTCGGCACCCTGGCATCCGGGTGGGACCTGGGTGCTGGGCGCGCGGGACAACCAGAACGTCGTCGCGATCGAGATCAAGTCCGGCGACGGCGGCAAAAGCTTCACCGGCACCATGACCTACGCCGGCGAAGGCCCTATTGGCTTCAAGGCTCAGCGCACTGGCCAGAACCAGTACAACGTTGAAAACCAGTGGGGTGGCAACGATGCCCCGTGGCACCCAGGTGGCAAGTGGGTGATCGGCGGGCGGGATAACCAGAATGTTATCGCGTTGAGTGTCACATCCAGTGACGGAGGGAAAAACCTCAGCGGCACCAATACCTACGCCAACGAAGGGCCGATCGGCTTCCGTGGGCAGATAGAGTAACGGCGCCACTCAGGTCGTGTCCGCCCCTTCGCAGACGTGCGAAAGGGCGGATCAACCGGTTCAGGCGTTCGACAGTGCCAAGGCCTGGCCCATCTGTACCGGCGAGCCGGCTCTCAGTTCTTCAACCCATTTCACCTGATCTGGCCCGAACAGCACGATCGCGGTCGAACCCAGCTTGAAGCGCCCCAGTTCCGCACCTTTTTCCAGATGAATCGGCGCACGGGCGGCTTCGTCGTAACGGAAGGTTTTCAGCTCGCGCTTCGGCGGCGTGACCAAACCGGCCCATACGGTTTCGATCGATGCCACGATCATCGCGCCCACCAGCACCACGGCCATCGGCCCGCGCTCGGTGTCGAAGATGCACGCCACGCGCTCGTTGCGGGCGAACAGTTCAGGAACGTTTTCCGCGGTGGTCTGGTTGACCGAGAAGATCCGGCCCGGAATGTAGACCATTTCGCGCAGGGTGCCGGCCAGCGGCATGTGCACGCGGTGGTAGTCCTTCGGCGACAGGTAAACAGTCGCGAATTCACCGCCCATGAACGGCGCCGCATTGGCCGCGTCGCCGCCCAGCAGTTCCAGCACGCTGAAGCTGTGGCCCTTGGCCTGGAAGATACGACCGTGTTCGATCGGACCGAGCTGGCTGATCGCACCGTCGGCCGGGCTGAGGATTGCGCCCGGGGTCTGGTCCAGTGGACGTGCGCCGTCTTTCAGCGCGCGGGTGAAGAAGGCGTTGAAGTGCTCGTAAGCGGTCACGTCTTCAACCAGCGCCTGCGACATGTCCACTTGATAACGCTTGGCGAACCAGGTGGTGAAGGCATTCTTGAACCAGCGCACGCGGCACTCGGCGACGCAGCCGGCCAGGCGCGACAGCAAGTGATGAGGCAGCAGGTACTGGCTGATGATAAACAAACGCTCTTTCATGACTGTCCTTAAAAATCCTTAAAGCTCGACGGGGGTGTCGGGGTGGTTGCCCCATTCGCCCCAGGAACCGGCGTAGCCCTTGACCCGCGGATAACCGAGAGCCTTGGCCACCAGATAAGTGAAACCGGACCGGTGATGGGTCTGGCAGTGGGTAATGATCTCTTTGTCCTTGGTGATCCCGAGGTTTTCGAGGATCTGCGGCATGTCGGTACGGATGCGCAGTTGGCGCGCCTGATCCATGCCTGCCGTCCATTCGAAATTGACCGCGCCGGGGATGTGCCCGCCCTTGGCCGCCAGGACCTTTTCGCCGGAATACTCCAGCGGGCCTCGAGCGTCCCAGATCGCCAGGTCAGCGGCGCCGAGACGGCTCTGCAGGTATTCGCGGGTGGCGGTGGGTTCCTCGTGCAGGGTCAGGGCAACCGGGCCGCCCGCCGCTGGAGGAATCTGGATCGACATCGGCGAGCCTTCCGCCAGCCACGCCGGCAGACCGCCGTCGAGGTAGTGGTATTTGTCATGGCCGATCACGTCGAGCAGCCAGATGAAGCGCCCGGCCCAGCCGCCGCCTTCGTCGTCATAGACCACGTAGACCGCGTCTTTGCGATGGCCCAGCTCACCGAACAGTTCTTCGAGTTTTTCCTTGCTCGGCAACAGGCCCGGAGCCGGCGCCTGACCCAGCTGGGTGCGTTTCGGATCAACAAAACGTGCGCCGGGAATGTGTCCCTCGGCGTAGCGGGCGGCACTGGTCAGATCCACCAGAATCAGATCGCGGGATTCGAGGCGCGGCAGCAGGTCGCTCGGCTCGATCACCAGGGCCAGGCCAGAGAAATCAGACATGTGAGGTCTCCAGAGCACAAAGGGGAAGGATTGTAGCTGTCATTGGCCGCGCTGGCTAAAACTGTGCAGGGCTTTCTCGATGCACTGCGCGGTTTTGCCGAAGGCTTGCACGGTGATGTCGGCGAACGGCCCGCCACCCTGGTCGGCGACCACGATCATGATCACCCGGCCGTTGTTCACCAGTGAACGCAGGAACAGGTGCTCGCCCCGGAACAGCGTGCGCAGCGAGGGCGGCAGCAGGGCGGAAAACTGGGCATTGTTGTCCGGGGTGATCCGCACTTGCGCCTGCTGCGCGAGCAAGCGTTGCAGCACCGAACTCTGGCTGACAACGAAATTGAGCGCAGCGGCTTCCTTCGGCAACCCCGAGGTTTGATGGACGCGCAGATTGGCGTGGCTGCGGTCGGCCATCAGGATCATCACCCGGCGCATGCCGCTGGCGACCAGCGCGTCACGGGCGGCGACAGTCAGGCTCATGGCATTGGTGAAGCGGCTTGGCACGGCCAGCAGCTCGGCGCATTGCCGGCGCCACTGGGTCAGATCTTCAGCGGATGGCGCCGCAGCCGGCAGCATTCCGGCAGGCAGACGACGGGTGCCCCACGGCCAGAGCAGCGAAACCGCCGGGTGCCACAGATCCGGCATGGAATGATGGCGAGCGCTGACGGCGGCCTGTTGGTGCAACTGTTGTTGCACCTCGTCCATCGAGATTTGCAGATAGAGGCTGGTCAGGAATTGCCAGCGCTCGCTGTGCGGACTGTCCCAGGCCTGTTGCGCCGAGAGTGCCAGACCGTTGGCCAGCAACACGGTGTTGGCCGGCTGATTGAGCCAGCGACGCAGGGTCGGATCGTCGTCGAGGCGGTTTTGCTGGCGCAACGGATGATCCACATCGCGGGCAATGCGCAGGACCTTGACCAGTTCGCGCTGCTCGGTCAGCAGCAGCCGATAACCTTGTTGCACCCAGATCGGCAGACGCCAGGCTTCCACCAGCGCTTCGCCGATTTTCAGCAGGCGCACGCCGAACAGCTGCTTTTCCACGACGCGCGCTGATTCGCCCTTGTGGATAACCCGCACTTCCCACTCTTCAAGCAATTGGGGAAAGGTCAGTGCCAACGGCCACAGCGGCGACAGAAACAGCAGGCTGCCCCAATGGATGTCCTGCCACAAACGTGCGAGGCGGCTGGCGAAAAAGCCGTTGGCCTGTTGCGTGGCGTGCTGGCTGATCATCTGCAACTGGCGCAGGGCCTGGGGGATCTGTGCGGAAGGTTCGGCGGGCAGGCGCGCGAGCAGTTCTTCGGTGCGGCCAAGGCCGAGGCGATTGATCGCCACTTCGAGGTTTTCCGCCGGCGCAGTCATGTTGCCGTGGGTGTGGCGGTTGGCTTCGCGGATGATGCTCAGAGCCAGTGCCGGGCTGTCCTGCATCAGGTCGGCGATGTCGCGCAGCGAGCTGCGGTCATCGCGAATCGCCCGGCAGACCCGGTCATGGGCATCTTGCGGCACCGGCAGGCGAACGCTGTCGAGCAGCTTCACCCAGCCATCGAGTGTGGTCGGTTTTACGTGTGGGACGTTCGTTTCATTAGCCATGTCTGGACGAGATCTTCACTGACTGTAGACGCGCCCGGCATGGGCTAAATTGGCTTTTCGCCTGAACTGGCTATAGTCTGGCGCAGTTTTGCCGATAAGTAGAAGAAGAGATTTTTTAACTTCCGAATATGACCTTGAACCCGACTTAAACAAGTACCTTTCTACCTATGGCTAAAATTATCGGCATCATCGTCGTATTCGCGAGCGTGCTCGGCGGATACGTGCTCTCCCACGGCAAGATTGCCGCCCTGATCCAGCCTTTCGAGGTAATGATCATCGGTGGTGCTGCACTCGGTGCATTCCTGCAGGCCAACCCCGGCTACATGACGATGCACGTGCTCAAGAAATCCCTGAGCATGTTCAGTTCGCGTTTCAGTCACACGTTCTATCTGGAAGTGCTGGGCCTGATCTACGAGATCCTCAACAAGAGCCGCCGCGAAGGCATGATGGCCATCGAAGGCGACATCGAAGACGCCGCCGCGAGCCCGATCTTCGCCAAGTACCCGGCGGTGCTGAAAGACGAACGCATGACCGCGTTCATCTGCGATTACCTGCGCATCATGTCCTCCGGCAACATGGCTCCCCACGAGCTGGAAGGCCTGTTCGACATGGAACTGTACAGCCTGAAAGAAGACCTCGAGCATCCGTCCCACGCGGTGAACGGCATTGCCGACGCCATGCCAGGTTTCGGTATCGTCGCGGCGGTACTGGGTATCGTGGTGACCATGGCCTCGCTGGGTGAGGGCGATCAGAAGTCCATCGGTCTGCACGTGGGTGCGGCACTCGTGGGTACCTTCTTCGGTATTCTCGCGGCGTACGGTTTCTTCGGCCCGCTGGCGCACTCCCTGGCGCACGATGCCAAGGAAGAGCTGAACGTCTACGAAGCCATCAAGGCCTCGCTGGTGGCTTCGGCTTCCGGCATGCCGCCGTCGCTGGCTGTCGAGTTCGGTCGCAAGGTTCTGTACCCGGCTCACCGTCCAAGCTTTGCCGAGCTGGAACAAGCCGTTCGCGGTCGCTAAGTCATGGAAAATAACCAGCCGATAATCATCAAGCGCGTCAAGCGCATCGCCGGCGGGCATCACGGCGGGGCGTGGAAGATCGCCTTCGCCGACTTCGCGACGGCGATGATGGCGTTCTTCCTGGTGTTGTGGCTGCTGTCCACCGCGACCCCGGAACAGAAGATCGCCATCGCCGGTTACTTCAAGGATCCGGTCGGTTTCTCCGAGAGCGGCACGCCGTACATCATCGATCTGGGCGGTACGCCGACCCTGGCGCCGGAAAACACTCTCAACCCTGAAGTGAAGTCGCAGCCGCAACCGGACAAGGTCACGGTCGACACCGAACAGGTTGAAGGCATGGCCGAGCAGGTCGAGAAGGAACGCCTGGAACTGTTGCTGCAGGAACTGCAGAACAAGGTCGACGAGAACCCGCAACTGCAGAAGTTCAAGGACCAGATCCTGTTCGAGATCACGCCGAACGGCTTGCGCATCCAGATCATGGACGCCGAGAACCGACCGATGTTCGACTCCGGTTCTGCACGCCTGAAGCCGTACTTCGAAGACATCCTGCTGGCCATGGCCGACACCATCAAGGCGGTGCCGAACAAGATCAGCATCAGTGGTCACACCGATGCCAAGCCTTACGTGGGCAACGGCGATTTCGGCAACTGGGAGCTTTCGGCCAACCGTGCCAACGCCGCCCGGCGTGCATTGGTGGCGGGCAGTTATCCGGATGCTCAAGTGGCGCGGGTTGTTGGTTACGCCTCGTCGGCACTGTTCGACAAGGAGAACCCGTTCAACCCGGTCAACCGCCGCATCGACATCGTGGTGCTGACCAAAAAGGCCCAGGCGGCCATCGAAGGTTCGCAAGGTGCCGACCCGTCGCAACCGGCAGATCAAGGCCAGAACGGCGCCGCGCCGGCCACCCCGGTCGACCCGAACGCCTTGCCGGCGGATCAGCAGCCGGTACCGGCCCACGAGTTGCGCGAACGGCTGAACCTGTTCGACGACCCGCTGCCGAAACCGACCGAGCCGGGCGCAGCGGCACCAGCCCCGGCGCCTGCTGCACCGGCTCCCGCGCCGAAGCAGTGACCCACAAAAAAGCCGACAGCGATGTCGGCTTTTTTGTGTCCGGTGGGAAGGCTGGTCACAGACGTATTCCCTGCGGCGCTCGGGCTGACTAAAACCCGCGTCGAATACGGTTTTTCAGCGCGTCATGAAACACTTCGGCGTTTTGTCGGTTGGCGGTTCGCGCTGACTGATTTGCCGTGACCGAATCCAGGGTCATGGAGCGCTTGACGCTTCCTTCGGTGCGGTAAGCATCGATGAAGAAGTCCAGATCCCGATCGGTGCTCAGCTTTGGCCATTTGTCCAGGTAGTGCGGAAGCTCCGCCGGCCCGGTTCTGAACGAGCAGATTCGTCGGTGGCTGATGGTCGCCTCGCCGATTTCGAACGGCACCCACCACGACAGTGCGGTCTTTTCCGACACCACGGCCAGCAGGTGGCTGCACTCGGTGATGTTACGGGTGATGACACCCGTGATGTCGTCGGTGGTCTGGGATTCAGGATCCAGCACATCAAGGTAGGTCTTGATATTGGCCTGAACCAGGCGGCTGTTGATGGCAATCGCCTGAGCGCGATCGCCGTGGCGGTAGCTGATGAATACGGGCATCAGAAATGTCCTTTGAGCGCGAGCTCTCGGTAATAGGCGCCGAGTGCGGTGAGGCGGCAGCCAGTGGAATTGAGGGCGGCGTAATACATGTGCTCGGCGTCGACCGGTTCGATCAGGCTGTGACGGTTGCACATCTGCAACTGTTTGAAGACATCGCCGTGATCGGGATCGAATGCCGCTTCGGTGGGTTCGTAGCTGGGATCGAGCCGGAAGACGAAGCTCGGCTCGGGGAACCAGTCCTTGAGCTTGCGCAGTGTTTCTTCGGCAATCAGCGGCGCGACTTCGCGCAGCGGTACAAATTGCGACACGTTGGTCTTGAACACCGGCCGCTGTTCCCATGCCCCCAGCGCATTGTCGACAAACGAATACACACTGCCCGGCGTGACCTTGCCCAATACATTGGCTGCGCCGCCGTGCAGGGCTTGCAACAGCAGATCGGTGAACACCCCGTGGCCACGGCTTTCCAGCGCCGATTGTTCTTTCTTGCAGGCCGTCAGGATGGTCATGCCTTCGCCGATCACGCTGCTGCCACCGCGCAGACTGCGCATGGCACCTGCTGCGCCGGCCTGGCAGCAATCCAGGATGATGATCTTGTTCTTGATGTGCGGTGCCTGATCGGCCCACGTCAGAATGTCGCTGATGCGAATGCCTTCGCCGCCGTGCCGGAAGTCCTGTGGAATCAGCAGTCCTTCGTCGATGCTGGTGTCGAACTGGCCATGGCCTGCGAAGTACAACAGCGCCACATCGCAGTCGCCGGAAAACAGCTCCCGGATCTGTTGCTTCATCGTGTCGAGTGTCAGGTTCTCCTCGGCTGAAGTCAGTACCTTGCTGCTGAAGTTCGGCCGCCCGTTGGCGTGGCGCTCCAGTACCGAGGCCATTGCCATCGCATCGTTGTTACAGCCGCTCAGTGGCGCGACGTGAGTGTAGTGGTTGATGCCGATAAACAGTCCCTTGCGCATGGTTACACCGCCGTGTGCAGGCGGATGGCCTTGATGATGCTCTGGGTGTTCCACGCACACTCGGCATGTGCGGCATTGCGTACAACGGTGGAAATCCGTTCGGCACCGAACGGTTTGATCGCGATGATCACCTTGCCCATGCGTCTGGCGATCTCGATTTCCTTGTTGATCCACTTGCTGTAGGTCGAATACATGCCGGCCATGATCAACACCGCCGAGCACGGCCGGATCTTGTTTTCGATCGCCTCTTCAAGCTGCTTGTCGGTGCGTGCACCCATGATCGGATTGTGCGGTGGCACGGAAAAGTTCTTGAAGCAGAAGTCGGGTTGAGCGCCGAGCAGGCGCACCAGATTGTCGTGGGCGTGGGGGTGGTTCCACGAGTGACTGATGAACAAATGATAGGTCTGCATGGGGTTCCTCGGAGATCGCATAGGTGCGAAGGAAGAACCCAATTTAGGCCTATGGAAGGGCGCTACAAGGTCTGGGCGGGAAAAGAGAAATGTCCTGCAAACTGAAGTAATCAGGCTTACAGAAAGGGCTTGTGTTTAAGGTGAGGGTGGGAACGCCGCCAGGTTCCGACAACCGGCAGCCCTTGGGGAAGGGCCGCCGACAGGGCTGTTTAGTAGCCGTTTTCCGGCAAACTGGCGATGATCGAGCGGTAGCTGTTCATCCGCTGCTGCTGCACGCGGCCGTCTTCCAGGGCCTTGAGCAGTGCGCATCCCGGTTCGCGATCGTGCTTGCAGTCGCGGAAGCGGCAGGTGCCGAGCAGGTCGTTGAACTCGATGAAACCGGCTTCGACGTCGGCGCGGCTGACGTGGCCGAGGCCGAATTCACGGATGCCCGGGGAGTCGATCAGTTCGCCGCCGCCAGGGAAGTGGAACAGGCGCGCGGTGGTCGTGGTGTGCGTGCCCTGGCCGGACAACTCGGACAGCGGGCCGACACGGGTTTCGACTTCCGGCAGCAGGCTGTTGACCAGGGACGACTTGCCGACACCGGACTGGCCGACGAACACGCTGATGCGCCCGTCGAGCTGCTTCTGCAATTGCTCCATGCCGTTGCCGTGGTGCGCCGAGACTTCCAGCACCGGATAACCCAGCGTGCGATAGACCGCCAACAGGGCATTCAGCGCCGGGGCGTTCTGTTCGTCGATCAGGTCGAATTTGTTCAGCAGCAGCAACGGGCGGATGCCAGCGTGCTCGGCGGCGACCAGATAACGGTCGATCAGGTTCGCATGGGGCTCGGGCAGCGGGGCGAACACGATGACGATCATGTCGACGTTGGCGGCCACCGGTTTGAGCTGGCCACGGCTGTCCGGGCGGCACAGTTCGGTGGTGCGCGGCAGTTGCGCCACGATCACGCCGATGCCCTGGTTGCCGGCGCGCCAGACTACCCGGTCGCCGGTGACCAGTGCCGGCAGGTTGGCCCGCAGGTGGCAGCGGAAGACCTGGCCGGCCAGCTCACCGTCAACGGCCTCGACCTCGACCTGCACCCCGAAGTGGGCGATCACCAGGCCGTGCTGTTCCGGGCCCAGGTCGCCGCCTTCGAGCGCCTCGACAGCCGAGGACTCGCGTTTGGCGGCGCGGGCGGCGCGCTCGCCCTGAATCTTTTCGATGCGCCAGTTTTGACGACGATTGAGTTGGCGTTTGGCCATGGGTGTTCCGTCTGAAGAATGCAGCGATTAGGTAAAACGGCCGCGAGTTTAGCACGCCCGGCAGGCTGCCTAGGCTAAACTGCGCAGCATTGCTCAGGAGCCGAAATATGCAAAACCCGCAGAATCTGATCTGGATCGACCTGGAAATGACCGGTCTCGATCCGGAAAACGACGTGATCATCGAAATGGCCACCATCGTCACCGACAGTGACCTGAACACCTTGGCCGAAGGCCCGGTGATCGCCATCCACCACAGCGACGAAGTCCTCGCCCGCATGGATGAGTGGAACACCCGCACTCACGGCAACTCCGGCCTGACCCAGCGCGTGCGTGAAAGCCGCGTGAGCATGGCCGAGGCTGAAGCCGAAACCATCGCCTTCCTCGAAAAGTGGGTGCCGAAGGGCAAGTCGCCGATCTGTGGCAACAGCATCTGCCAGGATCGTCGCTTCCTTTATACCCACATGAAGTCGCTGGAAAGCTACTTCCACTACCGCAACCTCGACGTCTCCACACTCAAGGAACTGGCCGCGCGCTGGGCGCCGGAGGTGCGCGACAGCTTCAAGAAAGGCAGCACCCACCTGGCGCTGGATGACATCCGCGAGTCCATCGCCGAGCTGCAGCACTACCGCAAGCATTTCATCAAGTTCTGAGATCGGCACCCACGCCGGGGCGCCCTCTTTTGGTGCCTCGGTGAAGTGAGTAGACTGCGCGCCTTCCTGCCAGGATCGCCACCATGTTGCTGATGCTCTATCTCGTCGCCATTACTGCCGAAGCCATGACCGGCGCCCTGTCTGCGGGCCGTCGCGGCATGGACTGGTTCGGCGTGGTGCTGATCGCCTGCGTCACGGCATTGGGTGGTGGTTCGGTGCGCGACGTGCTGCTCGGGCATTACCCGCTGACCTGGGTCAAACACCCGGAATATCTGATACTGACCACAGTCGCGGCGATGATCACCGTGTTCACGGCTCGCTGGATGCGCCATCTGCGCTCGCTGTTTCTCGTGCTCGACGCGGTCGGTCTGGTGGCGTTCACCCTGATCGGCTGCATGACCGCCCTGGAAATGGGCCACGGCATGCTGGTGGCCTCGGTCAGCGGTGTGATCACAGGCGTGTTCGGCGGCATCCTGCGCGATATCTTCTGCAACGACATCCCGCTGATCTTCCGCCGTGAGCTGTACGCCAGCGTCTCGTTCGCTGCGGCCTGGTGCTACATGCTGTGTCTGTTCCTGAACGTGCCGGGCGAGCAGGCGATTCTGATCACGCTGTTTGGTGGCTTCCTGTTGCGCCTGCTGGCGATTCGTTTTCATTGGGAAATGCCGAAGTTCGTTTATAACGACGAACATTGAGACCTTGCGCAAATGAATTCGTAGCTGTTCTACCAGCGAATGATTTTTTCGCTATCTGTGTTGCCGAGTGCGCTGCTTTACGTTCTTCGTGGTTTTTTTCTTTCGAACTTACATTTCATGATGAATGTATCTCGGAGGTAATGTGGCCGGGTTTTTCAAATTGCTGATTCTGCTTTCATTTTAGCTACAGGTTCTTACATTTAAATTTTTGCCGGTTTGTGGTTGCATGTTATTCATGTCTCACTTCGCGTTTGCTTTGCGAGGTATGGAATGACGTCAAACACAAGGAGTAAAAATATGAGTGAGCTTAACGAAGTATCAGGAAACCAGTTGATCCATCCTGAAAGGCTGGACAATATCGACTTGAAGGTGAAGTTCGACTCTTCGTCATTAACGCGAAGTAAAGTGCTGTACGGCAACGGCCGTATGCAAGTAAAGGTTCAGGTGCTGGTATCGGGTTATGATGGAAACGGGGATCGCATTCTGGTTCCAGCAGAAGTCATGAATACGGTTGAACTTATTCACTACAACACCGGGAGAACCTTGCGCGATGGCTGGAGTGCCAGTACCGAACAAGGTCGATTTACGCTGGAAGCGCCGGTGATACAGGATGCAGCACAACCCTCTGACGATGAGCCGGATGATGGTATCCACCCGCAAGTGCGCACATTCTGGGTATCGTCCTCGGGTAGCGGCACGACGCAAATCGCGGCAAGTGTTTCTTTGAACGGGGCAACTATCCGAAGCAATGGAACCGGTCTTTCCGGTTTTCAGGACAGCAGTGTCACTCTGGACGCTCAGGTGCCGGTTACCTACTCGGTAGAACAGTTTCGCTGGACTTCGAACAGACGAGGCAATGAGGAGCCGGGAAACCGGATCTGGAACTACTATCTCGGACTTGTTTATCAGGGACAGCAGATCAAACTGGTGGACTGGGTTTCTTCGAAAGGTACGGATGATGTCAAGTTTGCCTATGGCAACTGGATATATGCGTCGAAAACCAACTATTTGAAGGGGATTCTGGTAAGGCCGAATAAAACTGATGTCACTGTTGCGCTACCTGTTAATGACAATACCTTTGTAAATTATATATTTCGAGATCACGCTCTGGACTCTTCGGCAAAGATCAAAGAGTATGTCGTCAGAGTCAATGATCGTCACGGCGAGTTGACCGTCGTGCAAGCACTTTCCGAGTTCGCATATACGGCGGCCGAATCCAGTGCGGATGGCGTGTTTCCCTTTGTCGCAATCGACCAGTATGGCACGGAGCACAAGTTGGCCATTCGGACCAACTCTGAAAAGCGTGAGTTCTTTCTGGAACGGGGATGAGTCTGCGGCGAGGTGCATTCACTACTTGAGTTCTTTTCGTCGAAAAGGATCCGACCTTGCCAATTAAATATACAGCGGTGCCGACACCTTTATAGATTGGAGGTGCGCGTGGCAGCGCGCGCTTGGTTTTCTGATATCGCCCGATTTGTTGCTACGGTTAATTTAGCCGTTTTCTCGCAGTTTTAAATGATTGCGGGAAAACGGTTTTTTATTGTGCGTAATTAAATGTCCGTTTGTTGAAGAGGGTATTGAGCAGTTCAGAGTCGGAAGTGAGTTTATCGTTGTTTCATTGTGTGTGATTACATGTTGTCACTGGTTGTCTGTTTTATTTGTTTTTGGAGCGTGTATCAATGAGTTGGCGTGAATGCTATTCAAGCTTCGCGATAACTTTTTTGTTTAAGGGGTTTGATATGTCTGAAGAAGGTTTGATTATCCAGCGTATTGAAGTGAAGTTCGATTCTTCGGCGGCCATTCGCCATAATGCACTTTATGCCAACGGTCGCATGCAGATTCGGGTGTTGGTGCTGATTTCTGGTGAAGATGCGCAAGGCAACGCTGTTTCGCTCCATGGCCACTCTGCTCTGGAGACACTTCGGTTGATTGACTATAACTCCGCCGCACCGCTGACAGGTGACTGGACAGCGAGCTCCCGGGAGAATCATTTTGCCCACGACATTAAGGGGGGGCACGCACGGGTCTCGCCATTGGTGCCTGCCGCCGGCAATCGATTGTCCGACCCTTCGGAGGTCGTCCAGGTTTTTGAGTACTGGGTTTCCAGCAGTCGCTCGGGGTCGATGCAGATTGCTGCCGAGGTCATCCTGGATGGCAAAAGGTATCGAAGCAACGGCCAGGACGGCCGCGACAGCAGTATCACCTTGGAGGCCATCTCACCCAGGCAATATCCGATCGCCAATTTCATGCTGGCCAGGACAAGGGTGCTGGATCGGCCAGGTCTGTTTGAAAGGATGGAGCAGCACAGTCTGACCTTAAACGCAGAAGGTCGTCTGATTCATTTGCTCGAATGGTCCAGCGGGACGGTACAGCAGGAAACCGAATATGCAAGCGAGTTTTTCTATTCCGGCGATGCAACAAAAGTGTCGGCCGGTTTGAGAAGTTATATCGGTTACATCGGTCCTGCTTTCAGCGATCAGGTGACCGCGCGCACGCCGAGTGGCTTTCGGACGTTGCGTCAGGATCCCGGTACGATCTCGATAATCAGCCATATAACAGCAGAACTCCAAAGTAAGGTGATACGCCGGGAGTTTCTGGATCTAAATGTCTACGACGAGTATGGCACCGAACATCGGATACGTATAAACCCGGATATTGCAAATCGGTCATTCACATTAAGTTGAAATGCATTTTTCAATTTGACGCTCTCTTGGCGTTGCTCTGCAATCTTCTTGCGCAAACAGTTTGTCGCAAATAAATGACAGGATGTTAGTTATGAGTAACCACTCTCCGGAGTCCGTGCATTCGAATGCATTCAATTTTGGTGATTTTGTAGCCGGCGGGGTCGATCCCAGAACCGGCGTTTATACCTGTTCGTTATCCCTTGGGTCTATTCAGTCCGTCGACCTCAACGGCCCTTCATTCAATCTTGCGCTGAATTTCAATCCGTTGAATTCGCGCAATGCCGGTTATGGCGCTGGCTGGTCCTTGTCGATCACCCATTATGACTTGCGCAGTAAGGTTATGACGTTCTCCAGCGGCGAGCGCTACAAAGCTGTCGAGTCGCGGGGAGCCTTGCATTTCAAGGAAATGAAGCTGGAAAGCGCCAAGGTTCTGAAAACTGCTGATGGACGATACGAGATCCGATACAAGGATGGTCGACGTGAAGTGCTCAGGGTCCATGGGGCGACCAACATCGCGGTTCCCGAGACGATATTCGCAGCCAATGGCGTGAGTATTTCCCTGAAGTACAGGACGTTCAATGAGCAGCCGATGCTGATCGAGATCAGCGACTTCCAAAGAACGTTGCTCAAGATCGCCCGCAAAGACACAAGGGTGATTCTGACCCGGCATCCGGAGACGCCCTCCAGCGCTGAGTTTGCTCTGACGCTCAGAAACGATCAGGTCAACGCCATCGATTTGCCGGAAGGTGGGGGCTGGAAGCTGCAGTACGCAGACGGTTATCTGACCCGAGTTGAATCGCCCCTGGGTGCCGTGGAAAACATTCGCTACAAGGAAGTCGGCCATCTATTTCCGACCGTCGAGGGTGATCAAAGCCTGCCTTGCGTCATTGCCCACGATATTTACGCCAGATACGGGCAACCGAAGGTCAGCAAGATCTACACCTATTCGGACCATAATTACCTTGGGCACGGCGTTGCAGCGGATCCCCAGGACGATGGCGATCCTCTTTTCCGCGCCGTGGGGGGCTATCAGTACTCCAGCGAAGAGCGGCTGATTGTCGGGAACAAAGTCCACACCCGTATCAAGCGAACCTACAACAAGTTCCATTTGTTGATCTCCGAGGTGACCACTTGCGGTAATGCGCAAACAACAGTTGCAACGCGGTACTACTGTGACGTGAGACTGCCTTTCACCCAGCAGCCCGCGCAGTTCCGGATGCCTGAAGTCCAGACCCTGACTTACGAGGACCTGACGACAAAAGAGAAGCGTTCCGAGGCCTCTGTCACTGAATACGATGCCATCGGCAACCTGCTCAAACAGGTCGGGGCGGACGGGGTGACAACGCGGTTTGAATACTATCCGGCGACCCAGACACCGGATTGTCCAGCGGATCCGCTGGAGTTTGTCCGCTTCCTGAAGCAAAAAACCGTGGCTCCCGCGACGGGTGGCGGTGCGTCCATCGTCACGCGTTATCGCTATGCCTTGCTCTCCGTGCTCAAGGGCGGGACGCTGGCCAGTGTGGTGCCTGTCGAGGAAAAATCTTTCGAGTGGGTCGCAGATCGCGAAGTTCTTCGTTCGACCCTTGCGCTGACTTATCTGGAAACACCGGACAACCCTCTTACACACGGCCTCCTGGAGCAGCAGAAGGTCACTCGCAACGGCACGACGACTTGTATCAAGCATGCCTACACGACCGACGATTTCTCCTTGCGGCTGAAGACAACCTTGCAGGGGTTCGACGGTACAGCGAGTTCGACCGAGCAAACGCTTTCCACCCTGAGTGGTTTGACGCTGTCCGAGCGCGATGCTGACGACAGTGTGGTTACATTCGAATACGACAAGCTTGGACGTCGTGTACGCAAGACGCTTGTCTCTGGCACGACGAATGTTGCTTCGTATCAATGGCGTCACGAAACGGCCAAGGTAGACGTGCCGGCCACGGTGGTTCTGACCGATCCGTCGGGAGGCATGCAAAAAGTTACCTATGACGCGTTGGGGAGGGTCATAGGCGTTGAAGAAAAGGATTGCGACAACCCGGATCCGGCAGGCTCATTTCCGATGCGAGCGGTCTATGCCGCGCTCCATGATGGGGTCGGACGACTGACTGAGCAGACCCGCACCGACTGGTGGGACGGTGTTGCACGTCCTGTGAAATCGCAGGTGTTTTACGACAACTGGGGTCAGATCAAGGAGACTCGCCATGCCGACGGGCGAGTCGAGTATAACGAGTTCGACCCGGTGGCTCGCCAGCAGAAGCGCTGGCAGCAAGGCCTGGGTAAAACTGTCACTGTCTTCAATGCCTTCGGCAAGCCGGACAGCCTTGAAGTCTTCGACCTCAAGGCGCAAAGCCTTGGCAAAACCGTCTTTGAGTACGACGGATTGGGTCGAACGATCAGTCAAACCGACCCCGCCGGGAACAGGACCGGTTATGAGTACGATACGTACGATCGACTGTTTCGCAGTGTTTTGCCGGACGGGCATGCGGTGCAGACCGACTTTGCTTTCCACAGCACCGAGGTTTTGCCGGTCGCCATCAGAGTCGCCGGGAAACTGTTGGGGCAGCAAGTCTTCGATGGTTTGAATCGGCTGACCGAGCTTTCGGTGGGCGGGCGCAAGTCAGTTGCAGTTTATCCGGCCGGCAAGACTCAGCCCACATCGCACACGAGTGCGGCAGGGGAAACGACCGAGTTTGTTTATTCATCGGGTCCGGGTGGCGCCTTGACTGAGCGCAAAGCGCTAACAGGAGGCGGAGGGCTTACCCGTTTCACCTACGATGAACGAAACGGCAGAATGGAAAGTTGCGTCGAGCAAGGACGTGAGAATCTGTTCGAGTACTTTCCGTCCGGGCGTCTGAAGTCGGAAACAACCCGCTTTGACGGGCAGCGCCGGACGACCTCCCATACCTACTCGCTGGCGGGGCGCCCTCTGGAACACGTGGACGTATCGGGCACGCGGCACAAAACCGAGTACGACATCTGGGGGCGCGAAACCTTGCACAGGCAAGGCCCGATAGAAACTCGATACTTCTATGGCAAGGCTGGTTTGCTTGAGCGGATCGAAACCCGGGATACCCTGTCCGGGCATCATATCCTCACGCATCTGACCTACGATGATATCGGTCGTGAGCTGACCCGCCGTTTTGAAGTCAACGGGTTACCCTCTCAAACGCTGAGCTCCAGTTACACCGTGACGGGCAAGCTGGCGCAGAAGGTTCTCAAACGCGGCTTCATGGTGTTGCGCGATGAGCGGTTTTCTTACGATGCACGCGGTCGACTCATCCAGTACGACTGTGAAGGGATCCAGCGACCGCGGGACCCTTATGGCAAGGAAATTATCCAGCAAACATTCACGTTCGATGCGCTGGATAACATTCTCTCCTTGCAAACCACGTTCCCTCTGGGTGTCAACGTGACGACGTTCAGTTTCAGCGAACAGGATCCGGCCCAGTTGGTCGGGGTTCAACATTCTCATGCCGACTATCCGGCACCGGTCACCCTGGAATACGACGCCAACGGCCGGATGATCAAGGACGATAAGGGCCGTACTCTGGCCTACGACACGTTTGGCCGCCTGACTCAGGTTATCGATTCACGTGGGGAGGTCCTGCGTGGTTACCGATACGACGGCTTCGATCGGCTGGTCGAGCTGTCGCAATCCGGAAAGTCGGCGGTGCAGCGCTTCTATCACCACAACAAAATGAGCAACGAAGTCAGTGGTCCTGAATCACGCAGTGTCGTGCGACATGGCCGTCTGATATTGGGACAGCAGCAACTGGGAGCGGATGCGGGTATCCGGCTTTTCGGGGCTGACCAGCAGCAGAGCGTGCTGAGTCGCTCGCATGGCGAACAATCGCTCGACAGCGCCTACAGTCCCTACGGGCATCGGCCTGTCGAGGGAGGCCTGTTCAGTCAGGCGGGTTTCAATGGCGAGCAACTGGATGAGGTCACCGGTCTGTATCTGCTGGGCAATGGTTACCGGGCCTACAGCCCGACACTGATGCGCTTCATCAGCCCGGACAGCCTGAGTCCGTTCGATGCAGGCGGCTTGAATGCTTACGCGTATTGCCTTGGCGATCCGGTTAACCGAGTGGATCCTACGGGGCATGTTTCCTGGCAGTCGATTGCCGGGGTTGCGCTAGCAGCACTGGGGATTGCGGTGAGTTTTCTGACGCTGGGAGCGGCCTCGCCACTCGGTGTGCTGGCCATCGGGCTGGGAGTCGCCTCGGGTGTTACCGCTATCGCCAGCGAGCTGGCTCATGAACTGGCCCCGGATTCTTCGGCGGGTGACGTCCTTGGCTACATCAGTCTGGGACTTGGGTTGGCATCCCTTGGCGCCGGCCTGGCGGGTCAGGCTATCAAAGGTGCCAGCAGGTTGGCGGGGGCTTTCAAGTCAGGGTTGAGCACTAATCCTCGCGAGGCCGCCAGAGCCATGGCGAGTGGAATGGGGGGGCGAAGCACTTCGGGAACGAGCGCAGGTCCACGAAAATGGACATACAAGACACAGGGCTTCAGAGGGACGGTAGATGGTCAAAAAACAGGAAGAGGCGCCATTCCCGGCTTCGAAGACCTTGATGACATTTCAAGGGATAAATTCTTCCGTTTCAAGGATGCAATCAAGGACGGAGGAAAGTCTCCAAGCGAAGCTGCAAATGGTCTTGGGGGCAAGACTTATTACAATGAGATGGTCCCTTTCAAGTCTCCCAACCCGCGTCAGCTCCGCGACCCAGGTTACTTCAATGACACGGGTTACACGGAAATCAGGCTTAACCAGGCCACACGTCTGTTTTTCTTTGCGAACCATGACACCCGGACGGTAACCATGCATGCGTTTGGTCATACCGTTCGAGGCGCTTGATGGGCCTGGCGTGCCATGGCCGGGAGGGCAGCGCCCACTCGTGCTTTTGCCGGATACACTCTGAGGAATGATCCGGTCGCGCCTTCGGTGGTTCCAAGAGGAATCGCTGAAGGCGCCTTTTCTCTTTAATTTACTGATCAGGCAATCAACGCGCCTCCAGGCTGCAGCGTGAGCATGCAGGCTCATGCGGTAGACATATGTACGACAGTGCGCAGCAAGCACGGCGGTATGATGGTTTTTCGAGGGCCAGACAATTCAGGTTTGGCTGCCTGACCTGCGCGTTCGATACGGTTCGCGTAGCACTCCGTTATCAGTGCAACCCAATCTCAAGGATGAGAGTTTCATGGCTGACAAATCACCCAGGATCAAACCTGGCTCCAGCAAAATAAATGACTCTGCTGCCGATGGTTCTCATCGTGTGCCCAGAGGGGATTCTCCCCTCTCAGCCCTGCCGCATCGCCCGGATCCGCGACCGTCTCTTTTCCTGCCGGATCCTGTCACGACGGCGCAGATAACCAATCCCAGGCCGAGCGTGGAGCTTTTCGCGATCAATGAAGTAGCGGGAGTTGCCTCGCCCACTTCTTTCGCGGACTACCGGGTGCCCGCCCGAAAAAATCTCGGCGAGGTCGATGCGCAGGGCGTTCGGGAGTTCAAGCAGCGCCAGTATGTGGCTGTTTCCGACGATCATTTCGTACAAGTGGTTCGGGATACCGAAAGCGGCCTTTTTCGCGCGACGGTCGCCAGAGAACTCAAGGCTTCCGGTCCGCTGATGGAGCCGGACGCCGAGGGCAGGTACTGGCACCCTATAGCATCAGGGAACCCGTTGGATCGAGGCGATGCCCCGTCGGGGCTGGCGCGCAATGTAGATGAGCGTCTGGCAGCGTTGTTTCCGACCATGGCCCAGGATGCTCGGACTTCCATGCACCGCGAGCGATTGACGGGTGATCCGCTGCTGGCAGTGGCCCGGCTGGAAGCGGAATACTTCACTCTGTTGAAGGATCTTGGCGCGTGGGCCGGGCAGGTGCCGTCCCGGCACCCGGTCACGGGGTTGCCCCTGACAAGTACCGAGATTGGCGTGCAGAGAACAAGCCGAGAGCGTTTTGCACAGGAACTTCAGGACAATTGGTCCCGGAAGGCAACCAGCGCCAATCCGTATTCGCCATCGACGCTGGATTACGATCTCGATGTACTTGGCAGCCTGCCTCGTTTGTCGGCGGATTTCAGCCATGTTCGCGAGTTGAGTCTGACCAGCACTGCCCCGTTGGAAGACAGCGCCTTTCTCGCGAGTTTTCCGGGTGTGCGGTATCTCACCCTGTCGGGCTTTGCCCTGAAATCGTTTCCCGTTGAGGTTTACCAGATGAGGGAACTGGTGACGCTGACCTTGGACAACTGTGACATACGGCTCACCGAAGCCAGCGTCGAAGGCCTCGCCCACATTGAACAACTGACGCTGCTGGACTTGAGCAACAACCCGCTCGGGCTGTCGCCCGACCTCAGATTCATGAGGCGCCTGGACAGTCTTTATCTCTCGGATACGGGGCTGAACGAGGTGCCTGTCGGGCTATTTGAAAGCGAAAGCCTGGCATTTGCCGATCTGCGCAATAACGAAATTGAACACTTGCCAGACGAACTTTTTGAGGTGCCGGATATTCAACAGGTCAATTTTAACTTTCGAAACAATCCGCTGGATGAGGCCACTCTGCAGCGAGTCAGTGCCTATATCGAGGCCGCTGGCCTGGATAGGAGAGTCCTGATTCAAGTTGATGGAGAAAACCAGATACAACCGCAGATTTTAGACTTCGAAGGTGAGGACAGTGGTGTGGAGAGTTCGTGAGTGAGGGCATCACGTACTTTCATCGAGATGCTGGCGCAACGCCCACTCCACATGTTCTCTAACCAACTCTGACGGATGATCCCGTCGCGCCTTCAATGCTTCCAGCACCGGAATCGTTGAAGGCGCGTTACCCAATCCCACCGCCAGATTGCGCAGCCAACGCTCGTAACCCGCGCGGCGCAACGGCGAACCCTCGGTGCTGCTGAGGAATTTGTCTTCATCCCACAAGAACAGCTCGGCCAGTTCGGCATTGTCCAGATTGTGCCGTGGCTTGAAATCGCTTTCGCCGGACGGGCGGGCGAAGCGGTTCCACGGGCAGCAGATCTGGCAGTCGTCGCAGCCGAACACCCGGTTGCCGATCAGCGGTCGCAGGTCTTCGGGGATGGCGTTCTTCAGCTCGATGGTCAGGTAGGAAATGCAGCGTCGCGCGTCCAGCACATACGGGCCGACGAAGGCGTTGGTCGGGCAGATGTCGAGGCACGCGGTGCAGCGTCCGCAGTGTTCGGTGCTGTGGGGTTCATCCACCGGCAGGGGCAGGTCGACGAACAGCTCGCTGAGAAAGAAGTAACTGCCGGCCTTGCGGTTCAGGACCAGGGTGTTTTTGCCGATCCAGCCCAGCCCGGCCTGTTCGGCGATGGCCTTTTCCAGCACCGGCGCACTGTCGACGAAGGCGCGGAAGCCGAACGGGCCGATCTCGGATTGAATCCTGTCCGCCAGTTGTTGAACGCGTTTACGGATCAACTTGTGATAATCGCGGCCCAAGGCATAACGCGAGATGTAGGCCTTTTCCGGTTTTGCCAGCAATTGCGCCATTTGCGTGTCGCCCGGCAGGTAGTCCATGCGCAGTGAGACTACGCGCAAGGTGCCCGGCACCAGCTCTTCGGGGTGCGAGCGTTTGCTGCCGTGGGCGCCCATGTAATCCATTTCGCCGTGGTAGCCGGCCTCGAGCCAGCGTTGCAGGTGCTGCTCATGCTCGGCCAGATCCAGACCGCTGATGCCGACTTGCTGGAAGCCCAGCTCGCGGCCCCAGTCCTTGATGGATTGGGCGAGGGCAGGCAGATCTGTGGTGATGGCGGACATGAGGCGAGAGAAACCGGAGCTGAGGTGCGTATAATTCTGCCAGACATCGGAGCCCGAAGACGCATGCCGCACACTAAAGATCAATTACCCGACGCGCTGTACCGTGCCGCGCAGGTGCGCGAACTCGACGCACGGCTGATCGCCGCCGGCACGCCGGGCTTCGAATTGATGCAGCGTGCCGCCCATGCCACCTGGCGCGCACTGGTACGCCAATGGCCGGCCGCGAATGAATTGACGGTGCTGGCCGGGCACGGCAACAACGCCGGCGATGGTTATCTGGTGGCGGCGCTGGCCCACCGTGCGGGTTGGCAGGTTCAGGTACTGGCTGTCGGCGACCCGCAACGTTTGAAGGGCGATGCCGCCGTGGCGCACGCCGAAGCCGTGGCCGACAGCGTCTCGATTGCCCCGTGGGATGTGTCCTGCGAGTTGCGCGGCATCGTTGTTGACGCGTTGCTGGGCACCGGCCTGAGCGGCGAAGTGCGTGAGCCTTATGCCGCTGCGATTGCGGCGATCAATGCCAGCGGACTGCCGGTGGTGGCGGTCGATATCCCTTCCGGATTGTGCGCCGATACCGGTCATGCGCTGGGTGATGCGGTGCGCGCTGACCTCACCGTGACTTTCATCGGCCTGAAGCTCGGGCTGTTCACGGGCGCGGCGGCGGATCACGTCGGCGAACTGCTGTTTAACGATCTGCAGGCCTTGGCCGAAAACTTCAGTGACATCCCTGCCGCCGCTCAACGACTCAACGCGGTTAACCTGCCGCGTCTGGCGGCCCGTGCGCCGGCTGCGCACAAGGGGCGTTTCGGCCATGTGCTGCTGATCGGCGGCGATCACGGCTTTGGCGGGGCAATTCTGTTGAGCACCGAAAGTGCTTTGCGCAGTGGCGCCGGTATGGTGTCACTTGCGACCCGTCCGGAACATGTGCCGGCGGCGTTGAGCCGGGTGCCGGAAGCCATGGCGCTGGGCACCTCTTCAGCCAATCAGTTGATGGGGCTACTGGAAAAAGTGTCCGTGCTGGTGGTCGGGCCGGGGCTTGGGCAGGCGAGTTGGGGGCGGGCGCTGTTGTCGGCCGCTGCCAATGCCTCGCTGCCGCAGGTATGGGATGCCGACGCACTGAACCTGCTGGCCTCCGGTTTTGTCAGTCTGCCCAATGATTGCGTGATCACGCCGCATCCGGGTGAGGCGGCGCGGCTGCTGGGGATCAGCACCGCCGAGGTGCAGGCCGATCGTCCAGCGGCGGCGCTGGCATTGAGCAAAAAATATACAGCGGTGGTGGTGCTCAAAGGCGCAGGCAGTCTGATTGCTCATCCCGATGGTCGTCTGGCGCTGTGTCATCAAGGCCATCCGGCCATGGCCACCGCCGGGCTCGGCGATGTATTGGCCGGTCTGATCGGCGCGCTGCTGGCCCAGGACATGAAAGCTTTCGACGCGGCTTGTCTGGCGGTCTGGCTGCACGCCAACGCTGGGGCGCAACAAGGTAAATTCGGCCGTGGGCTGGCGGCCAGTGATCTGATTCCAGCCATTCGTCAGTTGTTGGAGGAGCATGCACCGTGTCTGAAGTAACCCTGTACCTGGCCGATGAACAGGCCATGAGCGACTTTGGCGCACGCATCGCCCGTATCACCCAGGGCCATGGTCTGATCTTTCTCGAAGGCAACCTCGGGATGGGCAAAACCACGCTGTCGCGGGGCATCATTCGCGGCCTGGGGCACGTCGGGGCGGTGAAAAGTCCGACCTTCACGTTGGTCGAGCCCTACGAGATCGGTGACGTCCGGGCGTTTCACTTCGACCTGTATCGCCTGGTCGATCCGGAAGAGCTGGAGTTTCTCGGGATTCGCGACTATTTCGAAGACGACGCCCTGTGCCTGATCGAATGGCCCGATAAAGGTGCAGGCTTTTTGCCAAAGCCTGACCTGACCATTACCATTAGCCCGCAAGACAGCGGACGTTCGCTGACCATTTTATCCCAGGGCTCGCGCGGCGAGGCCTGGTGTGCCGCTTTGGCATTGGAAACCAATTGAATGATGGGGTTAGGTATGCGCTTTCGCGCGTTGGTGGCTGCCGCTGGACTGATGTTGATGGCAGTAACCGTCAACGCTGTGGCCGAGACGAAGGTCAACAGCGTGCGCCTGTGGCGGGCGCCGGACAACACGCGACTGGTGTTCGACCTGACAGGCCCGGTGCAACACAGCGTCTTCACGCTGACCGCGCCGGATCGTCTGGTGATCGACATCAACGGCGCCACCCTCGGCGCGCCGCTGAATGTGCAGACCGCCAATACGCCGATCACCGCCATGCGCTCGGCACAACGTACGCCGACCGACCTGCGGGTGGTCATCGACCTGAAAAAAGCCGTCACCCCGAAAAGTTTCTCGCTGGCGCCGAATGCGCAATATGGCAACCGTCTGGTGGTCGATCTGTTCGACAACCCGGCTGACGCCGCACCACCGCCGACACCTGCGCCGACCCCAACGGTTGCGACCGTGCCTGCGGTGCCGGTCACCCCGGCCGAGCCTGCGATCAAACTGCCACCGGCCCCGGCCGGCAAGCGCGACATCATTGTGGTGATCGACGCCGGCCACGGTGGCGAAGACCCGGGTGCGTCCGGTTCTCGCGGTCAGCGCGAGAAAGACGTGGTACTGCAGATCGCCCGCGAGTTGCAGCGTCAGGTCAACGGCATGAAAGGCTTCCGCGCCGAACTGACCCGTACCGGCGACTACTTCATCCCGCTGCGCGGCCGTACCGAGATTGCTCGCAAGAAGGGCGCCGACCTGTTCGTCTCGATCCACGCCGACGCCGCGCCGTCTGCGGCCGCGTTCGGTGCGTCGGTGTTCGCCCTGTCCGACCGTGGCGCCACTTCGGAAACCGCCCGTTGGCTGGCCGACAGCGAAAACCGTTCCGACCTGATCGGCGGTGCCGGCAACGTCAGTCTCGATGACAAGGACCGGATGCTGGCCGGCGTTCTGCTCGACCTGTCGATGACCGCCTCGCTGACCTCCAGCCTCAACGTCGGCCAGAAAGTCCTGACCAACATTGGCCGGGTCACCCCGCTGCACAAACAGCGCGTGGAACAGGCCGGGTTCATGGTGCTGAAATCGCCGGACATCCCGTCGATCCTGGTGGAAACCGGCTTCATCTCCAACGCCAACGAAGCAAACAAACTCTCGGCAGCGAGCCACCAGCAGGCGCTGGCGCGTTCGATCAGCAGCGGCGTGCGTCAGTTCTTCCAGCAGAATCCGCCACCGGGCACTTACATCGCCTGGCTGCGTGATTCGGGCAAGATTGCTCAGGGGCCGCGTGATCACCGGGTAGGTCCGGGTGAAACCGTGGCGATGATTGCCGTGCGTTACCAGATTTCGCCGGCCACGTTGCGCAGCGCCAACAATCTGAAAAGCGATGATCTGAAAGTCGGTCAGCACCTGACCATTCCCGGCACCGAACTGGCGTCCAAAGAATGAATCAGGTCCTGAACGCTGCGCGCATCGAACTGCTCAGCCCGCGGCTGGCGAACCAGATCGCCGCCGGTGAGGTGGTCGAACGCCCGGCCTCGGTGATCAAGGAGCTGCTGGAAAACAGCCTCGACTCCGGCGCCAAACGTATCGACGTCGATGTTGAACAGGGCGGCGTCAAACTGCTGCGTGTGCGTGACGACGGCAGCGGTATTTCCGCCGATGACCTGCCGCTGGCCCTGGCGCGTCACGCCACCAGCAAGATCCGCAACCTGGAAGACCTTGAGCAAGTAATGAGCCTGGGTTTTCGGGGCGAGGCTTTGGCATCGATCAGCTCCGTGGCACGTCTGACCCTGACCTCGCGCACCCGAGATGCCGATCAGGCCTGGCAGGTCGAGACCGAAGGCCGTGACATGGCGCCCCGCGTGCAGCCGGCGGCGCACCCGGTCGGCACGTCGGTGGAAGTCCGTGACCTGTTCTTCAACACCCCGGCGCGACGCAAATTCCTCAAGACTGAAAAAACCGAATTCGATCACCTGCAAGAAGTGATCAAGCGTCTGGCGCTGGCGCGTTTCGACGTGGCGTTCCATCTGCGTCACAACGGCAAGACCATCCTCAGCCTGCACGAAGCCCACGATGACGCGGCGCGCGCACGGCGTGTGGCGGCGATCTGCGGTTCGGGCTTCCTTGAGCAGGCGTTGCCGATCGAGATCGAGCGCAATGGCCTGCATTTGTGGGGTTGGGTCGGTCTGCCGACCTTCAACCGCAGTCAGGCGGACTTGCAGTATTTCTTCGTCAACGGCCGTGCGGTGCGCGACAAACTGGTGGCCCACGCGGTGCGTCAGGCTTATCGCGATGTGCTGTTCAATGGCCGGCACCCGACGTTCGCGCTGTTTTTCGAGGTCGACCCGGCAGCAGTAGACGTCAACGTACACCCGACCAAACACGAAGTGCGCTTCCGTGACGGGCGCATGGTGCATGACTTCCTTTATGGCACCTTGCACCGTGCCCTCGGCGATGTGCGGCCGGAAGATCAGCTTGCCGGTTCGGTCACCACCGCGATCGTCCGGCCAACCGGCCTTGAAGCCGGTGAGTTCGGGCCGCAGGGCGAAATGCGTCTGGCGGCCAATGCGTTGCTGGAGCAACCGCAGGCGCAACCGGCGTTCAATACCTCGTCGGGTGCCAGCGCTGGCGGGGCTTATCAGTATCAATACACGCCGCGTCCGCAATCGAGCGTGCCGGTAGCCGAGGCCCAGGCCGCGTACCGCGAGTTTTTTGCGCCGCTGCCCGAGGCCAACGCCAATGCATTGCCAGCCGGTCAGGAAGACATTCCGCCGCTGGGCTATGCGCTGGCGCAGCTCAAGGGCATCTACATTCTGTCCGAGAACGCCCAAGGCCTGGTTTTGGTGGACATGCACGCCGCTCACGAGCGCATCATGTACGAGCGTCTGAAGATCGCCATGGCCAGCGAAGGCCTTAGCGGTCAGCCTTTGCTGGTGCCGGAATCCCTGGCGGTCAGTCAGCGCGAGGCCGATTGCGCCGAAGAACATGCGGCGTGGTTCCAGCGCCTCGGTTTTGAATTGCAGCGCCTTGGCCCGGAAACCCTGGCCATCCGGCAGATCCCGGCCCTGCTCAAGCAGGCCGAAGCCAACCGTCTGGTGGGTGATGTGCTGTCGGACTTGATGGAATACGGCACCAGCGACCGGATCCAGGCACATCTGAACGAATTGCTCGGCACCATGGCCTGCCACGGCGCGATCCGCGCCAACCGGCGCCTGGCCCTGCCGGAAATGAACGGCCTGCTGCGCGACATGGAAAATACCGAGCGCAGCGGTCAATGCAACCATGGCCGACCGACCTGGACCCAACTGGGCCTGGACGATCTGGACAAACTGTTCCTGCGCGGTCGTTGATGAGCCAGCTTCCTCCAGCGATTTTCCTGATGGGCCCGACCGCTGCGGGCAAGACCGATCTGGCCATCGAGCTGACCAAGGTACTGCCGTGCGAGCTGATCAGCGTCGATTCGGCGCTGGTCTATCGCGGCATGGACATCGGCACCGCCAAACCGTCCAAAGAACTGCTGGCCGAGTTTCCGCACCGGTTGATCGACATTCTCGACCCGGCCGAAGCCTATTCGGCAGCGGATTTCCGCCGCGATGCGCTCCAGGCCATGGCCGAGATCACCGCACGCGGAAAAATTCCGCTGCTGGTGGGCGGCACGATGCTCTATTACAAGGCTTTGATCGAAGGTCTGGCGGACATGCCGGCGGCCGATCCCGAGGTTCGCGCGCAAATCGAAGAAGAGGCTGCACGCCTTGGCTGGCAGGCCCTGCACGATCAACTGGCGGTCATCGATCCGGAGTCTGCGGCACGCATTCATCCGAACGATCCACAACGACTGAGTCGTGCGCTGGAAGTTTACCGGGTCAGCGGTCAGAGCATGACTGAACTGCGGCTGAAACAATCTGTACAAAGTACCGAAGCGGCCGCATCGGGACTGCAACAATTGCCCTATACTGTCGCGAACCTGGCGATTGCTCCAACTAATCGGCAGGTACTGCACGAGCGCATTAAACAAAGATTCACAAATATGCTGGAACAGGGATTCATCGACGAGGTCGTAGCCCTGCGTAATAGAAGTGACCTGCATGCCGGGTTGCCGTCTATACGTGCGGTAGGCTACCGCCAGGTCTGGGACTTCCTGGATGGCAAGCTGACGTCGGCCGAGATGCAGGAGCGGGGCATCATCGCCACGCGCCAATTGGCCAAACGCCAGTTCACCTGGCTGCGCAGCTGGAAAGATTTACACTGGCTCGACAGTCTGGATTGCGACAATCTGCCACGCGCCTTGAAATACCTTGGGACGATCTCCATATTGAGCTGAGTCCTTGCAATTGCCGTCTATCCTTGGGGGTGTGGCGGCAAAAGCCATCTGTTTACCTATTTTTTATATTGAATCCTTAAAGGAGTGCGGCACATGTCAAAAGGGCATTCGCTACAAGACCCTTACTTGAATACTTTACGTAAAGAGAAAGTGGGGGTTTCCATCTACCTGGTGAACGGGATCAAACTGCAAGGCACGATCGAGTCGTTCGACCAGTTCGTTATCCTGCTGAAGAACACCGTCAGCCAGATGGTTTACAAACACGCTATCTCTACAGTCGTGCCGGTTCGTCCAATTCGTCTGCCAAGCGCAACCGAATCCGAAGCAGGTGACGCTGAGCCAGGTAACGCCTGATAGGAGTCTCCTTTGTTCTTTGAGCGCCACGGTGGTGGTGAACGAGTCATCCTCGTTCACTTGGATGGACAGGACCCTGAGGCGCGCGAAGATCCGCAGGAGTTTCAGGAACTGGCAAATTCGGCTGGCGCCGAGACCGTTGCGTTTTTTAACGTGCCGCGTCATCGGCCAACCGCCAAATACCTTATTGGCAGCGGCAAGGTCGAGGAACTGCGCGACCTGGTCCACGCCGAAGAAGCCGATCTGGTGATCTTCAATCACGTCCTCACGCCCAGTCAGGAACGTAACCTCGAACGTGTTTTCGAGTGTCGCGTGATCGACCGTACCGGTCTGATTCTCGATATTTTCGCCCAACGCGCCCGTACCCATGAGGGCAAGCTCCAGGTAGAACTGGCCCAGCTTGACCACATGAGCACCCGGCTGGTTCGCGGCTGGACTCACCTTGAGCGTCAAGGTGGTGGTATCGGCATGCGCGGCCCGGGTGAAACCCAGCTCGAAACCGACCGGCGACTGCTGCGGGTTCGCCTGCGCCAGATCAAGGGCCGTCTGGAAAAAGTGCGCAGCCAGCGCGAACAGTCTCGTCGTGGCCGCTCGCGTGCGGATATCCCTACCGTGTCTCTGGTGGGATACACCAACGCCGGCAAGTCCACGCTGTTCAATAACGTGACCAAGTCCGACGTGTACGCGGCTGACCAGCTGTTCGCCACGCTCGACCCGACCCTGCGCCGTCTGGATCTGGACGACCTGGGGCCGATTGTCCTGGCCGACACGGTGGGGTTCATCCGCCACTTGCCGCACAAACTGGTCGAGGCATTTCGGTCTACGCTCGAAGAGTCGAGCAACTCCGACCTGCTGTTGCACGTGATCGATGCGGCCGAACCGGATCGCATGTTGCAGATCGAGCAGGTGATGGTGGTGCTGGGCGAGATCGGTGCCCAGGACTTGCCGATCCTCGAGGTCTATAACAAACTCGATTTGCTTGAAGGCGTTGAGCCACAAATCCAGCGCGATGAAAACGGCAAGCCCCAGCGGGTTTGGCTGTCGGCGCGTGATGGCACCGGTCTGGAATTGCTCGAGCAGGCGATTGCCGAGTTGTTGGGCAGCGACCTGTTCGTGGGAACCCTGCGCCTGCCTCAGCGGTTCGCGCGTCTGCGTGCGCAGTTCTTCGAACTGGGCGCGGTACAGAAAGAAGAACACGACGAAGAAGGGGTCAGCTTGCTGGCCGTTCGATTGCCACGCTCGGAGCTCAATCGACTGGTGAGTCGTGAAGGCGTTGTGCCGACGGAGTTCATCGAGCAACACACTTTGCAATAAAAGCCTGGCAAAGCGGTTGTGCCGCAACGGCAGGCATTCTGTAGCATTGGTCGGCGCGCCGTGGGTGCGTCTTTGCTTTATCAGATGGAGAGCGCTATGGCTTGGAATGAGCCGGGTGGCAACTCGAACAATCAGGATCCTTGGGGTGGCAAGCGTCGCAACAACGGCGACCGCAAGGGGCCGCCGGATCTCGACGAGGCCTTCCGAAAGCTGCAGGAAAGCCTGAACGGGTTGTTCGGTGGTGGAAAAAAACGCGGTGATGACGGTGGTGGCTCGGGCAAGAGCGGCGGCTTCGGCGGCCTGCTCGGCATCGGCCTTGTCGTGCTGGCGGCCGTCTGGCTGTATAGCGCGGTATATGTCGTGGACGAGCAGGAGCAAGCCGTGGTGCTGCGCTTCGGCAAGTACTACGAGACTGTCGGTCCCGGCCTGAACATCTACTTCCCGCCGATCGACAAGAAGTACATGGAGAACGTCACGCGTGAGCGTGCCTACACCAAGCAGGGCCAGATGCTGACCGAAGACGAGAACATCGTCGAAGTGCCGCTGACCGTGCAGTACAAGATCAGCAACCTGCAGGACTTCGTGCTGAACGTCGACCAGCCGGAAATCAGCCTGCAACATGCGACCGACAGTGCGCTGCGCCACGTGGTGGGTTCCACCGCGATGGACCAGGTGCTGACCGAAGGTCGTGAGCTGATGGCCAGCGAGATCAAGGAGCGTCTGCAACGCTTCCTCGATACCTATCGCACCGGTATCACCGTCACCCAGGTCAACGTACAGAGCGCAGCGGCACCGCGTGAAGTGCAGGAAGCCTTCGATGACGTGATCCGCGCCCGTGAAGACGAGCAGCGTTCGCGCAACCAGGCTGAAACCTACGCCAACGGCGTGGTGCCGGAAGCCCGTGGTCAGGCCCAGCGCATCCTCGAAGATGCCAACGGTTACCGTGACGAAACGGTCTCGCGCGCCAAGGGTGAGGCGGATCGCTTCACCAAGCTGGTTGCCGAGTATCGCAAGGCGCCCGAGGTCACTCGTCAGCGTCTATATCTGGACACCATGCAGGAAGTCTTCAGCAGCACCAGCAAGGTTCTCGTGACCGGCAACAAGAACGGCCAGAGCAACCTGCTTTACCTGCCGCTGGACAAGATGATTCAGAACAGTTCGGGCAGCAATGCACCGGTCACCGGTTCGGCTGCCGCCAGCAACAACACGGACGTCACGCCGCATGTCACTGACGTGCCGCAGTCGCGCACAAGGGAGACCCGCTGATGAGCAATAAATCGCTGATCGCCCTGATCGTTGGCGTTGTCGTGGTACTGGTTGGCTGGAACTGCTTCTACATCGTTGCTCAGACCGAGCGCGCGGTGTTGCTGCAATTCGGTCGCGTGGTTCAGGCTGACGTTCAGCCGGGTCTGCATGTGAAGGTTCCTTACGTTAACCAGGTGCGTAAATTCGACGCGCGTCTGATGACGCTGGATGCACCGACACAACGCTTCCTGACGCTGGAAAAGAAAGCCGTGATGGTCGATGCCTACGCCAAGTGGCGCGTGAAAGATGCCGAGCGCTTCTACACCGCAACGTCCGGCCTCAAGCAGATCGCCGACGAGCGTCTGTCCCGTCGCCTGGAATCGGGCCTGCGTGACCAGTTTGGTAAACGCACCCTGCACGAAGTGGTATCCGGTGAGCGCGATGCGCTGATGGCCGATATCACCGCGTCGCTGAACAAGATGGCGGAGAAAGAGCTGGGTATCGAAGTGGTCGATGTCCGGGTCAAGGCCATCGATCTGCCGAAAGAAGTGAACCGCAGCGTGTTCGAACGTATGAGCACCGAGCGTGAGCGTGAAGCTCGCGAGCACCGCGCCAAGGGTAACGAGCTGGCCGAAGGCATCCGTGCCGACGCCGATCGTCAACGCCGCGTGCTGCTGGCTGAAGCCTATCGTGAATCCGAAGAGATTCGCGGTGACGGTGACGCCCAGGCCGCTGCGATCTACTCCAAGGCCTACGGCCAGGATCAGGAGTTCTACGGTTTCTACCGTAGCCTGCGTGCCTACCGTGAAAGCTTCGCGAACAAATCCGACGTCCTGGTCCTCGACCCAAGCAGCGACTTCTTCCGTTACCTGGAAAAGTCCAAGCCTTGATACGACGTTGACCTGAATCATTCCGCCCGGCGGCTAAAACCTCGGGCGGGGTGATCCTTTGGGAAAACGTGTGTATGATGCGGCAGCCGGGAAATTCCCGGCTTTTTTGCGTCTGCACGTTTGATTGCTGTTTTTGTTGCAGAAGATCGGGTTGAATGGCCCGACAGTTTTTCGAGGAAAGTGATGGGCGAAGCCGGTAACAGGCCTTTCGCCGCGTCGTTCATGCGCGTGCGTTTTGAACGGGCCGGTCATTTTCTGCTTCACTCAAGGCTCGCCCTCGGGCTGGCCGCCCGGATCTAAGGGGAATGGCGTAATGGCAACGGTAGACCGCTGGCTGCTGCCAGATGGCATCGAAGAAGTACTGCCACCGGAAGCGGCGCGCATTGAAGTCGCGCGTCGTCAGGTGTTGGATCTGTTCCAGAGCTGGGGTTACGAGTTTGTCGTGACTCCCCATATCGAGTACCTGGAATCCCTGCTGACCGGCGCGGGCCAGGACCTGGATCTGCGTACCTTCAAGGTCATCGACCCGCAATCGGGCCGGCAGATGGGATTCCGTGCCGACATCACGCCGCAAGTGGCGCGCATCGATGCGCACACCCTGCGTCGCGAAGGCCCGAGCCGTCTGTGCTACGCCGGCAGCGTGCTGCATGCCCAGCCGCGTGCCTTGTCGTCCTCGCGCAGCCCGATCCAGCTGGGTGCCGAGTTGTACGGCGATGCCAGCCCGAGCAGCGATGTCGAAGTCATCAGCCTGATGCTGGCCATGCTGCAGCTGGCCGACGTGCCGGACGTGCACATGGACCTCGGGCATGTCGGCATCTACCGCGGTCTGGCCCAGGCGGCCGGTCTGTCGGGTGAGGTCGAGCAGCAGTTGTTCGACGCGTTGCAACGCAAGGCCATCGACGAGGTCATTACCCTGACCGAAGGCCTGCCGGCCGATCTGTCCGGCATGTTACGCGCGCTGGTCGACCTGTGCGGCGGCCGTGAAGTACTGAGCGCTGCCCGCGAGCGTCTGGCCAATGCGCCGGCGCCGGTACTGGCGGCACTGGAAGACTTGCTGGCGATCGCCGAGCGTCTGTCGGCGCGCTTCCCTGAGCTGCCGCTGTACTTCGATCTGGGCGAGTTGCGCGGTTACCACTACCACACCGGTGTGGTGTTCGCGGTGTTCGTGCCGGGCGTTGGCCAGTCCATCGCTCAGGGCGGTCGTTACGACGACATCGGCGCCGACTTCGGTCGCGCCCGTCCGGCCACCGGCTTCTCCACCGATTTGAAAACCCTGGTGACCCTGGGGCGTGCTGAGATCGAGCTACCGTCTGGCGGTATCTGGATGCCTGACAGTACGGATGCGGCACTCTGGCAGCAGGTTTGCCAGTTGCGCAGTGAGGGTCAGCGTGTCGTTCAGGCATTGCCTGGACAACCTTTGGCCGCCGCCCGTGATGCGGACTGCGACCGGCAATTGATCCAGCAGAACGGGCTTTGGCAAGTATCGCCACTGGCTTCTTGAGTTTTCCTGCCGGCTGAAGCCGGCACCAAGTTTGCGCGAATGAGGACAAGTGTTATGGGTAAGAATGTCGTAGTCCTGGGCACCCAATGGGGTGATGAGGGCAAAGGCAAGATCGTTGATCTGCTGACCGAACATGCTGCCGCCGTAGTGCGCTACCAGGGTGGCCACAACGCCGGTCACACTCTGGTGATCGATGGTGAAAAAACCGTCTTGCACCTGATCCCGTCGGGCGTGCTGCGCGAAGGCGTGCAGTGCCTGATCGGCAACGGCGTGGTGGTTGCACCCGACGCCCTGCTGCGCGAGATCACCAAGCTGGAAGAGAAAGGCGTACCGGTGCGCGAGCGCCTGCGCATCAGCCCTTCCTGCCCGTTGATCCTGTCCTTCCACGTGGCACTGGACCAGGCCCGTGAAAAGGCCCGCGGCGAGCTGAAGATCGGTACGACCGGTCGCGGCATCGGCCCGGCTTACGAAGACAAGGTTGCACGTCGCGGCCTGCGTGTTGGCGATCTGCTCAACATGCCGCGCTTTGAAGACAAGCTGCGTGAACTGGTGGACTACCACAACTTCATGCTGGTCGGTTACTACAAAGAGCCTGCCATCGAGTTCGAAAAGACGCTGGCCGAGTGCAAGGAATACGCCGAGCTGCTCAAGCCGCTGATGCTGGACGTGACTGCCGAGCTGCACGACCTGCGTCGCGCCGGCAAAGACATCATGTTCGAAGGCGCCCAGGGTTCGTTGCTCGACATCGACCACGGTACCTATCCGTACGTGACCAGCTCCAACACCACCGCAGGTGGCGTGGCGACCGGTTCGGGCGTTGGCCCGATGTTCCTGGACTACATCCTGGGCATCACCAAGGCTTACACCACTCGCGTAGGTTCGGGCCCATTCCCGACCGAGCTGTTCGACGAAGTCGGCGCGCACCTGGCCAAGCAAGGTCACGAGTTCGGCGCTACCACCGGCCGTGCCCGTCGTTGCGGCTGGTTCGACGCCGTTATCCTGCGTCGCGCTATCGATGTGAACAGCATCTCCGGCATCTGCCTGACCAAGCTGGACGTACTCGACGGCCTGGAAACCATCAACATCTGCACCGGCTACAAAGATGCACAAGGCAACGCCGTTGCTCCAACTGACGCTGACAGCTACGTAGGCCTGCAGCCTGTGTACGAAGAAGTGCCGGGCTGGACCGAATCGACCGTGGGTGCCAAAACCCTGGAAGAGCTGCCGGCCAACGCTCGTGCCTACATCAAACGCGTTGAAGAGTTGATCGGCGCGCCGATCGACATTATTTCGACGGGTCCGGACCGCAACGAAACCATCGTTCTGCGCCATCCGTTCGCTTGATAAGTCGTTGATGTAAAAACACAAAGGCCCCTTCATCGGGGCCTTTGTCGTTTATGCCTGTTGGACGGCATGACCTTTGCTGTGATTCTGTCTACAAGAGTGCCATCAAATTAATGGCGTCAGAAGTAGAGGGATTCAAAGTGTCAGCCGTTCTCTCACTGTTACAAAGCCGTCTGTTGCGGCCTGTGTTCGTTACCCTTGGTATCGCCCTTTTGGTGCAAGTGCTGGTGGCCGTCGCCCTGACGCGGAGCACCGTCACCGCGCTTGAAGCCGATCTCGGCACTCGCCTGGGCGCCGACAGTCAGAAGTTGTCCGGTGAGCTGGAGCAGGCCGGGCGCGAAGTCACGTCGAGCCTCGACAACCTCTCCTCGAGTACCCGTCAGCGTCTTACCGCCGGTCTTTCCTCGCGTCTGAAGGAAGAGCAGGCGCAACTGCGTGCGACTCTGGAAAAAGACCTGAAGGATTCGGCCAATGACATGGCCCAGTTGCTGGCCTCGGTGGCGCCTCGCGCCATGTGGGACAGCGACGTGCCGACCTTGTCCGAGTTCGCCCGCCGGGCCCAGCGCAATCCCAACGTGCTGTTCGTGGTGTATGACGACGCCACCGGCCAGCATCTGACCCGCTACCTCAACCGCGAAAACCCGATCAACAAGGCCCTTTTGGAAAAAGGCCAGGGTGAGCGGGCGCTGGATAAAGTGCTGGATGCGGCGAAGAACGATCCGTCGGTCTACTACCTCGAAGCCTCGATCAACCCCAATGGCGTGGAAATCGGCAAGGTGCTGATGGGTGTCTCGACTGCTTCGGTCGAAACCGATCTGGCGGCGCTCGATCAGCGCTTCACGGCGTTGATTGCCAGCAGCGATCAACTGGTCGGTGACAGCCTCAAAGGCGCTGCTGCCGACAGCGCCACCGCCATGCGCGCGCCTGCAATCGGCGCAATCCACGGCTGCTGAAATGAAGGCCAACACCACCAGTACAGTGCAGGACGCAGCAGCAACTCTGCGCTGGCGTATCGGCATGGGCCTGGCGCTGGTCGGTGCCGGGGTGCTGTTGCTGCTGGCGGTGGTGCTCGGTCATCGAGTGGTCAATCGCCTGAAGATGCTCAACGCCGCCATGGATGATCTGGCAGCAGGTGAGGGCGATCTGACCAAACGCGTGCAGATCAACAGCAAGGACGAAATCGGCGACATGGCGTCGGCGGTCAACCGCTTTGTGGACAAGTTGCAGCCGATCGTGCGCGAGGCCGGGGATGTGGCTCAGCGTACCGGTGTGGAAATCGGTGCGATGACCTTGCGCAATGCCGGTGCCGATGCGGCGGCCGGGATGCAGCGTGATGAAGTGGCCGAAAGTCTGCGGGCACTGTCGCAAATGGCCGATGAAGCTCAATCGGAAAGCCATGCGATGCAGGCTGCGTTGAAGCAGGTGGTGGATATTCGCCAGGCCACCGACGAGAACACTCGCACTTCGGCCAAGGTCGGCAGCCTGATCGAGGCGCTGGCGGGGCAGGTCGATACCGGGGCGAAAGTCATCGAGCGGCTGGCGCAGCAGAGCGAGCAGATCGAAGTGGTGCTGACCGTGATTCACGGCATCGCCGAGCAGACCAACCTGCTGGCGCTCAACGCGGCCATCGAAGCGGCCCGGGCCGGCGAGACCGGTCGCGGGTTTGCAGTGGTGGCGGATGAAGTCCGCGCGTTGGCGAGCAAGACCCAAAGCTCCACGGGCGACATTCAGGCGCATATCGTGGCGCTGCAGCAGGGTGCCCGTGAGGCGGTCGAGGCGATCGGTCAGGCCGGGCGTCAGGCCAGCGAAGGTTTGCTGGTGCTGCGTGACAGCGCACGGTTGCAGCAATCGGTGCAGGCGTCGGTCGAGCAGGTGCATGCGGCGATTGGCCTTGCGACTCAGGCAGCGGCGCATCAGGCGCGAGGCGCGCAGGCCGTGCGTGGGCGGGTCGAGACGATTCATGCCCAGGCCGAGAAAGCCGCTCAGGCGGTGGTCGAGACCACGGCCAGCGGCAAGGTGCTGGATGGTCTGGCGGCGCAGCTCAAGGCGAGTCTGGGGCAGTTCCGGGCCTGATAGTCCGGGCAAAAAAAATCGCAGCCTCGGCTGCGATTTTTTTATCGGCTCAAATACATCCGGGTCGTCAGCAGGTACACCGGCAATCCCGACACCACAATCAACAACGCCGCATAAGGCGCCGCTGCTGCGAACTCGACATTCGCGGTGTACGCCCAGACTTCCGTCGCTAATGTGTTGAGCCCCGTCGGACTCAACAGCAGTGTCGCTGTCAGTTCTTTCATGGCATCCAGAAACACCAGAGCGAACGCCGCACCCAGTGCCGGGAAGATGATCGGCAAGGTCACTCGGCAGAACGCCGTGAACGAAGATGCACCCAGCGTGCGGGCGGCTTCTTCGAGTTGCGGTGCGGCCTTGTTCAGCGCCGTGCGGATCGGCGCCTGAGCGAGCGGCAGAAACAGCAGCGCATAAGCGATCAGCAACAGCGCGGAGGTCTGGTACAGCGCCGGCACGTAATGCAGGGCGAAATACACCAGCGTCAGGGCGATCACCAATCCCGGCAGGGCGTGCAGCAGATAGGGCAAGCGCTCGGCCCAGATCGCCAGTTGGCCTTTGTAGCGCACCACCAGCAGTCCGACCGGCACTGCCAGCACCAGACACAATCCCGCGCCACCCAGCGATAGCGCCAATGAAGACAGCAACGCTTCGGTGATCGCCGCAATCGGGAATGCCGCTGACGATCCCACTGCGAGCCAGTAAGCCAGCATGCCCAGCGGAACCCCGCTGCCGACAATTGCCAGCATCAGGCAGTACAGCTGGCCGGCGATCGACCAAGGCCCGAGTCGCACTTGTTCAGCCCGACGCGCCGCACCTTGGCCGGTGCGCACGTGACGGCCCTTGCCGCGAACGCGCAGCTCCAGCCACAACAGCATCAAGCACAGCGCCAGCAATACCGCTGACAGCATCGCCGCATTGGCATTGCTGAATTCCAGTTCGAACTGCTGGTAGATCGCGGTGGTGAAGGTTTGCAGGCCAATGATCGACAGTGCGCCGAATTCCACCAGCATGTGCAATGCAATCAGCAGCGATCCCGCCAGCAGCGAAGGCCAGAGCAGCGGCAGGGTGACGCGGAAAAACACGCCCCAGCGATTCTGTCCCAGTGTGCGAGCCGACTCTTCAAGGGAGGGATCAAGATTGCGCAGCGTGGCGGCCACCGGCAGAAAGATCAGCGGGTACTTCGACAGGCTCATCACAAGAATCGCCCCGCCGAGTCCTTCGAACTGCGCGCTGAGCGAAACCCAGGTGAAGCTGCTGACAAATGCCGGCACCGCGAACGGCAGGCAAAGAATCACGCCCCACAGCCGTCGGCCCGGCAGATTGCTGCGCTCCAGCAACCACGCCAGTGACAGGCCGATCACGCCACAGGTCACGGTTACGCCAACCATCAGCGCCAGCGTGTTGCGCAGCAGGCTGAACACATACGGGCGCCACAGCAAGTGCAGCGCCTCGGACCAGCCTGCTTGCCAGGCTTTGAGCCCGACGTAGGCCAGCGGCAACAGGCTCATGACCACCAGCAACAACACCGGCAGCACCAGCCAGATCGACGGCCGCTTGCGCCGTGGCACGTAACCCCCGCGTGTAGCGGGGGCGGATAACGATGCGGTCATCAGTTCAGGCCAACTTCGCGTTCCAGCTCCAAAGCTTCTTCGGCATTACCGAGATCGGCCGGCGTGACGTCCGGCGCTTCCAGTTCACTGAAAGGCTTGAGGCCGCGATCCGATTCCATGCCTTTATGCAGCGGGTATTCGGCGGTGGTCTGGGTGATCACGCGCTGGCCTTCTTCGCTGGCCATGTAGGCGAGGAATTGCTGGGCTTCTTTTGGATGTTTGCTGGATTTCAGCACGGCTGCGCTGGACACGGTGATCAGGCCGCCAACGTCACCGCCGGTGAAGTAATGCAGTTTCGAATCAAGCTGGCCTTTTTCCCGTTGCAGGGCGAACCAGTAATAGTTGTTCACCAGCACGGTGGCGACTTCGCCGTTTTCCACAGCCTTGAGGGCGACCATGTTGTTGCTGTAGGTCTTGCCGAAGGCGCGCAGACCGGTCAGCCATTCTTCGGCGGCTTCGCGGCCGTGTTTCTTGATGATGGCGACAGCCTGTTCCTGGAACGCGCCGCTGGTCGGTACGAAACCGACCTTGCCTTGCCACTGCGGGTCGGCGAAATCCAGTACCGATTTCGGCAGGTCCTTTTCATCGACCAGTTTCGGGTTGAAGGCCACTACACGAACCCTGGCGGTGACGCCGATCCAGGTGCCGTTACCGGCGACGTATTCTTTCGGCAGAACGGCGAGGGTCGCGTCGTCGGCCTTGGCCAGCAGGCCTTGCTCGCCGAGGTTGTTCAGCGGCGGGGATTCTTCGGTGTAGATGACGTCGGCGGGGGAGCGGTCGCCTTCTTCGATGATCTGGCTGGCCAGCTGATTGCTGCTGCCCTTGCGGACATTGACGTGAATGCCGGTCTTGGCTTCGAAGGCTTTGGCGATCGCGTCGCCGACTTCCTTGTGTTGACCGTTGTAGAGAGTCAGGGAAACCGCGTCGGCAGCCTGGGTGAGGGGAGTGGCGAGTGCCAGGCCGAGCAGGGTGAAGGTCAAGCCGCGGCGCAGGGTATTTCGAAACATCATTCGCAGGGTTCCTCACTGTCGCATTGCAAAAACTTGCAACAATGATAAACGATATTGTTTCTCAAGTGCGCCTTGCGGGGAGGGAGTTGGTCTGGTAGGCGTTGGGGCTCAGACTTTTCCAGCCCCCGAAAACGCAAAAACCCGCTTTCGCGGGTTTTTGTGAGATTCAAGATCGTGACCTTGAATTTGAATTGGTGCCCAGAAGAAGACTCGAACTTCCACGACCGTAAGGTCACCAGCACCTGAAGCTGGCGTGTCTACCAATTTCACCATCTGGGCTTCATCTTCAGCGTTGCCGCTGTTGATGTGGCGCACTATACGGAGCGCCTTTTGATCTGTAAACCCCTGCCAGCAAAAAAAATGATTTTTTTTACCAGCGGTGTTCAAAACGCCCTCCAAGCGTCGATACAAGGCTCCAGACGCGTCTTATATAGTCGGAAATTTCCCGTTTGATGGCGCCTATGCCAAACTAACCCGCATATAGACAAGGTGAAAACTCTCTAATGGCCGATTGGCAGTCCCTCGATCCCGAGGCCGCTCGTGAAGCGGAAAAATATGAAAACCCTATTCCCAGCCGCGAACTGATCCTTCAGCACCTTGCTGATCGGGGTTCGCCTGCTGCCCGCGAGCAACTGGTCGAAGAGTTTGGTCTGACCACAGAAGACCAGATCGAAGCCCTGCGCCGCCGCCTGCGCGCCATGGAGCGCGACGCTCAACTGATCTACACCCGCCGTGGCACGTATGCGCCGGTGGACAAGCTCGACCTGATCCTCGGTCGCATCAGCGGTCACCGTGACGGCTTTGGCTTCCTGGTGCCGGATGACGGTTCCGACGACCTGTTCATGAGCCCGGCGCAAATGCGTCTGGTGTTCGATGGCGACCGTGCCCTGGCCCGTGTGTCCGGCCTGGACCGTCGCGGTCGTCGCGAAGGCGTGATCGTCGAAGTGGTGTCCCGTGCCCACGAAAGCATCGTCGGCCGCTATTTCGAAGAAGGCGGTATCGGCTTTGTCGTCGCGGACAACCCGAAGATCCAGCAGGAAGTGCTGGTGACGCCGGGCCGTAACGCCAACGCCCAGATCGGTCAGTTCGTCGAGGTGAAAATCACCCACTGGCCGACCCCGCGCTTCCAGCCGCAAGGCGATGTGATCGAAGTCGTCGGCAACTACATGGCGCCGGGCATGGAAATCGATGTCGCCCTGCGCACCTACGACATTCCCCACGTCTGGCCTGAAGCCGTGCTGAAGGAAGCCGGCAAGCTCAAGCCGGAAGTCGAAGAGAAAGACAAAGAGAAGCGCGTCGACCTGCGCCATCTGCCGTTCGTCACCATCGACGGCGAAGATGCCCGCGACTTCGACGACGCGGTTTACTGCGAAGCCAAACCAGGCAAGCTGCGCCTGTTCTCCGGCGGCTGGAAGTTGTACGTGGCGATTGCCGACGTTTCCAGCTATGTGAAGATCGGTTCGGCTCTGGACAATGAAGCCCAGGTGCGCGGCAACTCGGTGTACTTCCCCGAGCGCGTGGTGCCGATGCTGCCGGAGCAGCTCTCCAACGGCCTGTGCTCGCTGAACCCGCACGTCGATCGTCTGGCCATGGTTTGCGAGATGACCATCTCCAAGTCCGGCGAAATGACCGACTACTGCTTCTATGAAGCGGTGATCCATTCCCACGCTCGTCTGACCTACAACAAGGTCAGCGCGATGCTGGAAACGCCGAAAGCCACCGAAGGTCGCAAGTTGCGCGGTGAATACACCGACGTCTTGCCGCATCTGAAGCAGCTCTACGCGCTGTACAAGGTATTGCTGGCTGCCCGTCACGTGCGTGGCGCGATCGATTTCGAAACTCAGGAAACCCGGATCATCTTCGGTTCCGAGCGCAAGATTGCCGAAATCCGTCCGACCACCCGTAACGATGCACACAAGCTGATCGAGGAATGCATGCTGGCGGCCAACGTGGCCACTGCCGAGTTCCTGAAAAAGCACGAAATCCCTGCGTTGTACCGCGTCCACGATGGCCCGCCACCGGAGCGTCTGGAAAAACTGCGCGCGTTCCTCGGTGAGCTCGGTCTGTCCCTGCACAAAGGCAAGGATGGTCCATCGCCGAAGGACTATCAGGCCCTGTTGGCCAGCATCAAGGACCGTCCGGATTTCCACCTGATCCAGACCGTGATGCTGCGTTCCCTGAGCCAGGCGGTGTACAGCGCCCAGAACGAAGGCCACTTCGGCCTGAATTACGAAGCCTATACCCACTTCACCTCGCCGATCCGTCGTTACCCGGACCTGCTCACGCACCGGGCGATCCGCAGCGTGATCCATTCGAAACAGGATACTCCGCACGTTCGTCGTGCCGGGGCGATGACCATTCCGAAGGCGCGCATCTATCCGTACGACGAAGCAGCGCTGGAGCAACTCGGCGAGCAGTGCTCGATGAGCGAGCGCCGTGCCGATGAAGCGACCCGCGACGTAGTGAACTGGCTCAAGTGCGAGTTCATGAAAGACCGCGTGGGCGAATCGTTCCCGGGCGTGATCACCGCCGTGACCGGTTTCGGCCTGTTCGTCGAGCTGACCGATATCTACGTCGAAGGTCTGGTGCACGTTACGGCGCTGCCGGGCGACTACTACCACTTCGACCCTGTGCATCACCGCCTGGCGGGCGAGCGCACCGGTCGCAGCTTCCGTCTTGGCGATACCGTTGAAGTGCGCGTGATGCGCGTCGATCTCGACGAGCGCAAGATCGACTTCGAGATGGCTGAAAAAACCATCAGCGCGCCGATCGGCCGCAAGAAGCGTGGCGCCGAAACGACTGCTCCTGCAGCCAAGGTTGTGGAAGAAAAAGCTCCGGCAAAATCCACCAGCCGTCGTCCGGCCAAGGAAAAGGTTGCCGAGGCTTATCGCCCGAGCGACGCCGTGGCGAAAAACGCCGAGCTGCGCAAAAGCCGTGAAATGAAGAAGGCCTTGCTGGCCGACGCCAAAAACGGTGGTAAAGCGGCGTCCGGGGGAAAGACCGGACGGTCGGCGCCTGAAAAGGCCTCCGGCGGCAAGCCAGCCAAACCGAGCAAACACCGTAAAGGCCCGCCGAAAGCGGGTTCCGCTCCAGCCAAAAGTGGCGGGGCGCGTAAACCGAAGGCGAAGTCATGAGTCAGTTGGAAAAAATCTACGGCGTTCACGCGGTAGAAGCGTTGCTGCGTCACCACCCTAAACGCGTCAAGCAGATCTGGCTGGCTGAAAGCCGCAACGATCCGCGCGTGCAGACGCTGATCGAGCTGGCCAACGAAAACCGGGTTCAGATCGGTCAGGCCGAGCGCCGTGAAATGGATGCCTGGGTCGAAGGCGTGCACCAGGGCGTGGTGGCGGACGTCAGTCCGAGCCAGGTCTGGGGCGAAGCGATGCTCGACGAGCTGCTCGATCGCACCGAAGGCGCACCGCTGTTGCTGGTGCTCGACGGCGTGACCGACCCGCACAACCTTGGCGCCTGCCTGCGTTCGGCGGATGCTGCCGGTGCGCTGGCGGTCATCGTGCCAAAAGACAAGTCGGCCACCCTGACCCCTGTGGTGCGTAAAGTGGCTTGCGGCGCGGCGGAAGTGATTCCGCTGGTGGCCGTCACCAACCTTGCGCGCACCCTGGAAAAGCTTCAGCAGCGTGGGTTGTGGATTGTCGGCACGGCGGGTGAGGCCGAGGTCAGCATCTATGACCAGGACCTGACCGGCCCGACCATCCTGATCATGGGCGCAGAAGGCAAAGGCATGCGTCGCCTGACCCGCGAGCATTGCGATTACCTGGTACACCTGCCGATGGCTGGTAGCGTCAGCAGTCTCAACGTCTCGGTTGCGACCGGCGTGTGCCTGTTCGAAGCCCAGCGCCAACGCGGTGCGAAGGCCAAGGCAGCTGCCAAAAAAGCTTAAGCATCACGCCTTTCAAAATGTGGGAGCGAGCCTGCTCGCGAAGCGGAGTTACATTCAGCATCATTGTTGGATGTTAAGCCGCCATCGCGAGCTGGCTCGCTCCCACAGTGCTTTGTGGGGTGACCCGGATTGGTGACTGTTCAAATAATCACCAATTGCCTTGCACCTCTTCAGTCCCTTCTCTACAATTGCGCCCCTTGCTGTGGCGGCAGGCATGCATGTGCCCCGCGCCAGCAAGTCCATAAGTGTCATTCACTCCTTGTCTGACCGTTTTTGAGCGGCAGGCTACAACCCGTAAGGAGCATTCATGCGTCATTACGAAATCATCTTTCTGGTCCACCCTGACCAGAGCGAGCAAGTCGGCGGCATGGTTGAGCGTTACACCAAGCTGATCGAAGAAGACGGCGGCAAAATCCACCGTCTGGAAGACTGGGGCCGTCGTCAACTGGCCTACGCAATCAACAATGTTCACAAGGCTCACTACGTGATGCTGAACGTTGAGTGCACCGGCAAGGCCCTGGCCGAGCTGGAAGACAACTTCCGCTACAACGATGCTGTGATCCGTAACCTGGTCATCCGTCGCGACGAAGCCGTTACCGGCCAGTCCGAGATGCTCAAGGCTGAAGAAAACCGCAGTGAGCGCCGTGAGCGTCGCGAACGTCCTGAGCACGATGGCAGCGCCGATGGCGATGACAGCGATAGCGACAGCGACAACAGCGATAACGCTGACGAGTAATCCACGGACCTTTTAAGGAGCCTATCAAATGGCACGTTTCTTCCGTCGTCGTAAATTCTGCCGCTTCACCGCTGAAGACGTGAAGGAGATCGATTACAAAGATCTCAACACTCTGAAAGCCTACGTATCCGAGACCGGCAAAATCGTTCCAAGCCGCATCACCGGTACCAAAGCTCGTTATCAGCGTCAGCTGGCCACCGCTATCAAGCGCGCCCGCTTCCTGGCCCTGCTGGCCTACACCGACAGCCACGGCCGCTGAGACCGGGCAGTCGACAAGTAGCAAAGGATTGAATGCATGCGTGCCTTAGCTGAGTTCATCATGCGCGGCCGTATGCAGGCCACTCTCGTAGTGGCCGGGTGTGCAACATTGCCGTTGTTGTATTGGTTGGGTGCTGCCGCCGGGAGCCTGGTGCTTCTGCGGCGCGGATTGACCGACGCCCTGGGCGTCGTGTCGCTGGGACTGCTGCCGGCATTGATATGGTGGTTGTATGCCGATGACCCACGGGCACTTCTGGTGCTGCTGGGGTCTTCGGGGCTTGCGCTGGTGTTGCGCGCAAGCGAGTCCTGGGTCCGCACGCTGCTGGTCAGCGTAGCCATGGGGCTGGTGTTTTCAGTGGTGCTCGGGGCGGCGTTTGCGCCCCAGATCGAGATGCTGGCGCAGGCCTTGGTAAAGGTCATGCCCGCGCTTCTCGGTGATGCCTACCAACAATTGTCGGTAGACGAGCAGGCGCGTTTCGCGTCGCTGATCGCACCGGTCCTGACCGGCCTGATTGCGGCCTTGTTGCAGATCGTCAGCGTGCTGAGCCTGATTGTCGGGCGTTACTGGCAGGCGTTGTTGTACAACCCGGGTGGTTTTGGTCGCGAGTTTCGCGCCATCCGGATCCCGCTGGGACCGGCGATGTTACTGCTGGCGTTGATGCTTCTGGGCCCGAATCTCGGTGCACAGATGGCCATGTTGACGCCGTTGTGCAGTGTACCGCTGGTGTTCGCCGGGCTGGCCCTGATTCACGGGCTGGTGGCGCAAAGGCGACTGGCCGGTTTCTGGCTGGTGGGGTTGTACGTGACGCTGTTGCTGTTCATGCAGCTGATCTATCCGTTGCTCGTGGTTCTGGCCATTGTCGACAGCCTGATTGATTTTCGCGGTCGGGTGTCGAAAGACACCGATAACGCGAACGGTGAAGGTTAAAAGTTAAGAGGATTTCCACATGCAACTGATCCTTCTGGAAAAAATCGCCAACCTGGGCAACCTGGGCGACAAAGTAAACGTTAAGGCCGGTTACGGCCGTAACTACCTGCTGCCTTTCGGCAAAGCCACCGCTGCGACCGCTGCCAACCTGGCTGCGTTCGAAGAGCGTCGCGCTGAGCTGGAAAAAGCCGCCGCAGACCGTAAAGCATCGGCTGAAAGCCGTGCTGCCCAACTGGCCGAGCTGGAAGTGACCATCACTGCCACCGCTGGCGACGAAGGCAAGCTGTTCGGTTCGATCGGTACTCACGACATCGCTGACGCACTGACCGCCTCCGGCGTTGAAGTTGCGAAAAGCGAAGTTCGTCTGCCGAACGGCACCATCCGCAACGTGGGTGAATTCGACGTGGCTGTGCACCTGCACGCCGAAGTTGAAGCCACCGTACGCGTTGTCGTGGTAGCAGCTTAAGCAACACCCTGATCGACTGGCGGCTTGTCCGTCAGACGGTTAACATCGGGCACGATCCTGTTTACAGGTCGTGCCCTTTGTCTTTCTGCACTCCCTGCTTTTCCTGATTAAAAAGTGGCCATGAACGAAATCTCCGCTCCCGAGCAATACGATCTGCAAACCGCCGCGCTGAAGGTGCCGCCGCATTCCATCGAGGCCGAACAGGCCGTGCTCGGTGGTCTGATGCTGGACAACAACGCATGGGAACGTGTGCTCGATCAAGTCTCCGACGGCGATTTCTACCGACATGACCACCGTCTGATTTTCCGTGCGATCGCCAAACTGGCCGATCAGAACCTGCCGATCGACGTCGTGACCCTTGCCGAGCAACTGGACAAGGAAGGTCAGACCTCGCAGGTCGGCGGCCTCGGTTACCTTGGCGAGCTGGCGAAAAACACGCCGTCCGTCGCCAACATCAAGGCCTATGCGCAGATCGTCCGCCAGCGTGCGACGTTGCGTCAGCTGATCGGTATCAGCACCGAAATTGCCGACAGCGCCTTCAACCCCGAAGGCCGCACCGCCGAGGAAATCCTCGACGAAGCCGAGCGGCAGATTTTCGCGATTGCCGAGGCCCGGCCAAAAACCGGCGGTCCGGTGGGCGTGAATGACCTGTTGACCAAGGCCATCGACCGCATCGACACCCTGTTCAACACCGCCGACTCGATCACCGGCCTGTCCACCGGCTACACCGACCTCGACGAGAAGACCAGCGGCCTGCAACCGGCCGACTTGATCATCGTCGCCGGCCGTCCGTCGATGGGTAAGACCACCTTCGCGATGAACCTGGTGGAAAACGCCGTACTGCGCAGCGACAAGGTGGTGCTGGTGTACTCCCTCGAGATGCCAGGTGAATCGCTGATCATGCGTATGCTGTCGTCCCTCGGTCGTATCGACCAGACCAAGGTGCGTTCCGGCCAGCTGGAAGACGACGACTGGCCGCGCCTGACCTCGGCGGTCAACCTGCTCAACGACCGCAAGCTGTTCATCGATGACACCGCCGGCATCAGCCCGTCGGAGATGCGTGCCCGGACCCGGCGTCTGGTGCGCGAGCACGGCGACATCGGCCTGATCATGATCGACTACCTGCAGCTGATGCAGATCCCCGGCTCCAGCGGTGACAACCGGACCAACGAGATTTCCGAGATCTCCCGATCCCTGAAAGCCCTGGCCAAGGAATTCAACTGCCCGGTAGTCGCCCTGTCACAGCTCAACCGTTCCCTGGAACAACGTCCCAACAAGCGTCCGGTGAACTCCGACTTGCGGGAATCCGGAGCGATCGAGCAGGACGCCGACGTGATCATGTTCGTGTACCGGGACGAGGTGTATCACCCGGAAACCGAACACAAGGGCATCGCCGAAATCATCATCGGCAAGCAGCGGAACGGCCCGATCGGCTTCATCCGCCTGGCCTTCATTGGCAAGTACACCCGCTTCGAAAACCTCGCGCCGGGCAGCTATAACTTCGACGACGACGAGTAAGTCTGTCGTCGTCTGAAAGCCCCTGATATTTCCGACCACAGCCGTCGGAATTGGTCATTTTTTGTGCTATATTCCGCGCCCGCGATTTTGCACCTCAACACCGGTCATCGACATGCAAGCAGCCAAGCCGTTATTTGACTATCCAAAATACTGGGCCGAATGTTTCGGGCCGGCGCCATTCCTGCCGATGAGCAGGGAGGAGATGGATCAGCTTGGCTGGGATTCCTGCGACATCATCATTGTTACGGGAGATGCCTACGTCGATCACCCGTCGTTCGGCATGGCGATCATCGGCCGGCTGCTGGAGTCGCAAGGCTTCCGCGTCGGGATCATCGCGCAGCCTAACTGGCAGTCCAAAGACGACTTCATGAAGCTCGGCGAGCCGAACCTGTTCTTCGGCGTCGCGGCCGGCAACATGGACTCGATGATCAACCGCTACACCGCGGACAAGAAAATCCGTTCCGACGACGCCTACACCCCGGGTGGCATGGCGGGCAAACGTCCGGATCGCGCGAGCCTGGTCTATAGCCAGCGCTGCAAGGAAGCCTACAAGCACGTGCCGATAGTGCTCGGCGGCATCGAAGCCTCCCTGCGCCGCATCGCCCACTACGACTACTGGCAGGATCGCGTGCGCAACTCGATCCTGATCGACGCCAGCGCCGACATCCTGCTGTACGGCAACGCCGAGCGCGCGATTGTCGAAGTCGCCCAGCGTCTGTCCTACGGTCACAAGATCGAAGACATCACCGATGTGCGCGGCACCGCGTTCATCCGTCGCGACACGCCGGCGGGCTGGTACGAAGTCGACTCCACGCGCATCGACCGTCCGGGCAAGATCGACAAGATCATCAACCCGTACGTCAACACCCAGGACACTCAGGCCTGCGCGATCGAGCAGGAGAAGGGTCCGGTTGAAGATCCGGAAGAAGCCAAGGTCGTGCAGATCCTGGCCAGCCCGAAAATGACCCGCGACAAGACCGTGATCCGCCTGCCGTCGATGGAAAAGGTGCGTAACGATCCGGTCCTGTACGCCCACGCCAATCGCGTGCTGCACCTGGAAACCAACCCGGGCAACGCCCGTGCGCTGGTACAGAAGCATGGCGAGATCGACGTCTGGTTCAACCCGCCTCCGATTCCGATGACCACCGAAGAAATGGACTACGTGTTCGGCATGCCTTACGCACGTGTTCCGCACCCTGCGTACGGCAAGGAAAAAATCCCGGCCTACGACATGATCCGCTTTTCGGTGAACATCATGCGTGGCTGCTTCGGTGGCTGCACCTTCTGCTCGATCACCGAGCACGAAGGCCGGATCATCCAGAACCGTTCCGAAGAGTCGATCATTCGCGAAATCGAAGAGATCCGCGACAAGGTGCCGGGTTTCACAGGCGTCATTTCCGACCTCGGCGGCCCGACCGCGAACATGTACCGCATCGCCTGCAAGAGCCCGGAAATCGAATCCGCGTGCCGCAAGCCGTCCTGCGTGTTCCCGGGCATCTGCCCGAACCTGAACACCGACCACTCGTCGCTGATTCAGCTGTACCGCAGCGCCCGTGCCTTGCCGGGTGTGAAGAAGATTTTGATCGCCTCCGGCCTGCGTTACGACCTCGCGGTCGAATCGCCGGAGTACGTCAAGGAGCTGGTGACCCACCACGTCGGTGGTTACCTGAAGATCGCCCCGGAACACACCGAGGAAGGTCCGCTCAACCAGATGATGAAACCGGGGATCGGCACCTACGATCGCTTCAAGCGCATGTTCGAGAAGTACACCAAGGAAGCCGGGAAAGAGCAGTACCTGATTCCGTACTTCATCGCCGCGCACCCGGGCACCACCGACGAAGACATGATGAACCTGGCCCTGTGGCTCAAGGGCAACGGCTTCCGTGCCGACCAGGTGCAGGCGTTCTACCCGTCGCCGATGGCCACCGCTACCGCGATGTACCACTCGGGCAAGAACCCGCTGCGCAAGGTCACCTACAAGAGCGACGGCGTGACCATCGTCAAGAGCGAGGAGCAGCGTCGTCTGCACAAGGCGTTCCTGCGTTATCACGACCCGAAAGGCTGGCCGATGCTGCGTGAAGCGCTGACCCGCATGGGCCGCGCCGACCTGATCGGGCCGGGCAAGCACCAGTTGATCCCGCTGCATCAGCCGGCCACCGACAGCTACCAGAGTGCCCGTCGCAAGAACTCGACGCCGGCCGGCAGCCACAAGGTCGCGAAAGAGAAGACCACCAAGATCCTCACCCAGCACACCGGTCTGCCTCCACGCGCCAGCGACGGCGGCAATCCTTGGGACAAGCGTGAACAGGCCAAGGCCGCGGCATTCGCCCGCAACCAGCAGGCCGCCAAGGAGCGCAAGGAAGCCGCGAAAGGCAAAGGGCCGAAACCGGCACGCAAGCCGGTCGTACCGCGCTAAAGAGAACGCCAACCTTCGGGTTGGCGTTTTGCATTTAGGAGCTAAATGATCGTTCCCACGTCGAACCGTCTGCGTGGGAATGCCTCCAGGGACGCAGAGCGTCACGGGCTGCATTCCTACGCGGGAGCGTGGGAACGATCAAGTATCCGGCCGCTTTCGCAACATTTGCGTGCAACTGTGCCAAACCATTTCAACGCATCGCCCGATTTTGGTGCTGTACTGCCCTAAGCATTCCGGGAAAGCGCCCAAGCCTCTGCATGGCATAAGTCTTGCGCGCTTTCGAATACGCTTGGGCTCGCAGGAGGCACGCCGTGTCGATTCATGTCGCATTGCATCACGTCACGCATTACCGCTACGACCGCGCTGTCGAACTCGGCCCGCAGATCGTGCGTTTGCGCCCGGCTGCCCACAGCCGCACGCGGATTCTGTCCTATTCACTGAAAGTCTCGCCCGAGCAGCACTTCATCAACTGGCAGCAGGACCCCCAGGGCAACTACCTCGCACGGCTGGTGTTCCCCGAGAAAACCGCCGAACTGCGGATCGAGGTCGATCTGCTGGCCGAGATGGCGGTGTTCAACCCGTTCGACTTTTTCCTCGAGCCCTACGCCGAGAAAATCCCCTTCGCCTACGCCGCCGATGAACGCAAGGAGCTGGCGCCGTACCTCGAAACCCTGCCGCTGACGCCGAAATTCAAGGCCTATCTGGATGCCATCGACCGCACGCCGTTGCCGGCCGTGGATTTTCTGGTGGCGCTCAATCAGCGCCTGAGCGAAGACATCAATTACCTGATCCGCATGGAGCCGGGGGTGCAAACCCCGGAACACACTCTTGAACACGCCTCCGGCTCCTGCCGGGATTCGGCGTGGCTGCTGGTGCAACTGCTGCGCAATCTCGGGCTGGCGGCGCGTTTCGTCTCCGGTTATCTGATTCAACTGACCGCCGACGTGAAAAGCCTCGACGGCCCGTCCGGCACCGAAGTGGATTTCACCGACCTGCACGCGTGGTGCGAGGTGTATCTGCCCGGCGCCGGCTGGATCGGCCTTGATGCGACCTCCGGACTATTCGCCGGAGAGGGGCATATCCCGCTGGCCTGCAGTCCCGATCCGTCCTCGGCGGCGCCGATCAGCGGTCTGGTGGAACCTTGCGAATGCGAGTTCAGCCACGAAATGTCCGTGCAGCGGATCTGGGAAGCGCCGCGGGTCACCAAGCCCTACACCGATGAGCAATGGCTGGCGATCCAGACGCTGGGCCGGCAGATCGATGCCGATCTGCTGGAAGGCGATGTGCGCCTGACCATGGGCGGCGAACCGACCTTCGTGTCGATCGACGACCCCGACGGCGCCGAGTGGAACACCGCCGCGCTGGGCCCGGACAAGCGCCGGCTCTCCGCCGAACTGTTCCAGCGCATGCGCAAACATTACGCGCCCAAGGGGCTGGTGCATTTCGGCCAGGGCAAGTGGTATCCGGGTGAGCAACTGCCGCGCTGGTCGCTGAATTGCTACTGGCGCCGCGACGGCGTGCCGATCTGGCATAACAATGCACTGATCGCCGATGAGCAGCAGGATTACGGCGCCACGGGTGAACTGGCCGGGCGCTTTCTGGCGAGCGTCGCCGAACGCCTGAAATTGCCGACACGCTTCGTCTTCCCGGCCTACGAAGACAATTTCTATTACCTCTGGCGCGAGGGCGCCTTGCCGAGCAACGTCAGCGCCGAAGACTCGCGCCTGGAGGAGCCACTGGAGCGTGCGCGGCTGCGCAAGGTGTTCAGTCAGGGGCTGGACAAGGTCATCGGCCAGGTGCTGCCGCTGGCGCGCACCGCCAAGGGCGATCAATGGCAGAGTGGGCGCTGGTATCTGCGTGATGAGCATTGCCGGTTGGTGCCGGGAGATTCGCCGCTCGGCTATCGCCTGCCATTGGGTTCGCAACCTTGGGTGAAGGCGGCAGAGTATCCGTTCATTCATCCGAACGATCCGAATCAGGACTTCCCCGGGCTGCCCGAAACATCGCAGCTCAACGATCACCGTGAGCCCGCTCCGGCAGACGAGCGTGTGCCGAAGATCGACGAGTCCGCCGACTGGCTGACCCGCACCGCGTTATGCGCGGAGGCCCGGGAAGGCCGGTTGTATCTGTTCATGCCGCCTCTGGAGCGGGTCGAGGATTATCTGGAGCTGGTGGCCGCCATCGAAGCCACCGCCGAGGAGCTGCATTGCCCGGTATTGCTGGAGGGCTACGAGCCACCGAGTGATCCGCGCCTGAGCAATTTCCGCATCACCCCGGATCCCGGCGTGATCGAGGTCAACGTGCAGCCGTCGGCGACCTGGGACGAGCTGGTCGAGCGCACCGAATTTCTGTACGAAGAGGCGCGCCAGACCCGACTGTCCACCGAGAAATTCATGGTCGACGGGCGACATACCGGAACCGGCGGCGGCAACCATTTCGTCCTCGGCGGCGCGACACCGGGCGATTCACCGTTTCTGCGCCGTCCGGATCTGCTGCGCAGCCTGATCAGTTACTGGCACAACCATCCGTCGCTGTCCTACCTGTTTTCCGGGCTGTTCATCGGCCCGACCTCTCAGGCGCCGCGGATCGACGAAGCGCGCAACGATGCGCTGTATGAACTGGAAATCGCTTTCGCGCAAATGCCAGCGCCGGGAGAAGACTGCCCGCCGTGGTTGGTCGACCGTTTGCTGCGCAATCTGCTGATCGACGTTACCGGCAACACCCATCGCGCCGAGTTCTGCATCGACAAGCTGTATTCACCGGATGGCGCCACCGGGCGCCTCGGGTTGCTGGAGTTGCGTGGTTTCGAGATGCCACCCCATGCGCGCATGAGCCTGGCGCAGCAGCTGTTGTTGCGAGCGCTGGTGGCGCGGTTCTGGCGCGAGCCCTATGCGCCACCGAAACTGGCGCGCTGGGGTACGGAGCTGCACGACCGCTTCATGCTGCCGCATTTCATCGAGCAGGACTTCGCCGACGTCATCGTCGAACTCAACAATGCCGGTTATCCACTGCGCGCCGAATGGTTCGCGGCGCACCTTGAATTTCGTTTCCCCAAGGTCGGCGATTACGCCGTCAACGGTATCGAGCTGGAATTGCGTCAGGCCCTTGAACCCTGGCATGTCTTGGGCGAGGAGGGCGCGGCGGGCGGTACGGTGCGCTACGTCGACTCATCGCTGGAGCGCTTGCAGGTCAAACTCACGGGGCTGCCGCCGCAGCGTTATCTGCTGACCTGCAATGGAATACCGGTGCCGCTGCAATCGACCGGCCGGGTGGGCGAGTTTGTCGCCGGTGTGCGTTTCCGCGCGTGGCAACCGGCCAACTGCCTGCAACCGACGATCCCGGTGCATGCGCCGCTGGTGTTCGACCTGCTCGATACCTGGATGCAGCGCTCGCTGGGCGGCTGCCAGTACCACGTCGCCCATCCGGGCGGGCGCAATTACGAAACGCTGCCGGTCAACGCCAACGAAGCGGAGAGCCGGCGCATGGCGCGTTTCTTCCGCATCGGACATACGCCGGGGAAACTTCCTATACCGAACCTGACAACCTCCGACGAACTACCGATGACACTCGATTTACGACGCTTCTAAATCGGCTGTTTTATTTAGGAGCGTGACGCCCGGATTTTTCGTATATCCGGGCGTCATGTGCCTGCGTTAGTCTGACCGTTCCTTGCCGGCTGCCGAGCTTTCCATGCCTGACCTGCTTGACCGCTACCCGCTGACGGCGGGCACCTATCACGAACTGCTCGACGACAGCGGGGCGGTGCGCCCGCACTGGCGGCGACTGGTCGACCAATTGCAGCGCAGCACCCCGGCGCAACTGGTGCAGCGTCAGGCGTTGCTGACCCGGCAGATTCAGGAAAACGGTGTCACCTACAACGTCTATGCCGACCCCAAGGGCGCGGATCGTCCGTGGGAACTGGATCTGCTGCCCCACGTGATCGCCGCTGACGAGTGGCAACAACTGTCCGCCGGAATCGCCCAGCGCGCGCGGCTGCTCAATGCGGTGCTGGCGGATCTGTACGGCCCGCAGCGGCTGATCAGCGAAGGGCTGCTGCCGGCAGAACTGGTGTTCGGCCATAACAACTTCCTCTGGCCCTGTCAGGGCATTGCGCCGCCGGACGGGGCCTTTCTGCATCTTTATGCCGTCGATCTGGCGCGCACGCCGGACGGGCGCTGGTGGGTGACGGCGGATCGTACCCAGGCGCCATCCGGCGCCGGTTACGCGCTGGAAAATCGCACCATCGTGTCCCGCGCCTTTCCCGAGTTGTACCGGGATCTGAAAGTGCAGCATCTGGCCGGCTTCTTCCGCACCTTGCAGGAAACCCTGGCCCGTCAGGCCCCCTGCGACGATGACGCGCCGCTGGTGGTGTTGCTGACCCCGGGGCGTTTCAACGAAAGCTATTTCGAGCATCTCTATCTCGCCCGCCAGCTCGGTTATCCGCTGGTGGAGGGTGGAGACCTGACGGTGCGTGATGCCACGGTCTACCTGAAAACCCTCAGCGGCCTGCGCCGGGTGCACGCGATCATGCGTCGGCTCGACGATGACTTCTGCGATCCGCTGGAATTGCGCACGGATTCGGCGCTCGGCGTTCCGGGATTGCTGGAGGCGGTGCGTCAGGGCCGGGTGCTGGTGGCCAACGCGCTGGGCAGTGGCGTGCTGGAGTCGCCGGGGTTGCTGGGTTTCCTGCCGAAGATCAATCAGTACCTGTTCGGCGAAGAGCTGATTTTGCCGTCCATTGCCACGTGGTGGTGCGGCGAAGCGCCGGTGCTGTCACAGGCCCTGGAGAAACTGCCTGAGCTGTTGATCAAACCGGCGTTTCCGTCGCAAAGTTTTGCGCCGGTGTTTGGTCGGGATCTGAGCGAAAAACAGCGTGAAAGTCTCGCCGCGCGCATGCAGGCCCGGCCTTATGCTTATGTCGCGCAAGAACTCGCCCAGTTGTCCCAGGCGCCGATCTGGCAGCCCGAGGACGGGCAACTGCAACCCCGGGCAATCGGCATGCGCATGTACGCAGTGGCGAGTCACGACGGTTATCGGGTGCTGCCCGGTGGCCTGACACGGGTCGCGGCAGAAGCCGATGCCGAAGTGGTGTCGATGCAGCGCGGTGGCGCGAGCAAGGACACCTGGGTGCTGGGGGATCGACCGCCCAGCGGTGAACAGTGGAAAGCCCAGCGGAACATCGGTGTGCCCGATCTGGTGCGACGCGATCCGTATCTGCCGTCGCGGGTGGTGGAAAACCTGTTCTGGTTCGGCCGTTACTGCGAGCGTTGCGACGACAGCGCGCGGCTGTTGCGCATCATGCTCGCGCGTTACGTCGACGGCGATGACCCGCAAGCCCTGCAGGCTGCGGTGGATCTGGGCGAGCGGCTGATGCTGCTACCGGACGAAGGCGAGCTGCCGGAGCGCTTGCTTGCGGCACTGCTCGGCGAGGACTGGTCGTTCAGCCTGCGCTCCAACCTGCAGCGCTTGCAGTGGGCGGCTTCGCAAGTGCGCGGCAAGTTGTCCCGGGAAAACTGGCAGGCGCTGGTGGAGCTGCAACGTGAGGCTGCGGAACTGGACACCGACGAACCGGACTTCGGCGAGCTGCTGGATTTTCTCAACCGGCTGGTGATGTCGCTGGCGGCGCTGTCCGGGTTTGCCCTTGATGACATGACCCGCGACGAAGGCTGGCGCTTCCTGATGATCGGGCGGCGGATCGAGCGCCTGCAATTTCTCAGCAGCAGCCTCGCGGGTTTCTTGCGCGGCGCTGGCGCGTTCGATCAGGCCGGGCTTGAGTGGTTGCTTGAGCTGGGCAACAGCAGCATCACCTATCGCTCGCGTTATCTGGCGGTGGCGCAGTTGATTCCGGTGCTCGACCTGTTGCTGCTGGATGAGCAGAACCCCCATGCGGTGCTGTTCCAGTTGAAGCTGGTGACTCGCACCTTGAAGCGGCTGAATGATGACTTCGGTGTGCCGAGGGAGGCAGGATTGCCGCCGCTGGTCGAGCGTCTGGCGCGCTTCGATCTGAGCTGTCTGGAGAATCCGCTGTTCGGCGAATCCAGCGTGCGCGCGGCCCTCGACGGTCTGGCGGACCTGCTGCAGGAAATCGCCGACGCCAGCAGTCAGGTGTCGGATCGACTGGCCCTGCGCCATTTCGCCCATGTCGATGATGTCAGCCAGCGCACGGTGTCCGTCTGATGAGTGCCCATTACCAGATCCTTCACGACACCTGCTATCGCTACGACAGCCCGGTGTCCCTGGCCCAGCAACTGGCGCATCTGTGGCCGCGCGAATGCGAGTGGCAGCGCTGCAGCGAGCAGCAATTGCTGATCAGTCCGGAGCCGACCGCCCGCCGTGACGAGCAGGATGTGTTCGGCAATCCGCTGACTCGCCTCGCCTTCGAACGACCCCACGATGAATTGCAGGTCAACGCACGGCTGACGGTGGAAGTGCTGGCGCGACCCGTGGTGGATTTCCAGCAGTCACCGGCCTGGGAACTGACGCGCAACGCGCTGACCTACAGCAGTCAACCGCTGTCCGCCTCGTTGCTGGAAGCCTGTCGCTATCGATTCCAGTCGCCCTACGTGCATCTGAAGCGCAGTTTCGTCGAGTTCTCGGAGAGCTGTTTCCCGGCCGGCAGACCGTTGATGCTGGGCGTGCAGGCCCTGATGCAGAAGATCTTCAGCGAATTCACCTTCGATGCCGAAGCGACACAGGTCGCGACGCCGCTGGTGGAAGTGCTGGAGCGCCGGCGCGGGGTCTGTCAGGACTTCGCGCACCTGATGCTCGCCTGTGTGCGCTCACGCGGGTTGGCGGCGCGTTACGTCAGCGGCTACCTGCTGACCCAGCCGCCACCGGGGCAGCCACGGTTGATCGGCGCCGATGCGTCCCATGCCTGGGTCTCCGTGTTTTGCCCGGTGCTGGGCTGGGTGGACTTCGATCCGACAAACAATGTGCAGCCGGCACTGGAGCACATCACCCTGGCCTGGGGCCGGGATTTCTCCGATGTCTCGCCATTGCGCGGGGTGATTCTGGGGGGAGGGAGCCATGATCCGGAGGTGCGGGTCACGGTGATGCCACTGGAGTAAGTGCGATCCATCGTGGGAGCCAGTCAGCTCCCACAATGGAGGGTGTTCAATTTCGCGATTCAGCTCAGGCGTCGGGTGCCTGGTCTTTCGGTGCCTCAACATCATCATCGGTCGCCACTTCACCGTCAGGGTTCAGTGCCGCTTCTTCAGCCATCTGTTTCTTGCGCTGAAGCTTTTCCTCTTTCTTCTGTTCCTTGGCCAGGTCACGTTGACGTTTGGCGAAGGAGTAATTGGGTTTGGCCATGGGCGATCCTCTGGGGTCGAAGGTGAGGTTGAGCGGCGCGTATTCTGCCCTGTATCGGTGCCCGGCGGTTAACCGGGTTTCTGGTCGACCCATTTTGGCGTGACGGTGGGCTTCCAGTTATCGAGGGCTTCGAGCAGCGTTTGCGGCGATTCGCTCACTTGCAGCATGTCACGGTGCGGCGCGCGAACGAAGCCTTCGCCGACGATGTGATCGAGAAATGCAGTGAGTTTGCTGTAGAAACCGTTCACTTCCAGCAGGCCCAGCGGCTTGCCGTGGTAGCCGAGCTGGCCCCAGGTCCAGACTTCGAACAACTCTTCCAGGGTGCCGAGGCCACCGGGCAGGGCGATGAACGCATCGCTGAGTTCGGCCATCCGCGCCTTGCGCGCGTGCATGCCGTCGACTACTTCCAGACGGGTCAGGCTCTTGTGACCGATTTCCTTGTCCATCAGGCTCTGCGGGATGATGCCGATCACTTCGCCACCGGCCGCCAGCGCGGCGTCAGCGACAATCCCCATCAGGCCGACGGCGCCACCGCCGTAGACCAGCGTCAGCTTACGCTCGGCGATAGCCGTGCCGAGGGCAATGGCGGCTTCGGTGTACGCCGGGGTGGTGCCGGCGTTGGCACCGCAAAATACACAAACGGATGTGAGAGACATGCCTTCCTCCTGGGTCAATCGGTCACAGGGTAATGGCTGGCACGCCTTGATCCAAGGGCTAGACTTCGCGTTTCGGGGTTTCATAGGTGCCGCTGGCACCACAGGCGTAAGCGGCGAGCAGACTGCACAACAGGCTGTTGAAGGACATGACGGATGCTCCAGATGAACGTTGAACCCTGAAGATACGGCCCGGCCAAACGTCTGGCTGTTAGATTGTTTCGATGAGTGTCATAGCCTGAAAGTTGTATACAATTTTTGACTCAAGTCATAGGAACTTGCGAAGATTTCAGGCAGTCTTCCAACCATTCGTGTTTTTGTTAACCCTGCCTTGGAGATTCACCATGTTTTCCAAAGTTGTTGCGGTATCCCTGCTGGCGCTGGCCAGCAGCCAATTGATGGCTGCCGAGTGCAAAACCACCGTTGATTCCACCGACCAGATGTCCTTCAACACCAAGGCCATCGAAATCGACAAGAGCTGCAAGACCTTCACCGTCGAACTGACCCACTCCGGCAGCCTGCCGAAGAACGTCATGGGCCATAACCTGGTGATCAGCAAAGAAGCCGACATGCAGCCGATCGCCACCGACGGCCTGGCCGCCGGCATCGACAAGAACTACCTGAAGGACGGTGACGAGCGCGTTATCGCTCACACCAAGATCATCGGCGCCAAGGAAACCGACTCGCTGACCTTCGACGTGTCCAAGCTCAAGGCTGACGAGAAGTACGGCTTCTTCTGCTCGTTCCCGGGCCACATCTCGATGATGAAAGGCACCGTGACCCTGAAGTAAGCAATACAAGGTCAAAAAAAAGCGTCCCGAAGGACGCTTTTTTTATGCCCTGGATTCAAGGCGCAAACGGCATGACCCGCTTGTGATGAGTCTTTTTGTAGGTGTTGACGATGATGTCGAACGCTTCCTGACGCACCGGCTCGCCGTGCAGGAACGCGTCGATCTCGGCGTAGGTCACGCCGTGGGACGCCTCGTCCGGCTTGCCTGGCGAAAGGTCTTCCAGATCCGCCGTCGGCACTTTTTCCACCAGCGATTCCGGTGCGCCGAAGCTGCGGGCGATGGCCCGGACCTGGTTTTTCACCAGACCGCTGAGCGGGGCCAGGTCGCAGGCGCCGTCACCGAACTTGGTGAAGAAACCCATCACAGCTTCCGCTGCGTGGTCGGTGCCGATCACCAGACCGTGGGCCGCGCCGGCGATGGTGTACTGGGCGACCATGCGCATCCGCGCCTTGGTGTTGCCGAGCACGAAATCCACCGACACCGCGTGCTTGCCTTCGAAGGCTGCGACTTCGCTGGCCAGGGATTTGACTGCCGGGCCGATGTTGACGGTGTGGCGCTCGTCCGGGGCGATGAAGTCCACCGAGGCCTGGGCATCGTGTTCATCGAACTGCACGTCGTACGGCAGGCGCACGGCGATGAACTTGTAAGCCTCGTCACCGGTGCGCTCGCGCAGTTCACGCATGGCGCGCTGGGCCAAAAGGCCTGCGGTCAGCGAATCGACGCCGCCACTGATGCCCAGCACCAGGGTCTTGAGTCCGGAACTGGTCAGGCAATCCTGGATGAAGGTGATGCGTCGGGCGACTTCCGCTTCGAGGGCCTGGTAATCGGCGAACGGCGGCTGAACGTTGAGCTGTTCAGCAATCTCACGCTGTACGGCTTGCATGAATTCACTCCTTGCTAGAAAGGCTGGAAACGGCAGGAACCTGGAAAACGTGTCGCAAATAGGCGACGAAATTCGGGTCTTTGCAGTGGGTCTTGCCCGGCTCGTCGGAGATCTTCGCCACCGGTTGGCCATTGCAGGCGGTCATTTTAAGCACGATGCTCATCGGTTCGACACCCGGAATGTCACAGGTCAGGTTGGTGCCGATGCCGAAGCTGACATTGATCCGGCCGCGCAGCGCCCGGAAGATCTCCAGCGACTTGGGCAGCGTCAGGCTGTCGGAGAACACCAGGGTCTTGCTCATCGGGTCGATGCCGAGCTTGTGATAGTGGGCGATGCATTTTTCGCCCCACTGCACCGGATCTCCGGAATCGTGACGCAAACCGTCGAACAGCTTGGCGAAGAACAGATCGAAGTCGCCGAGGAACGCGTCGGTGGTGATGCAGTCGGTCAGGGCGATCCCCAGCAGCCCGCGATACTCGCGAACCCAGCAATCGAGGGCGGCGATCTGGCTGTCGATCAGCCGTGGACCGAGTTGCTGGTGGGCCATGATCCACTCATGAGCCATGGTGCCCAGCGGTTTCATGTCCAGTTCGCGGGACAGGTGGACGTTGCTGGTGCCGACGAAACGCCCGGGGAAATCGTGCTTGAGCACGTTCACCACTTCCTCTTGCACGCGGTAGGAAAACCGCCGGCGTGTGCCGAAATCGGCGACCTGCAACTGCGACAATTCTTCCGCCGAGGCGTTGGCGGTCAGCCAGTCGAATTTGCGATACAGCTGTTCGCGGGCCTGTTCCAGCACCGTTTCACGGTAGCGATAGCGGTTGCGCACTTCGCTGACGATCGCCAGCAGCGGCACTTCAAACAGGATCACATGCAGCCACGGCCCGCGCAGGCGGATGAACAACTCGCCGTTCTCGATGCCGGTGTGCAGGTAGCGCAGGTTGAAGCGGAACAGGCCGAGGAAGCGCAGGAAATCCGGCTTGAGGAACGAGATGCGCTCGAGAAAGCTCAACTGATCGGCGCTCAGGCTCAACTCGGCCAGACGCTCGACCTGGAACCGGATCTCCGCCAGATACGGGCGCAGATCTTCACTGTTACGGCAACGGAACTCCCATTCGACTTCGACGTTGGGGTAGTTGTGCAGCACCGCCTGCATCATCGTCAGTTTGTAGAAGTCGGTGTCGAGCAGGTTCTGCACGATGCGATCGGCAAACACACTCTCGCTCATAACGGGGTCTCCAGGCGGGCCGCGCGTTGGCGCGGTATCAATCAATGGCGCTAGTGGCGCATATCCGGGGTGGGGATTGCCAGCGATTTTTATCCCGGCACAGCGCCTCAGACCGCATCGGGACTGTCGATCTGCTCCAGCATCCACTTCACGAAATCACGCACCTTGGGCACTTCTGCCGCGTGTTCCGGGTAGGCCAGGTAATAGGCATCGGTGCTGGGCATTGCATGCTGCCAGGGAATGACCAGTTTGCCGTCGGCCAATTCCTCTTCCACCAGAAACCTCGGCAGCAGGGCGACGCCGCAGCCGACCTGCGCGGCGCGGATGCACATATAAAAGGTTTCGAAACGCGGGCCATGGTAGCTGTGTTCGGTCTGGTAGCCCTGGCTGTCGAACCAGTCGTGCCACGCTTGCGGGCGCGAAGCATTCTGCAGCAGGACCAGATCGGTGAGTTGCGTTGGATCAGACAACGGAGTGTCCGGCAGGCTGCTCGGTGCGCAGACCGGCACCAGCTCTTCGCCGAACAGCTTCAGGCATTCGGTGCCGGGGCGTGAACCCTGGCCGAAATAGAACGCCAGGTCGCTGCGCCCTTGCAGCAGGTCATCGGCTTCCTGCTCGTTGCACAGGTCCAGATGAATCGCCGGATGACGCAGACGCCAGCCCTTGAGGCGCGGCACCAGCCAGCGGGCGCCGAAGGTCGAGGGTGTGGAGACGCGCAGGACTTCGGTTTCGCCGCCGTAGGAGCGCAGGTAATGGGTCGACATCTCGACCTGGGTCAGGATTTTTCTGACTTCCACCAGGTACAGATCGCCGGCGGGGGTCATCTGCAATCGGCGGCGCACCCGGCGGAACAACAAGTGCTGCAGCAATTCTTCGAGCTGCGCCACCTGCTTGCTGACAGCGCTCTGGGTCAGGTTCAATTCCTCGGCGGCCCGGGTGAAACTCAGGTGCCGGGTCACGGCCTCGAAGCACTGCAACGCGGTGATCGACGGCAAGTGGCGTTTGTTCAGCATGGGCGATCCTTTTCTTGTCTTTCTGCGCAGCATGAATAAACGGAATGATATCTCGCGTAAAGGTCGTTTGTTGCACAGCCTTCCTGACGCTACAACTAAAGGTCTGCCCGGTCGTGAAAACGCGCCCGCACACATTCAGTTTTTTGCTCGAGGAGTGACCCATGGTTGCCGCATTGCTTGATCGTCTAGGTGTGAACCCGGCCCTGTACCAGAACGGCAAAGTGCCGGTGCATTCGCCCATCGACGGCAGCCGCATCGGCGCCGTGAACTGGGAAGGCCCGGCCGAAGTCGAGCAGCACATCAGTCGCGCAGATCATGCGTTCGAACAATGGCGCAAGGTACCGGCCCCGCGTCGCGGCGAGCTGGTGCGTCAGTTCGGCGAAGTGCTGCGTGAATACAAGACCGAACTCGGTGAACTGGTGTCCTGGGAAGCGGGCAAGATCACCCAGGAAGGCCTCGGTGAAGTGCAGGAGATGATCGACATCTGCGATTTCGCCGTCGGGCTGTCCCGCCAGTTGTACGGTTTGACCATCGCCTCCGAGCGCCCGGGCCACCACATGCGTGAAACCTGGCACCCGCTGGGCGTGGTCGGCGTGATCAGTGCGTTCAACTTCCCGGTCGCGGTGTGGGCGTGGAACACCACGCTGGCGCTGGTCTGCGGCAACCCGGTGGTATGGAAGCCGTCGGAGAAAACCCCGCTGACCGCGCTGGCCTGTCAGGCGCTGTTCGAACGCGTACTGAAGAATTTCAGCGATGCCCCGGCGCACCTGAGCCAGGTGATCATCGGCGGTCGCGATGCCGGCGAAGCGCTGGTGGATGACCCGCGTGTCGCGCTGATCAGTGCCACCGGCAGCACCCGCATGGGCCGCGAAGTGGCGCCGAAAGTCGCCGCGCGCTTCGCCCGCAGCATCCTCGAACTGGGCGGCAACAACGCGATGATCCTCGGCCCGAGCGCCGATCTGGACATGGCCGTGCGCGCCATTCTGTTCAGCGCCGTCGGCACTGCCGGCCAGCGTTGCACCACGTTGCGGCGCCTGATCGCCCATGAATCGGTGAAAGAAGAAATCGTCACCCGACTGAAGGCCGCGTATTCCAAGGTCCGTATTGGCCATCCGCTGGAAGGTAACCTGATCGGCCCGCTGATCGACAAACACAGCTTCGAAAACATGCAGGACGCGCTGGAACAAGCGTTGAGCGAGGGCGGTCGGGTATTCGGCGGCAAGCGCCAACTGGAAGATCAATTCCCCAATGCTTACTACGTGGCGCCGGCCATTGTTGAAATGCCGGAGCAGAGCGACGTGGTGTGCAGCGAAACTTTCGCTCCGATCCTGTACGTGGTCGGCTACAGCGATTTTGAAGAGGCGCTGCGCCTGAACAACGCCGTGCCGCAAGGCCTGTCGTCGTGCATCTTCACCACTGATGTGCGCGAGGCCGAGAAATTCATGTCGGCGGTCGGCAGCGACTGCGGCATCGCCAACGTCAACATCGGCCCGAGCGGCGCGGAAATCGGCGGCGCGTTTGGCGGTGAAAAAGAAACCGGTGGTGGTCGTGAGTCGGGCTCGGATGCATGGCGCGCGTACATGCGCCGGCAGACCAACACCGTGAACTACTCGCTGGAGTTGCCGCTGGCGCAAGGCATTACTTTCGACTGACAGTTTTCTCAAAAGCTATTGATCGTTCCCACGCTCTGCGTGGGAATGCTGCACCGAACGCTCCGCGTTCGCTTTCGGGACGCAGAGCGTCCCTGACTGCGTTACCACGCAGAGCGTGGGAACGATCTTTTAGGTGTGTTTGGCAGGTTTCTGTTGGAGTCTGGCAATGCCGTTACGCGAAGAATGTCTGTGGGAAAAACTCACGCCGCAACGACCGGATAACACGGCGCTCAGGGGCGAGGTCGAAGTCGATGTCTGCGTGATCGGCGCCGGGTTCACCGGGTTGTCGGCGGCGCTGCATCTGCTGGAAAAGGGCAAGAGCGTTTGCGTGCTCGAAGCCCATCGCGCCGGGCATGGAGGCTCCGGGCGCAACGTCGGGCTGGTCAACGCCGGGATGTGGATTCCGCCGGACGAGATCGAAGCCGGCTTCGGCGAGGCGGTCGGCAGCCAGCTCAACCGCATGCTCGGTGCGGCGCCGGCGCTGGTGTTCAGCCTTGTGGATAAATACAACATCGATTGCCAGTTGCGCCGCGAAGGCACCCTGCACATGGCGCACAACGCCAAGGGTGAGGCGGATCTGCGCAGTCGCGAAGAACAATGGAAACGCCGGGGTGCGCCGGTCGAACTGCTGACCGGCAAGGCCTGTGAACAGGCGACCGGTACGCAGAAGATTGCCGCCGCACTACTCGACCGGCGCGCCGGTACGCTCAATCCGATGGCTTATGTCACCGGGCTGGCCAATGCGGTCATCAGTCTTGGCGGACAGATGTTCGATCACTCCCCGGTCGCGCGTCTTGAACGGCAAGGGCAGAAATGGTCGGTGCAGACCGAGCAGGGTTCGGTGCTGGCCGAACAAGTGGTGATCGCTTCCAACGCCTACACCGAAGGCGACTGGACCGAACTCAAGCGCAACTTCTTTCCCGGTTACTACTATCAGGTCGCTTCGGTGCCGCTCACCGAAGACGCTGCCCATGAAATCCTCCCGGGAGGGCAGGGCTCGTGGGATACCCGCCAGGTGCTGAGCAGCATCCGCCGCGACAAGGACGGCCGTCTGTTGCTGGGCAGCCTCGGCAACGGCAATCAGAAACCGACCTGGTTCCTCAAGGCCTGGGCCGACCGGGTGCAGCAGCATTACTTCCCCAACCTCAAACCCGTGGAGTGGGAATGCACCTGGACCGGGCGCATCGCTTTCACTCCCGATCACCTGATGCGCCTGTTCGAGCCGGCGCCCGGACTGGTGGCCGTCACCGGTTATAACGGCCGTGGCGTGACCACCGGCACCGTGGTCGGCAAGGCCTTCGCCGATTACCTGTGTAACGGAAATCCTCAGGCATTGCCGATTCCCTTCGCACCGATGCAGCCCCTGGCGGGTGTGGGCTTGCGCAGTTGTCTGTACGAGGCGGGGTTCTCGCTGTATCACGCGGGCCAGTGCCTGCGGATCGTCATTTGAGTGTTGAAATATGTTGCCGGAAGCGGCGCTTTTCGATGTAGCGACTAGCCTGTAATGGTGCGGGTTGTAGCAGTCCCGCACCAGCAGTGTGCAGTTCGGTGACGCGGGCTGTTACAGGCTGGTTGCACGTCGTTTGGCGCCGCGGTTGCAATGATGGCGCGTGCGGGTTGCGCCTGAAAAAATAAATGGTTTCACCTTCCGCGGTTTAGACGGTTGCACGCCCAATGAAAATGGGAACGAAACAGTCGAAATAACAAGAAAGCAGCGACTTTTTGAAGAATAAAAAACCGATGGCACGGCCCTTGCTCTGAGCATTCAAGTGAAGTCGCAGTGCCAACTAAAAAAAACCTTGGAGCACCACCTCATGTCCCAGACGTTTTACAAGAAAGGCTTTCTGGCCCTCGCAGTGGCTACTGCGCTGGGTGTTTCTGCGTTTGCACAAGCTGATGTGAAAATCGGTGTGGCGGGTCCGATGACGGGCGCCAACGCGGCATTTGGCGAACAGTACATGAAAGGGGCACAAGCGGCGGCCGACGCGGTCAACGCGGCGGGCGGCGTCAACGGGGAGAAGATCGTCCTGGTCAAGGGCGATGACGCTTGCGAGCCGAAACAGGCGGTGACGGTCGCCAAGGACCTCACCAACCAGAAGGTCGCCGGTGTGGTCGGCCACTTCTGCTCGTCCTCCACCATTCCTGCGTCCGAGATCTACGACGAAGCCGGGATCATCGCCATCACGCCGGGCTCCACCAACCCGCAAGTGACCGAGCGCGGCCTGAGCGCCATGTTCCGTATGTGCGGCCGTGACGACCAGCAAGGCATCGTCGCCGGCGATTACATCGTCGACGTGCTCAAGGGCAAGAAAGTCGTCGTGCTGCACGACAAGGACACCTACGGTCAGGGCCTGGCCGACGCGACCAAGGCTCAGCTGGAAAAACGCGGCGTGAAACCGGTGCTGTACGAAGGCCTGACCCGTGGCGAAAAAGACTTCAGCACCATCGTCACCAAGATCCGTGGCGCCGGCGCCGATGTCGTCTACTTCGGTGGCCTGCACCCGGAAGCCGGCCCGCTGGTTCGCCAACTGCGTGAACAAGGCCTGAAAGACGTCAAGTTCATGTCCGATGACGGCATCGTGACCGACGAGCTGGTGACCACCGCCGGTGGCCCGCAGTTCGTCGACGGCGTGCTGATGACCTTCGGTGCCGACCCACGCCTGCTGCCAGACAGCAAGACTGTGGTAGATGCGTTCCGCAAGGCTGGCACCGAGCCTGAAGGCTACACCCTGTACGCCTATGCATCGGTTCAGGCCCTGGCCGCCGCCTTCAACGGCGCCAAGTCGAACAAGGGCGAGGAGGCCGCTGCCTGGCTGAAGAAAAACCCGGTCAAGACCGTCATGGGTGAGAAGACCTGGGACTCCAAAGGCGACCTGAAGGTCTCCGACTACGTGGTCTACCAGTGGGACAAGGATGGCAAATATCACCAGCTGGAAAAACAGAAATAACGGCACCTGATCAACCGGACGCCACATTCCCTGTGGGAGCGTGCTTGCCCGCGATGACGGCCTGACAGTCGACAACTTTGTTGAATGTTCTACCGCTATCGCTGGCAAGCCAGCTCCCACAAGGGGGCTGCGGTTTCCTGTCTGACATTGCCCCGACGTAAATCTGTATTTTTCCTAGAAGAACCGCGCGCCCCAGGGTGTGCAGGTTCTCACTGCGTGAGATTGCGTTATGGATGGTATTTTCCTGCAGCAACTGGTCAACGGCCTGACCCTCGGGTCGGTCTACGGCCTGATCGCCATCGGCTACACAATGGTCTACGGCATCATCGGCATGATCAACTTCGCCCACGGCGAGGTTTACATGATTTCCGCTTACCTCGCGGCAATCAGTCTGGCTCTGCTGGCTTACTTCGGTATTGAATCCTTCCCGCTGCTGATGCTTGGCACCCTGATATTCACCATCGTGATCACGGCGGTGTATGGCTGGGTCATCGAGCGAGTCGCTTACAAACCCCTGCGCAACTCCACCCGACTGGCACCGTTGATCAGCGCCATCGGCATCTCCCTGATTCTGCAAAACTACGCACAGATCGCCCAAGGCGCCAAACAACAGGGCGTACCCACGCTGCTGACCGGTGCATGGCGTGTCGAAGTCGGTACCGGCTTCGTGCAGCTGACCTACACCAAAGTCTTCATCCTGGTGGCCGCATTCGTCGGCATGGGCCTGCTGACCTATGTCATCAAGTACACCAAACTCGGGCGCATGTGCCGTGCGACCCAGCAAGATCGCAAGATGGCTTCGATCCTCGGCATCAACACCGACCGGGTCATTTCCTACGTGTTCATCATCGGTGCGGCCATGGCGGCGTTGGCCGGCGTGCTGATCACCATGAACTACGGCACCTTCGACTTCTATGCCGGCTTCATCATCGGCATCAAGGCATTTACTGCGGCGGTACTGGGCGGGATCGGTTCGCTGCCTGGCGCCATGCTCGGCGGGATCATCCTCGGGATCTCCGAGTCGCTGTTCTCGGGCCTGGTCAACTCCGACTACAAAGACGTGTTCAGCTTCTCGCTGCTCGTACTTGTTCTGGTCTTCCGGCCTCAGGGCCTGCTGGGCCGTCCTCTTGTGTCGAAGGTGTAAGCGATGTCTTCAACCACTACAAAATCCATTGATGTCAAAAAAAGCCTGGTTGAGGCGATTCTCGCCGGTCTGATCGCCCTGATCGTGTTCGGGCCGATCGTCGGCGTGGTACTCGACGGCTACAGCTTCAACCTCGAACCGACCCGCGTGGCGTGGATCATTGCCATCGTCATGGCCGGCCGTTTTGCCCTCAGTCTGTTCCTGCAAACCCCGAAGGGCCTGCGCATTCTCGACGGATTCGAGAGCACCGGTTCCGGCGTGCATGTGCTGCCCCCGGACTACAAATCGCGCCTGCGCTGGATCATCCCGCTGATGATCGCCGTCGCCGTGGCGTTGCCGTTCTTCTCCAACTCCTACCTGCTGGGCGTGGTCATCCTCGGACTGATCTACGTGCTGCTGGGTCTGGGCCTGAACATCGTGGTCGGTCTGGCCGGCCTGCTCGACCTGGGTTACGTGGCGTTCTACGCCATCGGCGCCTACGGTCTGGCGCTCGGTTATCAGTACCTCGGCCTGGGCTTCTGGACCGTGCTGCCGCTGGCGGCGATCACTGCCGGGCTGGCCGGTTGCATCCTCGGTTTCCCGGTGCTGCGCCTGCACGGCGACTACCTGGCGATCGTGACCCTGGGCTTCGGTGAAATCATTCGTCTGGTGCTCAACAACTGGCTGTCCCTGACCGGCGGCCCGAACGGTATGCCGGCGCCACTGCCGACCTTCTTCGGTCTGGAGTTCGGCAAGCGTGCGAAGGATGGCGGGGTACCGTTTCACGAGTTCTTTGGCATCGCCTACAACCCGGACGTGAAGTATTACTTCATCTATGCGGTGCTGTTCCTGGTGGTACTGGCCGTGCTGTACATCAAGCATCGCCTGGTGAAGATGCCGGTCGGCCGCGCCTGGGAAGCCCTGCGTGAAGACGAAATCGCCTGCCGCTCGATGGGCCTCAACCACGTGCTGGTCAAGCTCTCGGCGTTCACCATCGGTGCGTCCACGGCGGGTCTGGCGGGTGTGTTCTTCGCCACCTATCAAGGTTTCGTCAACCCGACCTCGTTCACCTTCTTCGAATCGGCATTGATCCTCGCCATCGTGGTACTCGGCGGTATGGGCTCGACCATCGGTGTGGTGATCGCAGCGTTCGTGCTGACCGTCGCTCCGGAACTGCTGCGCGGCTTCGCCGAATACCGCGTGCTGCTGTTCGGGATCCTGATGGTGTTGATGATGATCTGGCGACCTCGCGGGCTGATCCGCATCAGCCGTACCGGGGTCACTCCACGCAAAGGTGCCATTCACTATGAGAGGACTGCGCCATGAGTGAAGTCGTACTCTCTGTTGAAAAACTGATGATGCACTTCGGTGGCATCAAGGCCTTGAGCGATGTCAGCCTGAAGGTCAAGCGCAACTCGATCTTCGCCCTGATCGGCCCCAACGGCGCCGGCAAGACCACGGTGTTCAACTGCCTGACCGGGTTCTACAAGGCTTCCGGCGGCAAGATCGAACTCAACGTGCGCGGCCAGCAGACCAACGTCATCCAGCTGCTGGGCGAGTCGTTCAAGCCGACCGACTTCGTCTCGCCGAAAAACTTCGCCAGCCGTCTGTATTACAAGATGTTCGGCGGCACCCACCTGGTGAACCGCGCGGGCCTGGCCCGGACGTTCCAGAACATTCGCCTGTTCAAGGAAATGTCGGTGCTGGAAAACCTGCTGGTGGCCCAGCACATGTGGGTCAACCGCAACATGCTGGCCGGCATCCTCAACACCAAGGGCTATCGCAAGGCTGAAAGCGACGCGCTGGACTGCGCGTTCTACTGGCTGGAAGTGGTGGATCTGGTGGACTGCGCCAACCGTCTGGCCGGTGAGCTTTCCTACGGCCAGCAACGCCGTCTGGAAATCGCCCGGGCCATGTGCACGCGGCCGCAGATCATCTGCCTCGACGAACCGGCCGCCGGCCTCAACCCTCAGGAAACCGAAGCGCTGAGCGCGATGATCCGGCTGCTGCGCGACGAGCACGATCTGACCGTGGTGCTGATCGAACACGACATGGGCATGGTAATGAGCATTTCCGATCACATCGTGGTGCTGGACCACGGCATCGTCATCGCCGAGGGCGGTCCGGATGCCATTCGAAACGATCCGAAAGTGATCGCTGCCTACCTGGGCGCCGACGAAGAGGAAGTCGTATGACGCAACCCATCCTCGAACTCAAGGATCTGGACGTGTTCTACGGCCCGATCCAGGCCCTCAAAGGCGTTTCACTGCAGATCAACGAAGGGGAAACCGTCAGCCTGATCGGCTCCAACGGGGCCGGCAAATCCACCCTGCTGATGTCGATCTTCGGCCAGCCACGGGCGGCGGGCGGGCAGATCCTCTATCAGGGCGTGGACATTACCCACAAGTCATCTCACTACATCGCTTCCAACGGCATTGCGCAATCGCCGGAAGGGCGGCGGGTGTTCCCCGACATGACCGTCGAGGAAAACCTGCTGATGGGCACCATTCCGATCGGCGACAAGTACGCCAAGGAAGACATGCAGCGCATGTTCGAGCTGTTCCCGCGGCTCGAAGAGCGCCGCACGCAGCGGGCGATGACCATGTCCGGAGGCGAGCAGCAAATGCTCGCCATCGCCCGGGCGCTGATGAGCCGGCCCAAGCTGTTGCTGCTGGATGAACCAAGCCTGGGGCTGGCGCCGATCGTGGTGAAACAGATCTTCGCCACCCTGCGGGAACTGGCGAAAACCGGCATGACCATTTTCCTCGTCGAGCAGAACGCCAACCATGCGTTGAAACTGTCCGACCGGGCGTACGTGATGGTCAACGGCGAGATCCGCCTGACGGGCACCGGCCAGGAATTGCTGGTGAACGAGGAAGTGCGCAACGCTTACCTCGGCGGTCACTGATCGTTTGAAGTTGTCCACAAGCCCCGATGCGTGAGTGTCGGGGTTTTTTTTCTGCGTCTGCTCATTCACTGAAAACCACGACTTTCGGGAAATTGTGGAAAACAAAATCGCCAACCTGCCAAAGCGCGACATAAAGCCGCTGCAAATGGCTGTTTTTCCACAGTTTTGACTTGTCCCCGTTTGCTGTGGAGCTGGCTGTGAATAACGTGGGTGTAGCTGGCTGGAAGCCTTTGAATCCGTGGCTTGCAGCGCTGTGGTTGTTTTTTGAACAGTGTGTTTTTGCTGAGGGGAAGGCCTGTTTGTCAACCTTTTTATGGGGGCGCAAAACAGCGCTGATGGCTGTGGTCAATCCTGTGGATAAGTCTGTGACTAAACTCTGGAAAGACTCGGCTAAGGGCCGTAATTGCTGGCCTCGCGCAATCATGGCCATGACCGGTCGGTCGTGCAAAATGCCCTGCCCGGCACAATTGGTTGTTCAGGGTCAAGCAAAAAACTTTCTGAATCGCTCGCAAAGCCTTGTGTGGCGCGGCTTTGCGCTTTTCCACTTGCCCCCGGAAACTGTGGAAGGGCTTGTGGATAACGTGCGTGCACATGGCTACAGGCCACGGCGCATATGGCGTAGCGGCCGTTGATCAATTAATGAGCAGGATTCGGTGGTTGCCGGTTAAAGCGGGGCCGGGCATGCTGCCCGCTGATTTTCTATTCCAATGGCTGCCCCGGCGGCCGAAGCAAGGAGAACACGATGTCCAACACCCTGTTTATCACCGGCGCGACCTCCGGTTTTGGTGAAGCCTGTGCCCGTCGTTTTGCCGAGGCCGGCTGGAAACTGGTGCTGACCGGTCGTCGTGAAGAACGCCTCAACGCGCTGTGCGCCGAACTGTCGAAGCAGACCGAAGTGCATGGCCTGGTGCTGGACGTGCGTGATCGCAAGGCGATGGAGGAGGCGATTGCCAACCTGCCGCCATCGTTCGCCAAGCTGCGCGGCCTGATCAACAACGCCGGCCTGGCGCTGGGCGTGGACCCTGCACCGAAGTGCGACCTCGACGATTGGGACACCATGGTCGACACCAACGTCAAAGGCCTGATGTACAGCACCCGTCTGCTGCTGCCACGCCTGATCGCCCACGGTCGCGGCGCCGGCATCGTCAACCTCGGCTCCATCGCCGGTAACTACCCGTACCCGGGCAGCCATGTCTATGGCGCTACCAAGGCGTTCGTCAAACAGTTCTCGCTGAACCTGCGCTGCGACCTGCAGGGCACCGGCGTGCGGGTCAGCAACATCGAGCCGGGCCTGTGCGAGAGCGAGTTCTCGCTGGTGCGTTTCGCCGGCGATCAGGCGCGTTACGACGCGACCTACGCCGGTGCCGATCCGATCCAGCCGCAGGACATCGCCGAGACGATCTTCTGGGTACTGAATGCGCCGGCGCACATCAACATCAACAGCCTTGAGCTGATGCCGGTGAGCCAGACCTGGGCCGGTTTTGCCATCGAGCGTAACAAGGCTTGATACGGTTTTGCCCTCTTTGCCAGTCTGCTGGCGAAGAGGGCAAATCGGCCAAATTCTGGCAGTAAGGTAGACTCACTCCTCAACGACCCCACCGCACCCTGCGGTTTTCAAGGTTTTCGAGGAGTCAAAGTGAGTAACCGAGGTGAGCAGTCGCTGCTCAAACAATCGACCATCCTGATGTTGGCCGTGTCGATCGCCGGGATCGCCACCGGTTTTGTTTCGGGTTCCCAATCCATCCTGTTCGATGGCTTTTTTTCGCTGATCGCAACCTTCATCAAAGTCCTGATGCTGATCACCGCGAAGCTGATCGCCAAGCAAAGCAACCAACGTTTCCAGTTCGGCTTCTGGCACCTGGAGCCGATGGTGCTGCTGATCGAGGGCAGTTTTCTGTTGTTGATCGCGATCTACGCGTTTCTCAACGGTGTGTTCGGCATCATCAACGGCGGTCGTGAGATCGAACTGGGGCTGGTGATCATCTACGCGGCGGTGTTCACCGTTGTCGAGTTCGCCTACTTCTTCTACGTGCGCCACCGTAATCGCAAGCTCAAGTCGAGCCTGATCCAGTTCGACAACATCAGCTGGCTGGTGGACGCGATGCTGTCGGTGGGCCTGTTGATCAGTTTCCTCGCGGCGCTGCTGCTCAAGTCTCAGGGGTATGGCGAGTGGGCGAAGTTCGTCGACCCGCTGATTCTCATCGTGCTGGCCCTGACCATGCTGCCGCCGGCCTTCAAGATCCTCGGCCCGGCGCTGCGGGACGTGCTCGGCATTGCGCCGGACACGCTGGACGATCAGGTGCGCCAGGTGATGGACGCGGCCAAGATTGAGCATGGTTTCGACGATTACGTGTCCTACGTGCAGAAACACGGGCGGGCGCGGTTCATCGAAATTCATGTGGTATTGCCGGCGGATTACCGGCTGCAGAGCGTCGGTCAGCTGGACGTGCTGCGTGAGGAGATTTCCGCGAAGCTGGGCAAGCCGGACGCGGCGCGCTGGCTGACCATCAGTTTCACTGGCGACCGGAAGTGGATTGCCTGATGTTTGCGGCGAGGGAGCCTGCTCCCTCGCCACAGCTGTCAGCTCAGATAGTCGGCGATGCCGCGATAGCAGGTCGCCAGGTGATACGGCGTGGTCGACGGCATGTCCTTGCGGCTGACCTCGCCCTGATCGTCACGGCATTCGTGCCAGCCGCCGGCATGCAGGAAGCGCTGTTGCAGCGCCTGCAACTGGCGCAGCACCGCGCTTTCACTGCCCGGACGCAAGGTCAGGGCGCGCAGGTATTCGGCCTGTGCCCAGATGCGCTGGGTCGAATCCTTCCCGTGTCCTTGCGGATCGAGCATGGCCAGCACCGCACCGGTGTCGGCTTCTACGCCCTGTTGTTCGGTGAAGGCAACCGCACGATCCAGTGCCGCGTGCAGCTTCGACCCGCGCAACAGCGGTGAGGATTCGAGCAGGAAATACCATTCGAACTGATGCCCCGGTTCAAACCAGTTATCCACAGCCCCCAGCGGCTTTTCCATCAACACGCCTTGTTGCGGTTCGATGAAGCACCTGTGCATGGCTGTGCATAACTCGCTCAGCGCCTGCCGGGTCTGGGGATCTTCGCGCACGGCCAACGTGGCCAGGAAGGCTTCGGCCAGGTGCATCAGCGGGTTTTGCAACGGGCCGGTTTCCAGCGTGACCCAGTCGCGGTCGAGGCAGGCTTCGTAGAGGCCGTCACCGGTGGCGAAACGTCGGCCGATGACTTCCAGCGCGGCATTCAGGGTCGATTCGACCAAGGGCTCGCGGGACTTTTCCCAGTAATGCGCGCAGGCAAACAGGATGAAGGCGTGGGTGTAGAGATCCTTGCGCTTATCCAGCGGTTTGCCCTGCGGATCGATGCTGTAGAACCAGCCGCCGTGCTCGGCATCGTGGAAGTGCCGTTGCAGGGAACGGAACAACGCAGCCGCGCGGACTTCGGCGTTATCCACAACCCCGATCAGGCTTGAGAACAAGTACAGCTGCCGTGCGCAGGCCATCGCCCGGTAGCGCTGTGGTGGCAGCGGCTGATGTGCAGCGTCCAGCGCCTCATAAGGCAACGCCATGTCGGCGTTCCAGCCCGGCCCTTGCCAGAGGGGCACGATCACGTCGAGAAAGTGCTGTTGCACTTCACCGAACAGGGCGGTCAGTTCAGGCAGGGAGGTGGAGCGGGAGGCGTGGGGCATGGGCGGACGTCGTCACGGCAGGGGCGATTGCGCGACATGGTAGCAGAGAGTGGCGATCGATCGTTCCCGCGCCATACGCGGGAACGATCAGAGGTACAATTCAGCCGGCCAGCAACCACGCGCCCGTCACCGCCGAAGCGGCGCCGGCCAGTCGCACCAGCGGCGCGGCCGCCTGAGGCAGAAAACGCACGACCGCATAACCCGCCGCATGCAGCGCAGCCGTTGCGACCACGAATCCGGCGGCATACGCCCATGGGCTCGACATGTCCGGCAACTCCAGACCATGGGCCACGCCATGGAACAGCGCAAACAGTGCCGTCGCCGCCACCGCCATCACCAACGGCGGACGCACCGCCAGTGCCACCGCCAGGCCCAGCGCCAGCACCGAGGCGGCAATCCCGCTTTCCAGCGCCGGCAGCTCCAGCCCTTCAAAACCGAGCAAACCGCCGATCAGCATGGTGCCGACAAAGGTGCACGGCAGCGCCCAGCGCGCGGCGCCTTGCTGCTGCGCAGCCCACAGACCGACGGCCACCATCGCCAGCAAATGGTCGAGACCGCCGATCGGGTGGCTGATGCCGGCCACCAGGCCAGAGTCGCCGTGGCCAGGGTGAGCGAAGGCCAGGGCCGGGGTCAGCAGCAGCGCGACGGCGCCGAGAATGCGTTTGAGTGTCATGGATAAGCTTCCTTGTTGATCAGTGAATCAGGCTGCGGTCAGCAGGCCCTGGCGTTCGATGAAGGCAATTATGTCTTCCAGGCCCTGACCGGTTTTCTGGTTGCTGAACACGAACGGCTTGCCGTTGCGCATGCGTTGGGTGTCGCTGTTCATCATCTCCAGCGAGGCGCCGACCAGCGGCGCAAGGTCGATCTTGTTGATCACCAGCAGGTCGGATTTGCAAATGCCGGGCCCGCCCTTGCGCGGCAGCTTGTCGCCGGCCGACACGTCGATCACGTAGATGGTCAGGTCAGACAGTTCCGGGCTAAAGGTCGCGGACAGGTTGTCGCCGCCGGACTCCACCAGAATCAGGTCCAGCCCCGGAAAACGCCGGTTCAGTTGATCCACCGCTTCGAGGTTGATCGAAGCGTCTTCGCGGATCGCGGTGTGCGGGCAGCCGCCGGTTTCCACGCCGATGATGCGTTCTGGCGCCAGCGCTTCGTTGCGCACCAGAAAGTCGGCGTCTTCGCGGGTGTAGATGTCGTTGGTGACTACGGCCAGGTTGTAGCGTTCGCGCAGCGCCAGGCACAGGGCCAGGGTCAACGCGGTTTTCCCGGAACCGACCGGGCCGCCGATGCCGACGCGCAGGGGTTGTGTGTTCATGTGATTCTCCAGATAAAAGGCCCTAGGAACGGAACAGGCGGCTGTACTGGCGCTCATGGGCCATGCACGCCAGGGACAGACCGAACACGGCGCTGCCGAGGTGTTCGGGATTGATTCGGGTGGCATCCTGCTGCGCCTGTTGCAGCAGCGGCAGCAGTTCGCTGGTCAGGCGCTGGGCGGCTTGCTGGCCCAGCGGCAAGGTTTTCATCAGCACCGCGAGCTGGTTTTCCAGCCAGCTCCACAGCCACGCGGCGAGGGCGTCCTGCGGGCTGATCTGCCAGGCGCGCGCGGCCAGTGCCCAGCACAGGGCCAGATGCGGCTCGGCGCATTGTTCGAGAAAATCCCGCGCGGGCTGATCGAGTTCGGGCAGGCCGTTGAGCAATTGCTGCAACGAATAGCCCATCTGCCGGCTCTCTAGATGCAGCTCGCGGGTTTCGCGGCTGGCGCGATGGCTTTCGCAGAGCTTGCGCAATTCATCCCAGTTTTCATCCGCTGCGGCTTGGCAATGGGCAAGCAACATGGGCGCCTCGAACCGCGCTAGGTTGAGCAGCAATTGATCGCTGATCCAGCGGCGGGCGCTGTCCGGGCTGTCGACGCGACCGTTATCCACCGCCATTTCCAGGCCCTGGGAATAGCTGTAGCCGCCAATCGGCAATTGCGGACTGGCCAGGCGCAGCAGCGCCCAGGCCGGGTTCACAGACGGACGCCGAACTGATGGAGTTTCGGCGCGTAGTTGAAGTCTTCGTCACCGTGCCGCGAATGATGATGGCCGCCCCCGTAGGCGCCGTGTTCCGGCTGGAACGGCGCTTCGATCGATTCCACGGCGGCGCCGAGCTGTTCGAGCATCGCCTTGAGCACGTAATCGTCGAGCAGTCGCAACCAGCCGTCACCGACTTGCAGCGCCACATGGCGGTTGCCCAGGTGATAGGCCGCACGGGTCAGTTCAAAGGCGTTGGCGCAGGTGACGTGCAGCAATTGTTCGGGGCGGGCGCAGACTCGGACGATCCGGCCATCTTCGGCTTGCAGGCATTCGCCGTCATATAGCGGCGGTTGACCGCGCTCCAGAAACAGTCCGACGTCCTCGCCTTCGGCACTGAAACAGCGCAAGCGGCTTTTGCTCCTGGCTTCAAAGGTCAGGTGCAACTCGGCGGCCCAGACGGGGTGGGGCTCGATTCTGCGATGAATCACCAGCATCGGAAAGCTTCCAGCAATGGACAATGCTCAGGCTAGAGCAAGGGGCTTGCCAATCGGACGAAGCGTAGGAAAACCCTGTCGGAGCCTAGTGGATGTTTCAAGATGTTGCAGGATTGTGGGGTGTTTTGGTGCATGAAGTTTTTTTCATGCACCAATTTGCAGCGCAAAAAAAATCGCAGCTCCAGGCTGCGATTTTTTGCTTTCTCACTCGGTACTGCCGAGCCCTTGCCAGTGCTTCAACCCGATAAAGATGAAGCGCAACTGCTGGGTGATCTTCGCCTGGGGCGTCAGATGCTCGGGCAGGGCTTCGGCGGGCGGGTCGATGATGTCCGGCAGGGTGGCGAACACCGATTTGACAATCAGGTCGGCCATTACGCTCAGGCCTTCGCGATTGAGGTGCTGGAGCTTGGGCATCAAGGCCAGATCCGCCGCCAGGTCGGAGCTGATGTCCTCCCGCAAACGGCCAATGGCCTGACGCACCGGCAACGATCCACCGTACTGCTCGCGGGCCAGAAACAGGAATTGCGAACGGTTGGCGCTGACCACGTCGAGGAAAATCCGCACCGACGCATCGATGATGCCGCCCATGACGAATTCGTTGTGGCGTACCAGGCGGATGGTTTCGCGGAAGGTCTGGCCGACTTCGCTGACCAGTACCAGGCCGAGTTCGTCCATGTCGGCGAAATGCCGGTAGAAACCGGTGGGCACGATGCCGGCGGTTTTCGTCACTTCACGCAGGCTCAGGCTGCCGAATCCTCGGCCGCTTTCCATCAAGTGGCGGGCAGCGTCCATCAGGGCGTTGCGGGTCTGTTGTTTCTGTTCGGCGCGGGGCAGCATCGCAAGGGTGTGTTCTTAGGCAAGACAAGCGCCGCACTCTAGCAAATCGGCTTTGTCGGCGTCGAACGGCAGCGGGGGAGATGGAGCAGGGAAATCGCGACTTCTTTATACAGGCTGCTGAAAAGTCAAAAGCCCAATCCGGGGATTGGGCTTTTTTTCCAGGCCGCCATGGGCTTAGCTCAAAGCGCTGTTGCGTTCGATCACACGGTCACCACCACCTTCGGCCAGCGTTTGACCTTGTGGGGTGCGATCGGAACCGTCGGCTGCCAGGGTTTGGCCCTGTGGAGTGCGATCGGAACCGTCAGATGCCAGGGTTTGGCCTTGTGGGGTGCGTTCAGAACCGTCAGATGCCAGGGTTTGACCTTGTGGAGTGCGGTCCGAACCGTCTTGAACCAGACCTTTCTGTTCCAGACGATCACGGCCGCCTTCAGCTACGGTTTGACCTTGTGGGGTTTTGTCATAGCCATCTTGAACCAGACCTTTTTCTTCCAGACGGTTACGACCGTTTTCAGCCAGGGTCTGGCCTTGTGGAGTGCGGTCCGAGCCATCAGCGGCAACAGTCTGGCTGAACACCGAGTGGCTGGTTTTGACTTGCGGAGTCGCTTGATCGGCAGCTGGCAGGGCGAAAGCGGTGCTGGCCAGCATCGAGAGGGTAAGACTGAACAGAAGTTGGCGTTTCATGATGGGTTGCTCCTTGGGAGGGCGATAAAGTGGGTACGAGGGCAATGCTACTCTCGATAAGTCGATATAAAAGTTCATAAACACAATGGTAATAATCAACAGAATTGATTGTTCGCTTGAGAGGCTCTAGCTCGGGCGTTTCAGGCGGGCGGTTTTGCACTGCGGTGGGTATTTTCCACCCACTCGCGCCCCGCAAAAGTGCGGGTCCGGTAACGCCAATTCGACCGATCGGTCAGAATGGCGACCGTTTTTTCCCCTCGCTGGGGCTTTGGATTAAACCTGCGGGCTGTTTGTCAGTCACAGATTTCATGAGGGCCATCACGGCCCGTCGTTTCAGCTGCGTCGTGCCAATGGATGCAGTCGTCTTCAGGAGCTTTGTGCAATGACGCGCACGCGTAAAATCTTCGCCTGGACCTTCGCCACCCTCGTGCTGTTACTGGCAGTGCTGGTATTGATCATCGTGTTCTTCGACTGGAACCGCATCAAACCGCCGCTCAACGCCAAAGTCTCGGAAGAACTGCATCGACCGTTCGCCATCAACGGCAACCTGTCGGTGGTCTGGCGGCGTGAGCTCGACGAGGGCGGCTGGCGCGCCTGGGTGCCGTGGCCGCATGTGGTTGCCGAAGACCTGACGCTGGGCAATCCCGACTGGTCGAAGCAACCGCAGATGGTCACCCTCAAACGGGTCGAGCTGCGCATTTCGCCACTGGCCTTGCTGGCGCAACGGGTCGCGATCCCGCGCATCGACCTGACCGAACCCAACGCGCAACTGCAGCGTTTGGCCGACGGCCGCGCCAACTGGACCTTCAAGTTCGATCCCAAGGACCCGAATGCCGAGCCCTCGAACTGGGTGGTCGACATCGGCGCCATCGGTTTCGACAAGGGCCACGTCACCCTCGATGATCAGACCCTCAAGACCAACCTCGACCTGTTGATCGATCCGCTGGGCAAGCCGATTCCGTTCAGCGACATCGTCGGCGACAAAGCCGCAAAAACCGCGCAGGACAAGGGCGGCGCACCGCAGGATTACGCCTTCGGCCTGAAAGTCACCGGCCAGTATCACGGCCAGAAACTCGCCGGCCAGGGCAAGATCGGTGGCTTGCTGGCTCTGCAGGACGCGAGCAAACCGTTCCCGTTGCAGGCCCAGGCGAAGATCGGCGATACCAGCGTCGAACTCGCCGGCACCCTGACCGATCCGCTGAATCTCGGCGCCCTCGATCTGCGCCTGAAACTGGCCGGCGCCAGCCTCGGCAACCTGTATCCGCTGACCGGCGTGACCCTGCCGGACACCCCGCCGTACGCCACCGACGGCCATTTGATCGCCAAGCTGCATGAGCCGGGCGGCGCGCAGTTCCGCTACGAACAGTTCAACGGCAAGATCGGCAGCAGCGACATCCATGGCGATTTGGCCTACGTCGCCAGTCAGCCACGGCCCAAGCTGAGTGGCGCGCTGCTGTCCAATCAATTGTTGTTTGCCGACCTCGCGCCGCTGATCGGTGCCGATTCCAATGCCAAGCAGAAGGCCCGTGGCGGCGAGAGCAAGCAGCCGGCGGACAAGGTGTTGCCGGTGGAAGAGTTCAAGACCGAGCGCTGGCGCGACATGGACGCCGACGTCGAATTCACCGGCAAACGCATCGTCCACAGCGAAGAACTGCCGTTCACCGACCTCTATACCCACCTCAAACTCAACGACGGCGAGCTGAGTCTGGAGCCGCTGCGCTTCGGCGTGGCCGGTGGCAACCTCGATGCGCAGATTCGCCTCAACGGTCGCACCGAACCGCTGGAGGGCCGGGCCAAATTGACCGCGCGCAAGTTCAAGCTCAAACAGCTGTTCCCGACCTTCGAACCGATGAAGACCAGTTTCGGCGAGCTCAACGGTGATGCCGATATCGCCGGTCGCGGCAACTCGGTGGCCAAACTGTTGGGCGGTGCCAACGGCAACCTGAAGATGCTGATCAACGACGGCGCGATCAGTCGCGAGTTGATGGAGCTGGCCGGGCTCAACGTCGGCAACTACGTGGTCGGCAAGATCTTTGGCGACAAGGAAGTGAAGATCAACTGCGCGGCGGCGGACTTCGACATCAAGACTGGCCTGGCGAACACGCGGCTGTTTGTGTTCGATACCGAGAACGCAATCATCTACATCGACGGCACGGCGAACATGGCCACCGAGCAACTGGACCTGACGGTGACGCCGGAATCCAAGGGCTGGCGCCTGATTTCCCTGCGCTCGCCGTTGTATGTACGGGGCAAGTTCATCAAGCCGGATGCCGGGGTGAAAGCGGTGCCGCTGATGTTGCGCGGGGCGGGGATGGTGGCCTTGGGCGTGATCGCTGCGCCGGCGGCAGGGTTGCTGGCGCTGGTGGCGCCGAGTGGTGGCGAGCCTAACCAGTGCGCGCCGCTGCTGGAGCAGATGAAGGCGGGCAAGGCGCCGGTGACTGTCAAACCTACCAAGTAATCGCAGCAACCCGATCATTCCCACGTCGAGGCGTCGAACCGTCTGCGTGGGAACGTCGCCATGGTCGCTCTGCGTCCGCTCTTGGGACGCGGAGCGTCCCGGGATGCATTCCCACGCGGAGCGTGGGAACGATCGGTCAGCGGGGGGAGCGGGGATTAGAGGTCCTTCAGAATATCCGCCATGTCATCCGCATGCTCTTCTTCCTGAGCCAGGATGTCTTCAAAGATCCGGCGGGTGGTCGGATCCTTGTCACCGATGTACTGGATGATCTCGCGGTAGCTGTCGATGGCGATCCGCTCGGCCACCAGGTCTTCGTAGACCATTTCCTTCAAGGTGTTGCCGGCCACGTATTGCGCGTGGGACATCTTCGACAGCAGGTCAGGGTTGAACTCGGGCTCGCCGCCCAGTTGCACGATGCGCTCGGCCAGACGGTCGGCGTGTTCGGCTTCCTGAGTGGCGTGCTCGAGAAACTCGTCGGCGGCGACGTTGGCTTTCAGGCCGTTGGCCATGAAGTAGTGGCGCTTGTAGCGCAAGACGCAGACCAGTTCGGTGGCCAGCGATTCGTTGAGCAGGCGCAGCACTTCTTCACGGTTGGCGCTGTAGCTTTCGGTCACTGCGCCGTTTTCCACGTGCTGGCGTGCGCGCTCGCGCAGGGTTTGAACATCAGACAATTGCAGGTCACTCATTTCAGTCTCCTGGAGGCTAATCCGATTGGCGTCACGTTCTGCTGACGTGATCGTTACCTGGTTGTGAGTGATGAACGTTGCAAAAAGTTTTGTCGGATTCAGCGCGGGGCATGCCCGGAGAGCTGCGCCTCTTCGCGCAGCCAGGCAAAAAACGCCTTTACCGGCGTATGCCGCTCGCGGCCCGGTACACAAAGCGCGCTGTAACCGGCGCCGTCGACCTGGACTTCGTCCTTGTACGGCACCAGCAGACCGCTGGCGACGCTTTGCGACACCAGGATGTTGCTCGCCAGCACCAGCCCCTGTCCGGCAATGGCCGCTTGCAGGGCGTAATGCTCTTCGTCGTATTCGCGGACGGCCGGGTGCTGATTCAGCCAGTTCTCGCCTGACTGCGCGCACCAAGCCTCCCAGCCGTGGGCGTAGAGCTTCGAATTGTGCCAATGCACGCTGATCAGTGCCGGGGTGCGACGGGCGGCCAGCGCCACCTGCTCCGGCGAGCCGTACACGCCGAACGATTCATCGAACAGGCACAACCCATAGAGGTTCGGGTAATCGTCGAGGCTGTAGCGCAACACCAGATCGACGCTGGCGTCCTGGTGCAGATCGATCACCTCGCAGTGGGTGTCCAGACGCACATTTATGTTCGGATGCTTCGCGTAAAAACGCCCCAGGCGCGGCACCAGCCACAGCGCGGCAAATGCAGCGGTGGTCGACAGCGTCAGGCTGCTGCCACTGCGTTGCGGGCGCAGGGTGTCGACGCTTTGCGCCACCTCCAGAAATGCGCCGTGCAAGCTGCGAAACAGCCGCTCGCCACCCTCGGTCAGGCGCACCTGACGCGGCAGGCGTTCGAACAGCGCCACGCCGAGCCAGTCCTCCAGCGAGCGGATCTGATGGGAAATCGCCGTCGGCGTCACCGCCAGTTCTTCAGCGGCCGCCTTGAAACTCAGCAGGCGGGAGGCGGATTCGAACGCGCGCAGGGCGGTCAGCGGCAATGAAGCGAACATGGAAACTCCACGGATGAAATCAATTCATCCCGACTGATTTTTGCTCATTTGAGGCGATGACGTGGGTGCTGCAATCTGGCGCCACACCGTCACTCAAGTCTAGTCCCAAGGAGATTCAGATGAGCAAGATTCTTGTGATCCATGCCAGCCCTCGCGGTGAGCGTTCCCATTCGCGGCGTCTGGCAGAAACCTTTCTCAGTGCCTGGCAAGTCCGTCATCCACAGGCTCAGGTCACTCGCCGTGAAGTCGGCCGGGCGTTGATTCCGGCGGTGAACGAGGCGTTTGTCGCGGCGGCGTTTTATCCGGATCCCGAGGCTCGGCCGCTGACGATGCAGGCCGATCTGGCGCTCAGCGATCAACTGGTGGGCGAGTTGTTCGATCACGACCTGCTGCTGATTTCCACGCCGATGTACAACTTCAACGTGCCCAGCGGCCTCAAGGCCTGGGTCGATCAGATCGTGCGGTTGGGTCTGACGTTCGACCATACGCTGGACAACGGCATCGCCCAATACACGCCGCTGCTGCACGGCAAAAAGGCGCTGATCGTCACCAGTCGCGGCGGTTTCGGTTTCGGCCCGGGCGGTGAGCTGGAGGCGCTTAACCACGCCGACCCTTGGTTGCGCACCGCGCTTGGCTTCATCGGCATCAACGATGTCACGGTGGTCGCCGCCGAGGGCGAGGAATCCGCCGAGCGCACCTTCGCGGTGTCGGTGGCCGAGGCCGAGCAGCGCTTGCTCGACCTCGCCCGGGAGCTCTAGGTGGCCTGGCTGTTTCTGCTGATCGCAGCGGGGTTCGAGGTCACCTTCGCCATGGGCATGAAGTACGCCGAGGGTTTCACCCGGCTCTGGCCGTCGCTGATTACCGTGGTCGCGGCGGTGGGCGGGGTGTACTTCCTGACCTTGGCGATGCGCGAGTTGCCGGTGAGCATCGCCTACCCGATCTGGACCGCCATCGGTTCGCTTGGCACGGTGTTTCTCGGATTCGCCCTGCTGGGCGAGAGCCTGACGCTGGTGAAGTTGCTGTCCGTGGGGCTGATTGTGGCGGGGGTGGTGGGGCTGAAGTAGGCTGGTCGTGGAGTTGTCATCATCGAGGCGGATGCTTGGCGGGCGTTTTGCACGCCCTGCATCCACTCACCGACCACAAGGATGTTTGCCCATGTCGCAAGATTCGGCCACACGTTATCCACTGGTGCTGGTGCCGGGAATGCTCGGTTTCATCCGTCTGGTGCTGTACCCGTACTGGTACGGAATCATCAAAGCGTTGCGCCGGGGTGGTGCGACGGTGATTGCGGTGCAGGTGTCGCCGCTCAACTCCACCGAAGTGCGCGGCGAGCAGTTGCTGACGCGCATCAATGAAATCCTGCGCGAGACCGGCGCCGCCAAGGTCAATCTGTTCGGCCATAGCCAGGGTTCGCTGACGGCACGTTACGCGGCGGCCAAGCGACCGGATCTGGTGGCGTCGGTGACGTCGGTTGCCGGGCCCAATCACGGTTCGGAACTGGCCGACTATCTGGCGAAACACTATCCGGCGGACAGCGCCAAGGGCCGAATCCTCGAGGCGCTGTTGCGTTTTGTCGGCTGGCTGATGGCGCTGCTGGAGACCGGCTACCACGGGCCGAAACTGCCGGTGGATATCCACGCTTCGCACCATTCCCTGACCACTGAAGGCGTGGCACTGTTCAACCAGCGTTATCCACAGGGCCTGCCCGAAACCTGGGGCGGGCACGGGCCGGAAGAGGTCAATGGCGTGCGTTATTACTCGTGGTCCGGCACCTTGCAGCCGGGCAAGACCGATCGCGGCGGCAACCTGTTCGACGGCACCAACCGCAGTTGCCGGTTGTTTGCCAAAACCTTCGTGCGCGAGCCGGGGCAGTGCGACGGCATGGTCGGACGCTACAGCTCGCACCTGGGCACGGTCATCGGCGATGACTACCCGATGGATCACTTCGACATCGTCAACCAGTCACTGGGACTGGTCGGCAAAGGGGCGGATCCGGTGCGGCTGTTCGTCGAGCATGCGGCGCGATTGAAAGCCGCCGGGGTCTAGGCGGCGCTCGGGGTGCGGGAGCGACCGAGGGCGGTGGTCCAGCGCTCGGAAAGAATCACCCCGCCCAGCGTCAGCAAGCCACCGACCAGGTGATACATCGCCAGTTGTTCCTTCAGTACCACTGCGGCAATCAGCGCGGTGATCAGCGGCAGCAGGTTGAAGAACAGCGTGGTCCGGCTCGGGCCCAGACGCTGCACGGCCTGCATCCACGCCAGCGGCGCAAGCATCGAGGCCAGCAGGCACGCGTACAGCACCAGCGGAATGTTCTGCAGGGTCAGGCCGATTTTCGGTGAAGTCGCGTACAGCGGAAACAACACCACCACCGCCACCAGCACCTGCAAGTACAGCAACACCAATGGCGGCAGGCGCAGCTGCCATTTTTTCAGCAGGGTGCTGTAGATCGCGTAGGCGAGGGTGGCGATCAGCATCATTGCGTCACCCAGGTTCACCCCGTGTTGCAGCAGCGCGCCTAGGCTGCCGGACGACACCACCACCAGCACGCCGGCGAACGATAGCACCGCACCGACCAGCGCACCGGCGGTCAGGCGCTGGCCGAGGCTGATGATCGCCATGGCCAGCGACATCAGCGGCATCAACGACAGGATGATGCCCATGTTGGTGGCGCTGGTCATGGTTGCGGCGAAGTAGGCCAGGCTCTGATAGACCGCCATGCCGAGCACGCCGAGGATGAAAATCTTGCCCAGATTCGGGCGGATCTGCGGCCAGTGCGCGATCACCTTTTTGAGCATGAACGGCGTGAACAGCAGGCCGGCGAGCAGCCAGCGGTAGAAGCCGATCTCGGCGGGAAAGATCGCACCGACCGCAAGCTTGTTGATCACGGTGTTGCCGGCCCAGATGAAAATCGCCAGCAGGGGAAACGCGTATTGCATGGGAGGAGAAACCAGTACGTTGATGAACGGTGATTATCCCCTGTCTGGATGCAGGCCTATACTGCGAACCGGACAACCCGCCCCTGATTCCGGACAGCATGAACAGTAAACACATCGATCTGCTGGATTTCAGCGAACTGCCGTCGGCGGTGTATTTCCGCTATGCCGACTTCAACGCCCACGAATACGCCGCGCCGCACCGCCATCCGTGGGGCACGCTGGAGTACGCGGCCCACGGCGTGCTGCACATGGATGTCGACGGCAGCCGCTTCATGTCGCCGCCGCAATACGCGGTGTGGGTGCCGCCGCAGGTCGAGCACAGTTTCTACAGTCATCAGCCGGTCAACTATCGGGCTGTGTGTCTGGCGCCGGATGTCTGTTCCGATTTGCCGACGCAGGCCTGCACTCTGGCGATCAGCGACATTCTCAAGGCGATCCTCAAGGACTTTGCCGCCCGTGATGTGAAGATCCCGGCGTTCGAAGCCGACCAGCGCCTGGCCCAGGTGCTGGTGGATCAATTGCGCCAGGCGCCGGTTCACCAATGCTATTTGCCTTACGCCAGCAGCCCCGGTTTGCTGACCATTCTCGAAACCCTGCAGGCCGAGCCCGGCAACAATCAGCCGCTGGCGCACTGGGCGGCGCAGGTGCATGTCAGCGAGCGCACTCTGGCCCGGCAATTCGTGCGGGAATTGGGGATGAGTTTTGGCGAATGGCGCCAGCGGCTGCGCTATCTCGCGGCCATAGAGGCGCTGGAGTCGGCGCGCAGCGTGCAGGAAATCGCTTTCGATCTCGGCTACAGCAGCGGCTCGGCCTTCATCGCCATGTTCGCCCGGCAGGCCGGATGTACCCCCGAACAATACCGGCGCAGCCACCTTGAAGGCAGGAAGGTGTAACAAGTTTTGACTACACTCAGCCGGAGGCCGCCTCCATCGAGGCGGCGCCAAGGAGAAAACTCCATGAAGATGCTGCGTGTCCCTTTGTTGATGATCGGTCTGCTGCTGTGCTCCCAGGGTTTCGCCGCCACGGCGCAACAGAACAAAATGACCACCTGCAACGCCGACGCCACGGCCAAGAGCCTCAAGGGCGACGAGCGCAAAGCCTTCATGAGCACCTGCCTCAAGGCAACCCCGGCAGCAAACGACGCCAAGGCCCTGACCCCGCAGCAACAGAAAATGAAAACCTGCAACGCCGATGCGGCCACCAAGGCGCTGACGGGTGATGCGCGCAAGACCTTCATGAGTGATTGCCTGAAGAAAAAATAAAGCGGGTTTGAGTGGTGACTGGCAGATGTGTCCGGCTTGGGATCCAGGCCCTCACCCTAACCCTCTCCCAGAGGGAGAGGGGACTGACCGCGTTGTTTCCAGGCATTCTTCGACCTGAAACATCCGGTCGATTATGGATTCGATACAGAGCTTTCAGGTCGCCGGATCACCCGAGCATCCCGCAATCAGTTCCCTCTCCTTCCGGGAGAGGGCTAGGGTGAGGGGTGGTTCTCAAGCCGAGCCCCAAACCTACAAACACCGCATATCCCTAGTGCTCCCCAAGGATCGCTGGCAGACTGCCAATCCTTTTACGCCGTTCGTTTTGAGGCTGTATGCCAACGTTTTCTGAGCGTCATGTAGTGTTCTGGGTCAGTTGCATCATCATTTTCGGCGGTCTGTTGCTGGTGTTGCCATTGCGTCTGCTGCCCAGCCTGCTGGCCGGGTTGCTGGTGTTCGAACTGGTCAACATGCTCACCCCGCAACTGCAACGGCTGATCGAAGGTCGCCGTGCGCGGTGGCTGGCGGTGGCGCTGCTGGGCACGCTGGTAGTGAGTGTGCTGGCGTTGATCTTTGCCGGGGCCATCAGTTTCCTGTTGCACGAGGCGGAAAACCCCGGCGCTTCCCTCGATAAATTCATGGGCGTGGTCGACCGCGCGCGCGGGCAGCTGCCGCCGTTTCTCGACAGCTACCTGCCGGCCAGTGCCGCCGAATTCCGGGTGGCCATCGGTGAATGGGCGAGCAAGCATTTGTCCGACCTGCAACTGGTGGGCAAGGACGCGGCGCACATGTTCGTGACGCTGCTGATCGGCATGGTGCTGGGCGCGATCATCGCCTTGCAGCGGGTGCCGGACGTCACCAAGCGTAAACCGCTGGCGGCTGCACTGTTCGACCGTCTGCACTTGCTGGTTCAGGCGTTTCGCAACATCGTCTTCGCGCAGATCAAGATTTCCCTGCTCAACACCTTCTTCACCGGGATCTTCCTGGCGGTGATCCTGCCGATGTTCGGGATCAAGCTGCCGCTGACCAAGACCCTGATCGTGCTGACCTTCCTGCTCGGTCTGCTGCCGGTGATCGGCAATCTGATGTCGAACACGCTGATCACCATCGTCGGCCTGTCGCTGTCGATCTGGGTGGCGATTGCGGCGCTGGGCTATCTGATCTTTATCCACAAGCTCGAATACTTTCTCAACGCGCGCATCGTCGGCGGGCAGATCAGTGCCAAGTCCTGGGAGTTGCTGCTGGCAATGCTGGTGTTCGAGGCCGCGTTCGGCTTGCCGGGGGTAGTGGCGGGGCCGATTTATTACGCGTATCTGAAGAGTGAGCTGAAGCTGGGCGGGATGGTTTAAAAGCAGCTGCGAGTTTTGAGCTGCAAGCCGCAAGAAAAAGGCAAGAGCGGTGGTCGCTCTTGCCTTTGCTTTTACTTGTAGCTTGAAGCTTGCAACTTGAGGCTGGCGTTAAACGCCGTAGCGCTTCATGGCTTCAATCGCCAGACCGCTACCGATACTGCCAAAGATATTCCCTTCCACATGCCGCGCGTTCGGCAGCATCGCCGAGACGCTGTTGCGCAGTGCCGGAATACCGCTGGAACCGCCAGTGAAGAACACCGTATCAACCTGACCCACCGCCACGTTGGCGTCTGCCAGCAACTGGGTGACGCTGCCGCGCACGCGCTCGAGCTGCGACTCGATGGCCGACTCGAACAGCGCCCGGGTCAGTTCCACGCTCAGGCCCGGCTCGATGCGATCCAGCGGCACATGACGGCTGTCGTTGTGGGTCAGGTGGATCTTGGTTTCTTCCACTTCCATCGCCAGCCAGTGCCCGGCGCGCTGTTCGATCAGCTTGAACAGACGGTCGATGCCGCCGGTGTCTTCGATGTCGTAGCGCATGCTGCCCAGGGCCAGGGTCGATTTCTGCGAGTACACCGAGTTGATGGTATGCCAGGTCGCCAGGTTCATGTGGTGGCTGGTCGGCATGAACGCGCCGCTTTTCATGCGGCTGCCGTAGCCGAACAGCGGCATCAGGCCTTGCAGGCTCAATTGTTTGTCGAAGTCGGTCCCGCCGATGTGCACGCCGCCTGTGGCGAGGATGTCGTCGTGACGGTTATCCACACCACGACGCTCTGGCGACAGGCGCACCAGCGAGAAGTCTGACGTACCGCCGCCGATGTCGACGATCAGCACCAGTTCTTCCTTTTCGATGGTCGACTCGTAGTCGAAGGCTGCGGCAATCGGCTCGTACTGGAACGACACGTCCTTGAAACCGAGTTTGCGCGCCACTTCCACCAGGGTGTCTTCGGCTTCCTGGTCGGCCAGCGGATCGTCGTCGACGAAGAACACCGGGCGGCCCAGCACCACTTGCTCGAACTCACGACCGGCGGCAGTTTCCGCGCGGCTCTTGAGCTGGCCGATGAACAGCCCGAGCAGGTCCTTGAACGGCATCGCGGTGCCGAGGACGCTGGTGTCGTGCTTGATCAGCTTGGAACCGAGCAGGCTCTTGAGCGAGCGCATCAGCCGGCCTTCATAGCCTTCCAGGTACTCGTGCAGCGCCAGACGGCCGTAAACCGGGCGGCGCTCTTCGATGTTGAAAAAGACCACCGACGGCAGGGTGATCTTGTCGTCTTCCAGCGCGATCATCGTTTCCATGCCGGGGCGCAGCCAGCCGACGGTGGAGTTGGACGTGCCGAAGTCGATGCCGCAGGCACGGGCTGGAGAGGCGTCTTTCATGGTCTTTCGGTTCCGGTCAAAAAAACGGCCGCGCAGTGTATGTCAGTGCGCGACAGATTCGAAGGCCGGTCATCTGCTATTTCACGACTAAGCTTGCTTGAAACTCGGCGCTTTGCCCCAAACTTGCTGGCATGGGCCGGCAGAAATACCGGCGGTCGCAAGAACCGCCGTCCACTGCCGATAAACTTCTGCTGCGCCACCCGGTCACAAACTTGAGATCGGTCAACCCGGCACGCGCGAATAGGCGCATGCTGGGATCGGCGCGAAATCGATAACGGATGGTGATTCCTTCGATGGACTTCAAAGACTATTACAAGATACTCGGCGTGGAGCCGACGGCTGACGACAAGGCAATCAAGGCTGCCTATCGCAAGCTGGCGCGCAAATACCACCCCGATGTCAGCAAGGAAAAGGACGCCGAGGCCAAGTTCAAGGACGCCTCGGAAGCCTATGAAGCGCTGAAAAGTGCCGACAAACGCGCCGAATACGATGACCTGCGCCGTTACGGCCAGCACGGTCAGCCGTTCCAGGGCCCGCCGGGCTGGCAGAGCCGTGGCGGCTTTGGCAACAGTGGCGGTCAGGACACCGGTGACTTTTCGGACTTCTTCAGTTCGATCTTCGGCAATCGCGGCCCCGGTTTCGGTGGTGGCGCTGGCCGGCAATCCCGCAGCGCCGGACGGCGAGGGCAAGACGTGGAACTGGAACTGCCGATCTTTCTGGAAGAGACGCTTTCGAACGAATCGAAAAAGATCAGCTTTCAGGTGCCGCAATACAACGGTTCGGGCCAGCACGTCAGCAACACCAGCAAGAGCCTGAACGTGAAGATCCCGGCCGGCGTGGCCGACGGCGAGCGCATCCGCCTCAAGGGTCAGGGCGCACCGGGCATTGGTGGCGGCGCCAATGGTGATCTGTACCTGACCATCCGTTTCGCGCCGCACCCGAAATTCGACGTCGAAGGCGAAAACCTGATCATCACCTTGCCGCTTGCTCCCTGGGAGCTGGCGCTGGGCGCCGAAGTGGCCGTGCCGACCCTGACCGGCAAGATCAACCTCAAGGTCCCGGCCGGCAGCCAGAATGGCCAGCGCATGCGAGCCAAGGGCCACGGCCTGCAGAACAAGGCCGGCGAGCGCGGTTATCTGTTCGTCCAGCTCAAGGCCGTGATGCCCAAAGCCAACGGCGATGACGTCAAGGCGCTGTGGCAGGAACTGGCGAAGAAGGCCGCCTTCAATCCGCGAGAGAACTTCTGATACTGACGACGGAGTAGCCCATCATGAGCAGCCCCCTGATCGTTCAACTGGACATGGCAGAATTCTGTGAGGCGGCCGACCTGTCGGACGTCTACGTGATCGAAATCGTCGAACACGGCATCCTCGAACCTCACGGCGCGCAGCCCCGGGAATGGCGCTTCACCGACTACGAACTGGCCCTGGCAAAACGCGCCGCCAAGCTGCGGCGCGACCTTGACCTGGAATGGGAAGGCGTCGCCCTGGCGCTGGACCTGCTGGAAGAAGTGCAGGAGTTGCGATCCGAGAACCGCATGCTCCGTCAGCGTCTGGCGCGGCTGGTGGTCGAGTAGCGCTTCAAACCTGTCTGGGCAGCGTCACGCTGAACAGCGTTCCGTCGGCTTCGCTTGAACTGACTTCGATCGTCCCGCCGTGGGCGGTCACCACTTCCTTGATGATGAACAGGCCCAGACCGAGGCTGGTCGACGGCTGGCCGAGTTCTTCGTCGGCACTGCGCACCAATGGATCGAAAATCGTACCGATGGCTTCTGCGGGAATGGGGTTGCCGCAGTTGTGCACGGTCAGAAGCACGTGCCCGGCTTCTCCCTTCAACGTCACGATCACTTCGCGCGGATCAGACCCATGCTGCAAGGCATTGCCGATCAGATTCTGCAGCAGTTGATCGATCCGTCCGGCATCCCAGTTGCCACGGGTGTCACCCTCGGTTTTCAGTGTCGGATCACTTTCCGGATTGCCGGCGCAGGCTTCGGCGATGGCCGCGCGCGCCGCGTCGGCCAGGTCCATCGGTGCCGGTTCGATCGGCAGGCTCTTGCCCAGGCGGCTGCGCACCAGTTCCAGCAGGTCGCTGACCATCGCTGCCATATGCCGCGCGCCCTGTCTGATGTTCAGCGCGCAGGTCAGCGCATCGCCTTCCAGCGCCGTTTTACGCATCAGCAATTCGGTGGACATGCTGACCGCTTGCAACGGTGCGCGCAGGTCATGGCCGAGGATGGCGAGAAAGATATCCCGTGAATGAGCAACCTGTTCGGCGTAAGCGGCCGTCGATTCGGCCAGGGCTTCATCAACGGCTTCGTTGAAACGGATCATGTCCTGAAAGTACGCGATGTCCGGTGATTCCAGACTGTTGACCCAGAGGCGGATCACACAGGCACGCAAATGACGGAACTCGGACGTCATCTGCACCAGATCGAAACCCACTGTATGGCGCAACTCTCCGTGGCTGGCACCGGCCTCGTCCAGGCTCGGGGTTTTCTCCGGGCCTTCGCCTTTGGCTTTGGCAATCTGCTCGCTGGCGGTCTGTGCGGTGTCCATGTCGCGGGCGGCGGCCAGCAGAATCTCTCTGGCATGATCGCGCAGCGCCGTTCTGTCCATGGTCTCGGCCGCCGGGGTGATGGTCCTGGCGAACTGTTCCCACTCCTCGACGATGTGATCCGCGTGTTGCCGGATAAATTCGGATAAACGCATGTCCGGGTTCCTGGAAATTCAAGTCGGGGCGTTCGAATATTAGCCCCTTTGGGCGGGAATGAAAGTGCCGCTCGGGCCTGAAATCTCCGCTGACAAGACGCCGTGCCGCGATACCTATGTACCGCCGCCGTTGAGGCTCGCCATGGTCTGCTTTCGCTCCATTTCAAGGAGTGAAACCATGCCCGAAATCCCTGTCTCCCTCTCTTCAACCGATAACGTCACCTCCTCGCCGGGGCCGCTCGCGACGCAAAGTCTGCACGCCGATTTCCTGCACAAGGCCAGCCCGGACTGGTTGGTCAACGCACCGGTTCGGCAGCAGGACGCGCTGAAAAATGCCAATGCCGCCACGCCGGACTGGTACAGGCGCGCATCGCGCGATCAACGCAAAGCCGTGGGCGATGCCGTGACCGCCAGCGTCGCCGCCCAGACCCGCCTGGATAACGCCATGTCAACCTTTCAGGACATCGACAGCTTCGCCGCGCCGTTGTTGACCAGGGCCCTCAAGGACCGCTTCAACGTGACGCTGGACGTCAGCAAGACCTGGCTGGTGCTGAACAAACCGGTGGAGATGGGCATCTTCGCCATCGACATCGATTACTTTGAGGTATTGAAACTGCCTCTGCTACAGGCGGCGCTGCACAACTTCGAAGCCCGCGAATGCAAAAGCGGGGCTTTTCATGAAACATCGGGATTTCGCAGTGAAAGCCTGGAACCCGGCACCCTTGCGCCGTTGAGCACTTCCCTGACGGTCGAGCAGTTCACCGGCCTGTGCCGCTCGCTGGATATCGGGGCGAAATACCAGGCTTACCTCAAGGATTTCCTGCACCCCAGGGACGCGGTGGCCGAGCACGCGCTGCGCGATAAATTCATCGACGCCCATAAAACCGCATTGCGTGCGGCTGCCGAACTGGCATTGGTCAAAGGTGATATCGGGCGTGAAGACTACGCCTCGATTCGTTCAATCCTCGACGGTGAGCTGGCACCGGTTCAGGGCGATCGGCAGATATGGTTTCGCGATCTGAGCCTGATGGGCCGGCGCATGACTGGCTGCGTCATGTTCACGATCTGTGAGAAGTACCGTTACAGCGACGATTCGATTCTGTATATCCCGGGCGATCCCTGTCACCCGCTCAAGCGCTACAGGGGCGGGGAGATGGCCGCGATGTTCAAGCGGCGGTTCACCGCACCCGATGCTACTCAGGCTCATCCAGCGGAACCCAACGGCTACCAACGGTTTTTCAGCCAGTTCGTCGCGTATGCCGACCGCTCGCGTTACTTCGGCCAGTTCACTGACGACCCGCCGAACCGTACGCTCGCCCAAAGGCTGGCGCCCTATGAAGCGCTGCTCAATGAGTTTTACAAAGCGGTCAATCCATTCAACGCCGCCCTGACCGGTATTCACGAACTGCCGCCTGCGCCGTCGATCGAGCAGGTGCCGAACACCGATCCCTATCTGAACCCGGTCGGCCTGCCGCGCAAAGGCCATGGCATCTGGGCGCAAAACGTTGACTTGTGGGATTACCTTTATCACCGGCATCGCGACCGGATGATGGACGATGCCCGCAGCCATGCAGTGCCGACGGCGGATGTCGATGCCAAAGTGCGTTCGGAAAAATTCGCCGGATTGTTGAACATCGGCATGCTGGTGCTGATGGGCGTCTCGATGTTCGTGCCGGTTTTGGGTGAAGTGATGATGGTGGTGATGGCCGGGCAACTGCTCGAAGAAACCCTTGAAGGCGCCATCGAGTGGAGCGAGGGTGATCGCAAGGCCGCCAAGGCGCATCTGATCGATGTCGCGCAGAACCTGGCGTTGATTGCCTTGATGGCGGGTGCCGGCAAAGGGCTCGCCCGGCTGACCGCCGCCCGATCGACACCGGTCATCGAGAACCTGCATCAGGTGGAAATGCCCGACGGCACGGCCCGCTTGTGGAAGCCTGATCTGAGTGGCTACGAGAGTCCGGTCACACTGGACTCGAACGTTGTACCGAATGCGCTGGGGCAGTACGAGTCGGGAGGAAAAACCTGCATCCGCCTCGACGGCAAGACTTACCAGCAGACTTACGACGAGTCGCTCAAAGCCTGGCGCATCCAGCATCCGAGCGATTCGCAGGCCTATCAGCCGCCCCTGACGCATAACGGCGCCGGTGCATGGCGGCATACCCTGGAACGCCCGCAGGACTGGGACCGGTTGATGTTGTTGCGGCGTATCGGCCACAGCACTGACCCGTTTGCTGACGAGCAATTATTGACGATGGCCGATGTGGCCGGTGTCAGCGACAACGCCTTGCGCAAGATGCACCTGGACAACGCCTTGCCGCCGCCGGAACTGGCCGATGCCATGCAACTGTTCAACGCCGAACGCGATGCTGGATCGATCGTCGAACAGGCAGCAGGAACACGGGTGGTCGACAGTCGCTTCATGCATCTGATGCCGCTGCTTCCCGACATGCCGCGCTGGCCGTTCGGGCGCAGGCTGCAGATCTTCGACAATCCTGACTTCTCGGGGCGGGCAATCGGTTACGGGACGAAGCGCGGCGGCAAGGCGCCGATCCGGATCAGCCGGGCCGAGGTGCTGAACGGTGAGCTACCGAGCCGGATACTCGCGGCACTGGATGAGGCGGAGACGGTGCGTCTGCTGGGTGGCGAGCCTGCACGGGTTCGCGCGTCGAGGGCCCAGGAGTTCTCCAGGCAGATTGCCGACTACGCCGGCGCGCACCAGCCTGCGTTGTTCGACAGTCTTCTCAAGGCAACCGAGCCAGTCGAGCCCCGGGCGGCAAAGCTGCAACGAGTCGTCCCCGGGCTGACCGGGCGGGCCGCAACAGCTGTGTTGGGCGAGGCCAACGCCGAGGAACTGGCCCGATTGGACGGCACTGCGAAGGTCCCTTCGCATTTGCAGGAGCTCGGTCGCTGGTATGGCCAGCAAGGACGCCTTACCCGGGCGCTGGCCGGGTTGCGCAGTGAGACCATGGCCTCGCCCGACAGCCGTCATCTCGCGTTGCAGACATTGGGTCGGCTGCCGGGCTGGTCGGATGACGTGCTTCTGGAACTCCGCGAAGGCAGTATCAGCGGCCCGCTGCTGGATGCCATCGGCAGCGAAACGGCCTCTGCGCACAAGTATCTGGTCAAGTACGCCGATGCCTTTCAAGCCGCCAACGAGCGTGGCGAGCCGCTCAATGGCATTCCCCACAGGGGGGATAACTTTTTCAGCTCGTTGATGCATGCCTTGCCCGATCCGGCACGGCAGGCGCTGGGGCTGCCGCATGTCGGACAGAGCGTCGAGCTGCAAGGTGCGATCGCTGAACGAGCGCTTGCCGAGCGCAGTCAGTCGGCCTGGCTTCTGCGTGCAGGCGCCGCAGAAAAACCATGGTTCAAGCCGCCGCAGCGTATTGCCTCCCGACTGCTTGGCTATCGCGCGAGTGGCGATGGGCCGGGGCCGGATCCGTCGTTGACCGGTCACGTCCAGAATGTCTACCCGGATCTTACCGATGTTCAGGCACGCGGTTTCATCCTTGAACAATGGCGTCTGGGCAAGAATGACCAGCAGATCTTTCATTTGCTCAATAATCGATTGAGCGAGTGGCGGAGTCTGGAAACAACGCTCGATCAATGGTTGATGTCGCAGAATTTGCGTTTGCGCGCTTCCCGGGACGAGTTCGTCAGTGTGGTGCAAAACATCAAGGACTGTTGGCGCAATGCACCGTTGGCCGGACACGATCCGCAAGCGGCCCGCCTGACGCTGATCAGTGACGCGTCGCTGCCTTCGTTGGCGGCGGACTTTTCCCATGTGCGCGAACTGATGTTGCGCGTTCCGGTCGTGGGCGACACGCTTGCGGCATTTCCCAATGTCGAGAAACTGACATTGACCGCCAGTGTTGCGGAGTTCGACAAAGTGCTCGCGACGTTGAGGACGCTGCGGCACATGACCCGCCTGAAACTCTCCACACCGATTACCGGGCAAGTGGCGACACGGCTTCGGGAACTGAACCGGCTTGAAGAGCTGGAGCTGCACTGTTCCTCTGGAGGCATGAACCCGGTGGTGCCCATGACGCTCGACGTCGGCGGCATGCGCCAATTGCGCAGGCTCGAAATCGGCAGCCCGCAAATGCACCAGTGGCCGCGCGGTGTTCTGGACTTGCCACGACTGGAACGCCTGAATTTGCGATCAACCGCGATCAATAGCCTGCCGATGGAAATCTATGAAGGCCATCAGCGGCTGTTGTCCGGCCTGTCGCTGGACTGGTCGAAATTCCCGCGTCGGGTGTTCAAGCCGATCTACGAATTTATCCGCAGCCAGCCCCGGCATTTGATCGATCTGGACGAAATGGTCGCGGATTACTGCCGCGGTGAGCTCAAGCGTTTTGTCGGCATGGAGCCGAGCCTTTTCGATGTCCTGAGTACGGGGTTCAAGGCGCAATGGCCAGACATCGGCAGCCGCTTCGCCGCGATCGAAACCCTGAGCGAGCAGTTCAGCGAACTCAACCGGCTTCAGGAGTGGGTCGGTTCCGAGCCGACGGTCCTCAACGGCGGTGCAGTACGTTCGGCAGTGGCCGAGGCGCTGAAGACCAGCTGGCGCAGCGGGTTGTTCCAGCGTTACGGCGCGCGCACCGAGAGCCTGTTTTACAACCTGTATGTCAGCCTGCCCAATGATGCCTCGGTGCTGGATATTCTCGGCTCGCCGGTGGACAGTCTGCCGGCCCTGTCGCCTGAGGGGTTCGCTCATGTCAGAAGTCTGAATCTGGCCGGGTTGCAGGCCCCGGTCGAACAGTTGCGCGGTTTTATCCGCACGTTTCGCGGGGTCGATAACCTCGACCTGAGCCATTGTGGCTTGACCGAACTGCCGCTGGACTCAAGCGATCTGCCGGCACTCGAAACCCTGAACCTGCATGACAACCCGCTGAACAGCATCGATGTGCGCGGGATGAATCGCCTGATAGCACTGGACCTTAGCGCGACGACCCTGCGCGAATGGCCGGTCGGTGCGGAGTCTCTGCCAGAGCTGACCTGGCTGGATCTCAGCGACAGTCAGTTGACCGCGCTGCCGGAGGCGTTGCTGGCGCGTGATGCGTTGTTGCTCGATACCAGCCTGGTTGGCACGCCGCTGACCGAACAGGCCAAAGTGTCGCTGGGCAGTGCGCGCCAGCGCATCGAAGAGGCCAGAGGTCTGATGCCTGGATCGCTTCAGCGCTTTGCCCTGGAAGAACCGCGCCATCGCACGCCGCCTGCGGAAAGCGGCTCGGTGATCGCCCGGCGGTTGCTGCCGCTGCCTCCGCTCACGGCAATGGGCGAGGGGGCGGCCGGGTGGGCTGCTCGCGTCCGGCGTTTGCGTCCGCAGTACGACAGCGCGCAGGCGCAGCAGGCGATAGTACGGATGCAGGGCGCCGGGTTGACCGAGGTGCAGATCGGTGCGCGAATCGACGCATGGGAGCAGACATTCGAGTCGCTGACCCGGCGTCTGAACGATTGGCTGTTCACCCATGAAACCCGCGGCATGGATTGGGTCGTGTCATCGCGCACCCGCCAACTTGCGGCGCAGCGGATCATCGAATGCTGGCGTGAAGGTACGATTGACTGGAATGGCGTGACTGATCGAGAGCTGAACCTCGACGGTCTGCAAGTCGGCAATCTGCCCGAACTGTCAGAGGCGTTTCCTGCGGTGAGCACCCTGAATCTCGCGGGGGTCAAGCTTTCCACCGATGGCTCCAGTGCTTTCCTCAGGGCATTCACGCAGGTGCGAAAGCTCAACCTCAGCGGCAACCACTTGCCGGCAATCCCTGAGCCTGTCGGGCAAATGCGTCAGCTGGAACGACTGGAACTGTCACTCACCGGCCTCGCGGATTCCGCAGCGCTGGATCAAGCGCTCGAGGGGCTGTCGCAGTTGCAGTGGCTGGACCTGAGCCATAACGGCCTGCGCACATTCAGCGTCACTCGTCTCGAGCGACTGGAGCGGCTGGACCTGCGTGACAACCTGCTCACGGCATGGCCGGAAGGCGTGCTGCAAGCGCCCCGTCTGCGAGTGATCGATCTGAGCAACAACGAGATCTCGTCGATTCCTGTCGAGTTGTACGACCGCGACCATGCCATGTTGCTCGCCGGCAGCAATCTGTCGGAGAACTACGAGATATCGCAGCAAAGCCTGATGCGCCTGCGTGAGTACGCCGATGCCCATGGGCGTCGCGATGTGTTGGGTATGACGTATGCCGATATCGACCGGATGATCGATGACATGGAAAGTACGACCGAAAGCGACGACGAAGGCGCGGGTACAGAGAGTGATGCAGAACCGGATGAAGTGGTCCCGACACTCGCTGAAAGCATCCTCGAACAACAAGCTGCGCCCTGGATTGAAAACATCCCGCAAGAGGACGCCGCACGATATCGGGCCATGTGGCAGCGGTTGGCTGCCGAGCCTGACAACGGGGCGTTCTTCCATCTGCTTTCACGGATGCCGGACACCGAAGAGTTCCGGGTGTTTCGCGCCGACCTGACCCGGCGCGTGTGGGAAGTTGTCGAGGCGGCGGATGGCAGTCAGGAGCTGCGCGACACGCTGTTTTCGATGGCGACCACCCACACGACCTGTGTTGATGGCCGCACCCTGGCGCTCAGTGAAATCGAGGTCAAGGTCTTCGAGTACAACGCCTTGCGACACTTGCAGCCCGGCCTCGCGGCGAAGGGGCGCGCCTTGCTCGACTTGTCGCGGCAGCTGTTCCGCCTGGGCGAGGTGGAAAAACTGGCCGCACGCAGCATGGGCCGTCACGCCGATCCGGCGGAAGTGCGACTGCAATACCGGATCGGTCTGACATCAGGCTGGGAGGACGGTCTGCAACTGCCGGGGCAACCCAGCCACATGCGATTTGCCCGGCCCATCAGGGGCGAGGAGCTGGCGACCGCGCGTGACGCCGTCGTGAAGGCGGAAAAAGGCGAGCGGTTCTATGAAGAACTGATCAGCCGCGATTACTGGGTGCAGTACCTGACCGAGAAGTACCCGGATGAACTCGGTGCGCTCAAGCGCAGCGCGGATGAAAAGCTGCAACGACTTGAGGACGAATATGAGGGCGTGACCAGCACGGCATACCAAGAGGCGGTACAGGCGCTCGAGATCGAGCGTGGTATCGAGCGCAATCAGCAACTGATTGCCCTGTCGCACCTCGAAACCGGCGAACCGGCGACGGTCGGGCTCGACGATGAGCAGCCTGGCACTTCAGGTTATCTGATGGACACCTCAACCCGCTGAGGCGCCGCCAGCCCCGATCGTCGAAAGCTCGACGACCGGGGCTTTGGCTCAGAACAGAAAGTAACGCTGGGCCATTGGCAGGGTTTCGGCCGGTTCACACCAGAGCAACACCCCGTCGGCCTTGACCTGATAGGTCTGCGGGTCGACGTCGATGTTGGGCAGGTAGTCGTTGTGGATCAGGTCGGTTTTCTGCACGTCGCGGCAACCTTTGACCACCGCGATTTTCTTCTTCAGGCCCAATGCTTCGGGCAATCCCGACGCCTGCGCCGCCTGACTGATGAAGGTCAGGCTGGTGGCGTGCAGCGAGCCGCCGTAACTGGCGAACATCGGGCGGTAGTGCACCGGTTGCGGGGTCGGGATCGACGCGTTGGCGTCGCCCATCAGGCTGGCGGCGATGGCGCCGCCCTTGAGGATCAGCGTCGGTTTCACGCCGAAGAATGCCGGGCGCCACAGCACCAGATCGGCCCATTTGCCGACTTCCACCGAACCCACTTCATGACTGATGCCATGGGTGATCGCCGGGTTGATCGTGTACTTGGCGATGTAGCGTTTGGCGCGGAAGTTATCGTTGCCTTCGCCGTCCTGCGCGAGCGGCCCGCGCTGTTTCTTCATCTTGTCGGCGGTCTGCCAGGTGCGCGTGATGACTTCGCCGACGCGGCCCATGGCCTGGCTGTCGGAGCTGATCATCGAGAACGCGCCGAGGTCGTGGAGGATGTCTTCGGCGGCAATCGTTTCGCGGCGGATGCGGCTTTCGGCGAACGCCACGTCTTCGGCAATGCTCGGGTCGAGGTGGTGGCAGACCATCAGCATGTCGAGGTGTTCGTCGATGGTGTTGCGGGTGAACGGCCGGGTCGGGTTGGTCGAACTCGGCAGTACGTTGGCGAAACCGCAGGCCTTGATGATGTCCGGCGCGTGGCCGCCACCGGCACCTTCGGTGTGATAGGTGTGGATGGTCCGGCCCTTGAACGCGCCGAGGGTGGTTTCGACGAAACCGGACTCGTTGAGGGTGTCGGTGTGGATCGCTACCTGCACGTCGTACTGGTCGGCGACGCTCAGGCAGTTGTCGATGCTCGCCGGGGTGGTGCCCCAGTCTTCGTGCAGCTTGAGGCCGATGGCGCCGGCCTTGACCTGTTCGATCAACGGCTCCGGCAGGCTGGCGTTGCCCTTGCCGGTGAGGCCGATGTTCATCGGGAATGCGTCCGCTGCCTGGAGCATCCGCGCCAGGTGCCACGGCCCTGAAGTGCAGGTGGTGGCGTTGGTGCCGGTGGCTGGTCCCGTGCCGCCGCCGATCATGGTGGTGACGCCGCTCATCAGCGCCTCTTCGATCTGCTGCGGGCAGATGAAGTGGATGTGGGTGTCGATGCCGCCGGCGGTGAGGATCATGCCCTCGCCGGCAATCACTTCGGTGCTGGCGCCGATGGCGATGGTCACGCCGGGCTGCACGTCGGGGTTGCCGGCCTTGCCGATGGCGGCGATGCGCCCGTCCTTGAGGCCCACGTCAGCCTTGACGATGCCCCAGTGGTCGATGATCAGGGCGTTGGTGATGACGGTGTCGACCACTTCGGCCGCCAGCAACTGGCTCTGACCCTGGCCGTCGCGGATCACTTTGCCGCCGCCGAACTTCACTTCTTCGCCGTAGGTGGTGAAGTCCTGTTCGACCTCGATCCACAGCTCGGTGTCGGCCAGGCGCACCTTGTCGCCGACGGTGGGGCCGAACATGTCGGCGTAGGCTTGTCTGGAAATCTTCATCTGGCGTCCTTCAGGAAAATAGCGGTGAGCCATCGACCCTCACCCTAACCCTAACCCTCTCCCAGAGGGAGAGGGGACTGATCGCGGTGAGGCGGCTATCGGTGATCGGCTCCCTCTCCCTCCGGGCGGTCCGACGTTTCGGGAGGGTTGGGGTGAGGGCTGCGGTACACGCGGACTCAGAGGTCACCCATGACCCGCCCGGCAAACCCGAACACCCGCCGGTGCCCGGCATAGTCCACCAGTTCCACCTCGCGGCTCTGCCCAGGCTCGAAGCGCACGGCGGTGCCCGCCGGAATGTTCAGGCGCATGCCACGGCTGGCCGCGCGGTCGAAGGTCAGGGCATCGTTGGTTTCGAAAAAGTGATAGTGCGAGCCGACCTGGATCGGCCGGTCGCCGCTGTTCGCCACTTTCAGGCTGACAGTGCGGCGACCGACGTTGAGTTCGATGTCGCCGGGCTGGATTTTGTATTCGCCGGGAATCATCAGTTCGCTCCTTGCAGGACTTTGTAATAGAGGGCCGTCGGGCGATAGGTGCCGTTCGGGTCGCAAGCGTAATCGGGGATTTCCCCGGCCCGGGTGTAACCCAGGGCCTTGTAGAAATCTTCGGCGGGGGAGCCGGCCTCGGTGTCGAGGTAAAGCATGCCGCGCTTGTACTGACGCGCGGTCTGTTCCAGTGCTTGCATCAACTGCTGGCCGAGGCCGCGTCGCCGGGCGTGTTCGCGCACCAGCAGTTTCTGCACCTCGGCGCGGTTCAGGCCGTTGGCCTTCTGGCACAGGCTCAACTGGACGCTGGCCTGCACCTGTTCGTCCTTGACCACCACCCACAGCAAGACGTTGCCCTTGTTCAGGTTGTCCTGCACGTCGTCGAAATAGGCGCGGGCCTGCGTGGCATCGAGGTCGGCCATGAAGCCGACGCTGGCGCCATAACCCACGGCGTCGAGCAACAGGTCAATCAGGCCCTGACGATAGTGCGCAAAACTTTCAGCATTGACGCGTCGCAGTTGGGCGGGGTTCATCGGTGTCACTCCTTGTGGGCGGGCGGCGGCTCCGCGCCAGGATTGAGGGTCAGTTGCATGAAGGTCAGGTCGAGCCAGCGGCCGAACTTGGTGCCGACTTGCGGCATCTGCCCGGTGGTGATGAAACCGGCGCGCTCGTGCAGGCGGATAGACGCAGCGTTGCCGCTCTCGATAGCGGCGACCATGACGTGCTTGTCGCAGGTTTTCGCGCGTTCGATCAGCGCGGTCATCAGTTGCGGGCCGAGGCCGTTGCCGCGCTGGTCGCTGCGCACGTAGACCGAGTGCTCGACGGTGTGGCGGAAACCGTCGAACGGCCGCCAGTCACCGAACGAAGCGTAGCCAAGGGTGGTGTTGTCGGCGTCGACGATCACCAGGATCGGATAACCCTGAGCCTGACGGGCGCTGAACCACGCCTGACGGTTGCCGAGGTCGACGGCGGATTCATTCCAGATCGCCGTGGTGTTGAGCACGGCGTCGTTGTAGATGTCACGGATCGCCGGCAGGTCGGCGTGCAGTGCATCGCGGATGGTGTAAGTCATGGCGCGGCCTCAGACGATCGGTTGGTGGACGGTGACCAGTTTGGTGCCGTCGGGAAACGTCGCTTCGACCTGGATCTCCGGGATCATTTCCGGGATGCCTTCCATCACCTGATCGCGGGTCAGCAGGGTGGTGCCGTAGTGCATCAGTTCGGCCACGGTCTGGCCGTCACGAGCGCCTTCGAGCAGCGCCGCCGAGATGTAGGCCATGGCTTCCGGGTAGTTGAGCTTCACGCCACGGGCCAGTCGCCGCTCGGCAACGAGGCCGGCGGTGAAGATCAGCAGCTTGTCTTTTTCGCGTGGGGTCAGGTCCATCGTTTTAAATCCATTTGGGCAGATTTGTGTGGTTCTTGTGGTGAGTGGGGTGCCAGTCAGACCCAGCCCTCACCCTAACCCTCTCCCGGAGGGAGAGGGGACTGATCTCGGTCGTTTTCAGTGGCCAGTTCAGTCAGTTGAATTCTCGTGCCTGAAACATTTCCAGCGGTCACCTCGGTCAGGCCCCCTCTCCCTCCGGGAGAGGGCGGGGGGTGAGGGCTGGTTTTCAGGTGTTCCATATTCTTGGCGGTACAGCCTCGCGTCCCATCAATTTCGGCCGCAACAAGCGCCACAATTCAATAAGCCACGCCCGCGCCAGCAACGCTTCACCGGCCAGACAACGGGCGACCAAAAGTCCGGGAAGTTGCGTCAGATCCCCGCGCACGTCGTGGTTTAGCGAGCGGCAGCGCTCCAGCAATTCAGCATCAATCTCACCGGTGACCAGCAACGTCGCAAACACCGGATGGCCATCCAGCCCGATCGGCGAATCGAGCAAGCCGTCATCGCCGACGATGCGCTGGCGCTCATGCCACAACAACCGCCCATCACGGCGAATATCCAGATGCGCCTGGAAATGCCCGAGGTCGAAACGCTCGCCACTGGCCGGACGCCCGAGGGCCACCACGTCCCAGTAAAACAGTCGCGCATCGCCTTCAAGCTCGATCGAGGTCGTGAGTTCAGCCTGGGCGGCGCTGTAGACGATGGTCTCCTGGGGCAGCCATTCCAGTGTCGCGCCATCGGCGACATGCAGGTTCAGCGACTGATAAGCGGGCCCCGCCGCGCGATACCACTTGGCCGCGCCGGGGCTGGTGATCTGCGCCCAGGCGCCTTGTTCGACGCGGGCGCTGATGTCCAGCCGGTCACCCCCGGCAATCCCGCCCGGCGGGTGGACGATGATGTGCTGACAGACCTCGGGCCCTTCGGCGTACAGATGCTTTTGCACCCGCAACGGGCCGAGGTGCCGGCGTCGGGTCGGCCGCGTGCAATCGCCGAAGCGGGCGTAGGCCAGCTCCAGCTCGGCATGCCAGCTCGGGGTAAACAGGGCAGTCGCAACAGGTAAGTTCATGTTTTCTGATTATCGTTAGGACGCTACAGATTAGACCGTAACCTCAAATAGTCACCAGCCCGCGTACACCTTCGGCTTCCATATTTTCGCCACGGCCCTGCTGCACGATCTCGCCCCGGGACATCACCAGGTACTGATCGGCCAGTTCGGCGGCGAAATCGTAGAACTGCTCCACCAGCAGAATCGCCATGTCGCCCCGGGCCGCGAGCTTCTTGATCACCGCGCCGATTTCCTTGATCACCGACGGCTGGATGCCTTCGGTGGGTTCGTCGAGAATCAGCAAACGCGGACGGCTGGCCAGTGCGCGGCCGATGGCGAGCTGCTGTTGCTGACCACCGGACAAGTCGCCGCCGCGCCGCTGTTTCATTTGCAACAGCACCGGGAACAGCTCGTAGATGAACGCCGGAACCTCTTTGGCTTCGCTGCCGGGGAAACGCGACAGACCCATCAGCAGGTTTTCTTCCACGGTCAGCCGGCCGAAAATCTCCCGTCCCTGCGGGACGTAGGCGATCCCGGCGTGCACCCGCTGATGCGGCTTGAACGTGGTGATCGGTTTGCCTTCCCAGTTCACCGCGCCTTCCTTGGCCGGCAACAGGCCCATCAGGCATTTGAGCAGCGTGGTCTTGCCCACACCGTTACGCCCGAGCAGGCAGGTCACTTCGCCGACCTTCACGTCAAAGCTCAGGCCGCGCAGGATGTGGCTTCCGCCGTAGTACTGATGCAGCTTGTCGACTTGCAGCATGTTCAAACTCTCCCCGGTGATCGTTCCCACGCTCTGCGTGGGAATGAATCCCGTGACGCTCCGCGTCACATAACGGCGGACGCGGAGCGTCCATGGCGGCATTCCCACGCGGACGGTTCGACGCCTCGACGTGGGAACGATCTGAATCGCAGGGCTAACGACCGAGGTAAACCTCGATCACGCGCTCGTTGTCCTGCACCTGTTCCAGTGATCCTTCGGCCAGCACGCTGCCCTGATGCAACACGGTGACGTGGTCGGCAATCGAACCGACGAAGCCCATGTCGTGTTCCACCACCATCAGCGAGTGCTTGCCCGCGAGCGACTTGAACAGCTCGGCGGTGAATTCGGTTTCGGCGTCGGTCATGCCCGCCACCGGTTCATCGAGCAGCAGCAATTGCGGGTCCTGCATCAGCAACATGCCGATTTCCAGAAACTGCTTCTGCCCATGAGACAGCAGCCCGGCGGGGCGATTGACCGAAGTGGTCAGGCGAATCGTGTCGAGCACTTCGCTGATCCGGTCTTTCTGCTCGCCGCTCAACCTCGCCCGCAGGCTGGCCCACACCGACTTGTCGGTTTTCTGCGCCAGCTCCAGGTTCTCGAACACGCTCAATGCTTCGAACACCGTCGGTTTCTGGAACTTGCGACCGATGCCGGCCTGGGCGATCTGCACTTCGCTCATCTGCGTCAGGTCGAGGGTTTCACCGAACCACGCTTTGCCGTGGCTTGGTCGGGTCTTGCCGGTGATCACGTCCATCAGCGTGGTCTTGCCCGCGCCGTTGGGGCCGATGATGCAGCGCAGTTCGCCGACGCCGATGTACAGGTTCAGATTGTTCAGCGCCCGGAAACCGTCGAAGCTGACGCTGATGTCTTCCAGGGTCAGGATCGTGCCGTGGCGGGTGTCGAGGCCCGGACCGACGCGTTGCCCGAGGCCGATCGAGTCGCGGCTGGTGCCTTCGTCCTTGTTCGGTTCCACCGGGAAAAAGGCCGGTTCCAGCATGAATTCAGCGCTCGCCGTGACTCTCATGATTCACCTCGTTTCTTCAGCAGACCGATCACACCCTTGGGCAGGTACAACGTCACGACGATGAACAGCGCGCCGAGGAAGAACAGCCAGTATTCGGGGAAGGCCACGGTGAACCAGCTCTTCATGCCGTTGACCACACCGGCGCCGAGCAGCGGGCCGATCAGGGTGCCGCGCCCGCCAAGGGCCACCCACACGGCGGCTTCGATCGAGTTGGTTGGCGACATTTCGCTCGGGTTGATGATCCCAACCTGTGGCACGTACAACGCACCGGCCAGGCCGCACAACACTGCGCTCAAGACCCAGACGAACAGCTTGAAGCCGCGCGGGTCGTAGCCGCAGAACATCAGGCGATTTTCCGCGTCACGCAACGCGGTCAGCACCCGGCCTAACTTGCTGCGCGCCAGCCGCCAGCCGATGAACAGACTCGCCACCAGCAGCAACACCGTCGCCAGAAACAGCACCGCGCGCGTGCCGGGTTCGGTGATGCCGAAACCGAGGATCGTGCGGAAATTGGTGAAACCGTTGTTGCCGCCGAACCCGGTCTCGTTGCGGAAAAACAGCAGCATCCCGGCGAAGGTCAGGGCCTGGGTCATGATCGAGAAATACACGCCCTTGATCCTTGAGCGGAAGGCGAAAAAACCGAACACCAGCGCCAGCAACCCCGGCGCCAACACCACCAGGCACATCGCCCAGAGGAAGTTACCGGTGCCGCTCCAGTACCACGGCAATTCCGTCCAAGACAGAAAGGTCATGAACGCCGGCAAGCCATCACCGGCAGCCTGGCGCATCAGGTACATGCCCATCGCATAACCGCCGAGGGCGAAGAACAGACCGTGGCCCAGCGACAAGAGACCGGCGTAACCCCAGACCAGATCCAGTGCCAGGGCGACGATGGCGTAGCAGAGAATCTTGCCGACCAGCGTCAGGGTGTAAGCAGAAACGTGCAGTGCACTGTCCGCCGGCAACAGCGACAGCAGCGGCAGAGCGATCAGCAAGGCGAGCACCACCGCGCCGATGGCGAGGGTGACTTTCGGGCCGGCCTTTTGTGTGGCCGTGACTACTAGAGGCTGGTTCATCAGTCGATCACCCGTCCTTTCAGTGCGAAGAGGCCTTGCGGACGTTTCTGGATGAACAGAATGATCAGCGCGAGGATCAGGATCTTGCCGAGCACCGCACCGATCTGCGGTTCGAGAATCTTGTTGGCGATGCCCAGGCCAAATGCGGCGAACACGCTGCCGGCCAGTTGCCCGACGCCGCCGAGCACCACCACCAGGAACGAGTCGATGATGTAGCTCTGGCCGAGGTCCGGGCCGACATTGCCGATCTGGCTCAGGGCCACGCCACCGAGCCCGGCGATGCCCGAGCCGAGGCCGAAGGCGAACATGTCGACGCGCCCGGTGGGCACGCCGCAGCAGGCGGCCATGTTGCGGTTCTGGGTGACGGCGCGCACGTTCAGGCCGAGGCGGGTCTTGTTCAGCAGCAGCCAGGTCAGCACCACCACGAACAACGCAAAGGCGATGATCACGATGCGGTTGTACGGCAGCACCAGATTCGGCAGCACCTGAATCCCGCCGGACAGCCACGCCGGGTTCGCCACTTCAACGTTCTGCGCACCGAACACCAGTCGCACCAGCTGAATCAGCATCAGGCTGATGCCCCAGGTGGCGAGCAGGGTTTCCAGTGGGCGGCCGTAGAGGTGACGGATCACCGTGCGCTCCAGGGCCATGCCGATGGCGGCCGTGACGAAGAACGCCACCGGCAGCGCGATCAGCGGATAGAACTCGATGGCATTCGGCGCGTAGCGCTGGAACATCAGCTGCACGACGTAGGTCGAGTAGGCGCCGAGCATCAGCATTTCGCCGTGGGCCATGTTGATCACGCCGAGCAGGCCGAAGGTGATCGCCAGGCCAAGTGCCGCGAGCAACAGAATCGAACCGAGGGACATGCCGCTGAAGGCCTGGCCGAGCAGTTCGCCGACCAGCAGTTTGCGCTTGACCTGGGCGAGGCTGGTTTCGGCGGCGGTGCGCACGTTGGCATCGGTTTCGACGCCGAGTTCGAGCAGGCCTTCGAGGCGGGTGCGGGCCAGTGGATCGCCGGTTTCACCGAGCAGACGCACGGCTGCGAGGCGTACCGCCGGGTCAGTGTCGACCAGTTGCAGGTTGGCCAGCGCCAGGCTCAGGGCGGCGTGGACGCTTTCATCGGTTTCGCCAGCCAGTTGCTGGTCGAGAAATTTCAGCTGCGCCGGTTTGGCGCTTTTCTGCAATTGCTGCGCGGCAGTCAGACGGGTTTTGGCGTCGGCGGCGAGCAATTGGTGGCTGGCCAGCGCGGTGTCGATCAGACCCCGCAGGCGGTTGTTCAGGCGCAGGGTTTTGGGTTGGCCGTCGACGGTCAGTTCGCCTTGTTGCAGGGCATTGATCAGTTCGACACGCGCCGGATCGGGCTGCGCGGCCCAGGCTTCCAGCAGTTTGGCCTGTTGCGTCGGGTTGGCGGCGACGAAGTCTTCCGCATCTCCGGCATGGACGGCCATCGGCAGCAAAAGTGCGACGGCCAGGATCAAGCGGTAAAGGGCAGTGGGCATAACGGGCATTCCTGTATTGATCGTTCCCACGCTCTGCGTGGGAATGCCTCAACGGACGCTCCGCGTCCGCTCTTGGGACGCAGAGCGTCCCCGGCTGCATTCCCACGCAGAGCGTGGGAACGATCAGGTTGAGCGGGTTAACTCAGTTGCTCTTCACCGCATACTCCGGCTTCTTGTCATTACCCGGAATGAACGGGCTCCACGGCTGCGCCCGAATCGGCCCCTCGGTCTGCCACACCACGTTGAACTGACCGTCGCTCTGGATCTCGCCGATCATCACCGGTTTGTGCAGGTGGTGATTGGTCTTGTCCATGGTCAGGGTGTAGCCGGACGGCGCGGCAAAGGTCTGGCCGCCGAGGGCTTCGCGGACCTTGTCGACGTCGGTCGATTTGGCTTTCTCCGCCGCCTGCGCCCACATGTGGATGCCGACGTAAGTGGCTTCCATCGGGTCGTTGGTCACCGCTTTGTCGGCGCCCGGCAGGTTGTGTTTCTTCGCGTAGGCTTTCCAGTCGGCGACGAACTTCTTGTTCACCGGGTTATCCACCGACTCGAAGTAGTTCCACGCCGCGAGGTTGCCCACCAGCGGCTTGGTGTCGATGCCGCGCAGTTCTTCTTCGCCCACCGAGAATGCCACCACCGGTACGTCGGTGGCCTTCAGGCCCTGGTTGGCCAGCTCTTTGTAGAACGGCACGTTGGAGTCGCCATTCACGGTCGAGATCACAGCGGTCTTGCCGCCGGCCGAGAATTTTTTGATGTTGGCGACGATGGTTTGATAGTCGCTGTGGCCGAACGGGGTGTAGACCTCTTCGATGTCCTTGTCGGCCACGCCTTTGGAGTGCAGGAACGAGCGCAGGATCTTGTTGGTGGTGCGCGGGTAGACGTAGTCGGTGCCGAGCAGGAAGTAGCGCTTGGCACTGCCACCTTCTTCACTCATCAGGTATTCAACCGCCGGGATCGCTTGCTGGTTCGGCGCGGCGCCGGTGTAGAACACGTTCGGCGACATCTCTTCACCTTCGTACTGCACCGGGTAGAACAGCAGGCCGTTGAGTTCTTCGAACACCGGCAGCACCGATTTGCGCGACACCGAGGTCCAGCAACCGAACACCACCGCGACCTTGTCCTGGGTCAGCAACTGCCGGCCCTTTTCCGCGAACAGCGGCCAGTTCGACGCCGGGTCGACCACCACCGGTTCGAGCATCTTGCCGTTCACCCCGCCCTTGGCGTTGATCTCGTCGATGGTCATCAACGCCATGTCCTTGAGCGACGTTTCGGAGATCGCCATGGTGCCGGACAACGAATGCAGAATCCCGACCTTGATGGTCTCGGCGGCCTGTACGGTCCAGGTCATGCCCATCGCGGCAATGGATGCCGTGAGTGTGAAAGCCTTGATCAAACTGCGACGCTTCATTGTGCGATCTCCATGAACGTTAAAGTTTTTTATGGTTGGCAGATGCGAACGACTGAAGGCTGTTTTGCAAGGGCTGTGCCCGGTCGGGTTTGGGCAGGGAAATGTCGGTTTAGAGCGGTTGCGCACGAAGTCGGCGCACCATGAGGGGACGTGTTGCATGCAAAGGTGCAACGGGGTGCGCCAGATTGGGGCGCACCCGGAGGATTCAGCGGCGGCGCATCAGGCCGATGAAGAACAGCCCGCCGAGGGCAGCGGTGGCAACACCGATGGGCAGGTCTTCGGGGGCGATCAGCGTCCGCGCCGCGACGTCGACCCAGACGAGGAAAACGCTGCCGAGCAACACGCACACCGGCAGCAGACGCCGATGCTCGGCACCGATCAGGCGCCGGGCAATGTGCGGCACCATCAGCCCGACAAAACCGATGGAGCCGCTGATCGACACCAGCACCCCGGTCATCAATGAAGCAATCACGAACACCCGCAGACGCACCGCCCGCGCATTCAGGCCGAGGGTGACGGCGGTCTGTTCGCCGGCCATCAAGGCGTTCAGCGGACGGGCCATGCCGATCAGCAGAATCAAGCCAAGCAACACGCTCAGCGCCGGCACCGCCAACAACTCCCAGCGCGCCAGACCAAGGCCACCGAGCATCCAGAACATCACCGCCGAACTGGCGCGGTGATCGCCCATGAACAACAGCAGGTTGGCGATCGCCATCATCACGAACGAAACGGCCACGCCACACAGCAGCAGACGATCACTGTCCAGCCGACCCTGCCGATTGGCGATGCCCAGCACCAGAAACATGCTCAACAACGCGCCGATGAACGCGGCGATCGGCAAGGTCAGCAGGCCGACGATTTCGCCGATGTGCAGTACCACGATCACTGCGCCGAGGGTGGCACCGGAGGTGACGCCAAGCAGGTGCGGATCGGCCAGCGGATTTCGCGTGACCGCTTGCAGCACCGCGCCGATCAACGCCAGCCCGGCGCCCACCAATGCACCGAGCAGCATGCGCGGCACGCGGATCAGCCAGACGATGTGTTCCTGGCCGGCGCTCCAGTCCGGCACACCGAGGCCGAACAGTTTGTGCAGCAGAATCCGCCACACCACGTCCACCGGCACCCGCGCCGGGCCGAAACCCAGCGATACCACGCAGGACACCAGCAATACGGCACCGAGGGCGATCAGCAGCAGCGCATAGCGACGGTCGATCATTCGCCGTGGAAACCTTTGGCCAGGGTTTCCACCGCCAGCACGTTGTCGATCCCCGGCGTGGCCTGCACGTAAGGGATGACGATGAAGCGCTGGTTCTTGATCGCGTCCACCGATTGCAGCGCCTTGTTCTTCAGCAGGAATTCAATCTTTTGCTCGGCGGTGATTTCGCTGTAGTCGACGATCACGATCACCTGCGGATTGCGCTCGACCACGGTCTCCCAGTTGACCCGGGTCCAGCTCGCTTCGACGTCATCGAGAACGTTGCGCCCACCGGCCGCGTCGATCAGCGCTTGCGGCATGCCGAGGCGGCCGGAGGTCATGGCGCGGTCTTCGCCGCTGTCGTACAGGAACACCCGTGGTTTTTCAGCGGGCAGGTCTTTGCGGATTTCGGCGACCTGACTTTGCATGTCAGCGATCAGCGCGTTGGCGCGATCCTGCACGTCGAAAATCTTTCCGAGGTTGCGCAGGTCGTTGTAGGTGTCGTCCAGCGTCGCGGCCGGGCGCTTCATCACGAAGGCGCAGGACTCGGTCAGTTCATACACATTGATGCCCAGCGGTTGCAGGGTCTGCGGCGTGAGATCGCCGCCGACGCGCATGCCGTAATCCCAGCCGGCGAAGAAGAAATCGACGTTGGCGTTGAGTAACGTTTCCACCGACGGGTACTTGGCTGCCAGCTCCGGCAGACCGTCGAGAAGACTCTGCATTTCAGGCGTCACCGACTTCCAGCCACTGACGCCGCTGTAGCCGGCCATTTTCGGCTTGAGGCCGAGGGCGAGCATCATCTGGGTCATGTTGATGTCGTGACTGACCGCGTGTTTCGGTGCTTGCTTGAAGGTCACTTCGCGGTTGCAGCTCTGGATCGTCAGCGGGTACTTCGTGGCCTCGGCAAAGGCTTGGGTGGTGCCCAGCAGCAGAGCGAGGCAAAGCAGGGAGCGCACAGTCATGGTCGGGTTATCCAGGTGATTCGCGGGTAGCCGTGAAGGGGGTGAGGATCGATCAATGCTTCGACGCCGAACACGTCGCGCAGCAATTCAACAGTGAGGACTTCTTGCGGGGTGCCGCTGGCGACGATGCGACCGTGGTTGATCACGTACAAGCGGTCGCAGAACGCGGCAGCCAGGTTCAGGTCGTGGATGCTCGCCAGCGTGCCGATCTGCAAACGCTTGACCAGTTGCAGCAGTTCCAGCTGATAGCGCGGATCGAGGTGGTTGGTCGGCTCGTCGAGGATCAGCAGTTGCGGTTGCTGGGTCAGGGCCCGGGCGAGGATCACGCGTTGTTTTTCACCGCCGGACAGCGTGGCGAATGCGTGGTCTTCGAAGCCGTCGAGGCCCACGGATTTGAGGGCCTGGGTGGCGAGGTGGCGGTCTTCCAGCGTGTCGCCGTCGAACAGGCCTTTGTGCGGCGTGCGGCCCATGGCGACCACTTCTTCGACGGTCAGGCCGAAGGCGTCGGGGAATTCCTGCAGCACCACGGCGATGCGTTGCGCGCACCAGCGCGAGGATTGCTTCCACACGTTGTGGTGATCGAGTCTGACCTCACCGGTTTCCGGCTGACTGAAGCGGTAGGCGCAACGCAACAGGCTGGTCTTGCCGCTGCCATTGGGCCCGATCAGCCCGACGAACTCACCGGCGGCCACTTGCAGCGAGGCGTCACGCAGCTGGAACTGGTGATGACAGTGGCCGTGGCCCAAGGGGGACCAAGCGAGATTAGTGAGGGACAGTGAGGTCATGTGAGGTTCAGTGTGATTTCCAAGGTTATGTCTGTCTGGTAGATCCATCCCCCTCACCCCAGCCCTCTCCCCCAAGGGGGCGAGGGGGAAAGGGAGCCGATCTTCGTGCTCTTCAAATCCTGAGTTCGACTCGGTATTTCAGGTCGGTGTAACTTGCCCAAACACCTCGGTCAGCCCCGTCCATAGGGGAAATGGGAGCCGATCTTCGTGCTCTTCAAATCCTGAGTTCGACCCGGTATTTCAGGTCGGTGTAACTTGCCCAAACACCTCGGTCAGTCCCCTCTCCCTCCGGGAGAGGGCTAGGGTGAGGGCGGGGCCAGTGAGTCAAAAGGTGTAGTCAGCCGTGACAAAGAACGAACGAGGTTCACCCAGAATCCACTGCTGGCCCTCATTGTATTGGCTTTGCGCATATGTCCGGTCAAACAGATTGTTCACCTGCAACCCCAGCGTGGTGTTGCGCAGGGCTTTCCACGACAGCGTCGCATCGATCACGGTGTAGCTCGGCAGCTCGTTATGGTTGGCCATGTCGGCGTAGCGCGCATCGACATAACGCACGCCGGCGCCGGCTTTCAGGTCATCGGTCAGCGCCTTGCTCAGCCACAGATTGGCGGTGCGCCGTGGTACGTCCACCGGACGATTGCCATTGCGCGACACCGGCACGCCGCCGACCACTTCTTCAAAATCGTCGTACTTGGCCTTGACGATCGCCGCGTTGGCTTGCAGTTGCCAGGCGTGTGGCAATTGCAGATCGAGGCTGGCTTCCAGGCCGTTCGACGATTGCTGGCCGACCTGCTGCTTGAGCGTCGGGTTACCGGGATCGTCGGTCAGCAGCTTCTTCTTCACGATGCGATACGCCGCCAGCGTGAATTCGCCACGCTGATCCCAGAACAGCTGCTTCAGGCCGATCTCGGTTTGCCGCGCGGTGGACAGGTCATATTGCTGCTGGCTCGGGCTCAGGGAAATCAGACCGCCGATGCCATCGGTGCTGGTGGCGACCTGGCCATAGAACGAAGTGTCCTGCGTCAGCGCGAACACCAGGCCGGCCTTCCAGTTGTTGCCGGTCAGGGTCTTGTCACTCTGGCTGCCGTCGACCAGGTTGTTGCGATCCACATGCACGTAGTCGCGGCGCACACCGGTTACCAACGACCAGCGTTCGCTCAGTTGCGTGCGGTTTTCGGCGAACACCGACATCTGTTTGGTGGTGCTGTCGAATTGATCGCGATACGGGTCGGCGCTCTCGAAATAACCGGTTTGCGGGTGATAGCGATCCAGCGGCTGACCGTTCGGCAATACGTCATTGAATGGCGAGTTGCTGTCGAGCTGGAAGCGTATGCGGTTGTAGTCGACGCCGGTCACGGTCTGGCTGTCGAGGCCGAACAGCGAATGCTTGAAGGTGAAGGTCTGGCGGTCGCCGACCTGTTCCTGTTTGTGGCCGATGCCGAAGTAACCGCTGCGGCTGAGTTGTTGGCTGCCAGCGTCGAAGTTGTAGTTCTCGGCGTTCTGCCAGCGGCGTTGGGCCTTCAGGTAGTACAGCTCGTTGCTGGCGCTGACCGTATCGTTGATCTGCCAGTCGGTGGTCAGGCGCGTCCATTGATCGTTGTAGTGCTGCTTGTCGTCGCGCACGTTGTAGTTTTTGTTGCGCAGGCCGTCTTTCAACTGGCCGTTGATCAGCGGCGTGCCGAAGTAGTTCTGCGGGCGCTGGTCGCCGTAATCGTGAGCGAGGGTGAAGGTCAGGTCGTCATTGGCCTGCCAGCGCAGGGCGGCGCAGATGAAGTCGCTGAATGAATCACCGCGATCGACCCAGCCATTGCTGCGCAGGCGGTTGAGGTTGAGGCGATAGCTCAGGGTGTCGGTCAGCGAACCGCCGCTGTCGAACGCCTGTTGCTGGCGGTCGAACGAGCCGTAGCCGACGCGCACGTGGTTTTCGATTTCGCCTTCGAACGGTTTCTTCGGGATCACGTTGACCACCGCACCGGTCGCGCCTTCGCCGTACAGCACCGAGGCCGGGCCGCGCAGGACATCGACGCGCTCCACCGACCAAGTGTCGACCGGGAACGTCACGGTGCCCATGCCGGTGTACATGCGGTTACCGTCATACAACTGCATCACCGAACTCTGCCCAGTAAAACCCCGAGCCTGCAACGAGGTGCCGCCATCGCCCGGCGTGCCGGTGCGGCTGATGCCGGTGCTGCGCGACACCGCGTCCTGCACGCTGCGATCGCCACGGGCGCGGACTTGCTCGCCGCTGAGGCTTTCGACGCTGGCCGGGGTTTCCATCGCGCTGAGGTTCAGACGCGAGCCGGCACTGGTCGGCGTGGTCAGGCTGACGGTCTGGTCGTCATTGGCCGGGGCGGTGATGGTGCCGGTGGGCAGCGTCAGCGGGGCATTGTCGGCGTGGGCGCTGTTGTTCAAGGCGAACAGACAGAGGCTGGACAAGAGGTACTTGTTCATCGGGGCGGTGAATCACTTCTTCAAAAGAAAAGCCCGCAGGCTCATGACAGTGCATGGCTGCGGGCAGAGCAGCAAATTTGCGTTATACAGTAACACTAAAAATTGCCGGAGTTTAAGCCCCGGCAGTTTAAAGATCTGTCTAAATCGCGCATCTCGCCTGTTTCATGATGAAGTTGAGGCAGATTCAGCTTGTCGGCCCAGACGCGACACCAGCAGCCGATCCAGCAACCACACCACCACCAGCGAAGCCCCCACCAGCGGAAACACCACCGCCAGAACCAGCATGATCGCCACCCCGGTTTTCCACTTCGGCAGATCGTGGCGCAGCGGCGGCACGCCGAACTTGCCCTGTGGCCGACGCTTCCACCAGATCACCACGCCGCTGACGGCGCTGAGCAGGATCATCAGGCAGATCAGCAGCACAATGATCTGGTTGAAGGTGCCGAACATCTTGCCTTCGTGGAGCATCACGCCGATCTCGGTAGCGCGGGCAACAGCGCCGTACTGCTCGAAGCGCACGTCGGCCAACACCTTGCCGGTGTACTGATCGATGTGCAGGGTCGCGTCGTTACGCGGGTCGTCGGCGAATACCGCGATGGTGAACACACCGGTGGCAGTGGTCGGCATTGTGATGCTGTAGCCCGGCTCGACCTTGCGCTCGATGGCGATGTTTTGCACATCCTGCAGGCGGATGGTCGGTGCAGCGGGGCCGTGTTGCATGCCGCCGTGGGCCATGTGTTCGGCGTGGTCGCCGGACATCGGCATCGGGGTGTTTTCCATCGCCCACGGTACGGTCTGGCGGGCGGCGTTGTTGAGGCTGCCAGCCTCGACGTCGGAGGTCGGCACGTTGTTCCACATCGCCGCCGGGAACACGTTCCACACCTGCGCGTATTGCTTGCCCCAGAAGCCGGTCCAGGTCATGCCGCTGAGCAGCATCACCAGCAGCAATGCGGCGCCCCAGAATCCGGTAACGGCATGCAAATCACGCCACAGCACGCGGCCGCGACTGCTCAGGCGTGGCCACAGAATCCCCGCGGCCTGACCTCGCGGCCACCACAGGAAAACCCCGGACACCACCAGCACCACGCCCCAGCCTGCGGCCATTTCGATCAGTCGGTCACCGACGGTGCCGATCATCAGTTCGCCGTGAATCGCCCGGGCGATGGCTTGCAGGTTCTGCCTGGCATCCTGCTCGCCAAGGATGTCGCCGTGGTACGGATCGACGAACACGTTCAGCTCATGGCCGGCATTGGCCACGACAAACTGCGCGCTGCGCTCGGCATTCACCGGCGGCAGGTACTGAGTGACCTGGCCCTGTGGATAAGCGCTTTTGACCTTTTGCAGCAAGTCGTCGGCCGGCACCGTGTGATGCCCGGCGGGGACGTTCAGCAGGCTGCTGTACATCAGCGAATCGAGCTGCGGTTTGAACAGGTAAATGATGCCGGTCAGGGCCAGCATCACCATGAATGGCGCGACGAACAATCCGGCATAGAAATGCCAACGCCAGGCCAGGTTGTAGAAATTCGGTTTGGGCTGTTTCATCACGTGTGCTCCGCTTGGCTTGGATCTTCTAGTTGTCTGTTGCCGCCCGCTCCCTCAAGGGAGCGAGCGCCCTTGAGGGTTAGAAACTCATGTCCACCTTGGTCCAGAGCGTGCGCCCCGGTTCATTGATCGCTTGCGGGTCGTTGGCCGGGTAGCCGAACCCGGCGTTGCCCGCCAGGTTCAGGTGTTCGGCGTAAGCCTTGCCGAACAGGTTGTCGACGCCGGTACTGACCTTCCAGTGTTTGTTGATCCGGTAGGCGCCGTTGAGCGAGAACACGCCGAAGCCCGAACTCTTGTCGTAATCCTTGCCGACCACGTTGCCCTTGTTCTGGTCGATACGGTTTTGCGCGGCAACCACCCTCCACAGTGCGCCGGCGCTCCAGTTGTCTTCGGTATAAGTCAGGCCGAAACGCGCATCCAGCGGCGGCATCTGCGGCAGGGCCTTGCCGTCGCTGCTGTTCTTTCCCCAGGCGTAGGCCAGGGTCGCATCGGCTTTCCAGTTGTCGGTGAGTTTGTAAGCGGCACCGAGTTCGCCGCCCATGATCCGCGCGTCGATGTTCTCGGCGCGGGAAGTGCTCATGCCCATCATCCCCGGGGTGTAGTCGAACAGGATGTAATCGCGCACCTGGCCGATGTAGCCCGAGGCCCAGGCTTCGAGCTCGGCGCTCTTGTAGTTCACGCCGAAGTCGAGCTGAGTGGTCTTTTCCGGCTTGATCGAATCGAACGCATTGACCGAGCCGGCCGGGCCGGACTTGGGCGAAAACAGCTCCCAGTAATCCGGGAAACGCTGGGCGTGACCGAGGCCGGCGTAGAGCGTGGTGGGGCTGTCGGCCAGGTCATGCTCGTAACGGATGAAGCCACTCGGCAGGGTGTCGGCGCGGGTATCGCCGGCAGTCGGGTTCGGGCGCGACATCATTCCCGAACCGGTGGTCTGCCGGAAATCCCTGGCCGAGGCACGGTCGACCCGGGCGCCGGTGATCAGCCGGTCGCGGTCGGCGGCGTACCAGGTCATTTCGCTGAACACCCCGTAGTTATGGAAGTCGGCGTCCTTGGTGTACGGCTGATCCTTGTAGGTATCGATGCCCATGCCGCTGCGCTGCCGGTGTTCGTTGGTCTGCGCGTCGAGGCCGGTGATCAGCTGGATATCGGCCCAGCGCCAGGTGGCCTTGATCCGTGCGCCGAGGGTGCGGCGGTCGACGTTGGACGCCATGGGACCGGCCATCATCCCCGTGCCGGACGGCGTGCGCAGGGTGTAGTTGTCCATCACGTGGTCGGCGTAGTTGTAGTAGACCTGGGCTTCGAGCTTCTCCAGCACATCGGTGATGTTGGATTTCTCGAAGCGCAGACCGAGGCTTTCGCGCAGGAATTGCGAGCCGTCCATGCCGCGTCCGGCGTAGCGTGCTTCGCCGTCGCCCTTGCCGGCGGTGAGTTCGATCAGGGTGTCGGCATCCGGGGTCCAGCCCAGCGCCACATCGCCGTTCCATTTGTCATAACGCGAGGCAACGATGTCGTTGTTGCCGTCGCGGTAGTCGTCGGAATGCGCGGTGTTGCCGATCACCCGCACGTAACCCAGCGAGCCGCCGGCCGCTGCATCGACGACTTTGTCGAAGCGTCCGTGGGAGCCTGCCAGCACGCTGGCATTCACGCGGGTGCCGAGCTCGCCGAAGCTTTCCGGCTCGCGGTCGAACAGGATCGTGCCGGCCGACGCGCCCGGTCCGTAGAGCACGGTTTGCGGGCCTTTGATCACGGTGAGTTTGTCGTAGGTCTCGGGTGAGATGTACGAGGTCGGCGCGTCCATCCGGCCGGGGCAGGCGCCGAGCATCATGCTGCCGTTGGTGAGGATGTTCAGGCGCGAACCGAACATCCCGCGCAGCACCGGATCACCGTTGGTGCCGCCGTTGCGCACCAGGGCGAAGCCTGGAATGGTCTTCAGGTAGTCGCCGCCGTCGCTGGCCGGCACCGGTTGGCGCGGGTCTTTCGGGTTGGTGACGATGGTCAGCGGCGAGCTCGGGGCGATGGCGGTGATCACCGTCGGGCTCAGCTCATCAGTGTGGCCGGCGTGTTCGTCGGCGTGGACCAGCGGGGACAGCAGGACGCCGCAAAGGACGGCGGTAGCGTGCCTGAAACGAACGCGGGATTCGTTCAGGGCAAAGGACGCCGGGGCAGAACCCGGGCGTGGGACAGCAGAAAACCTGGACATGACAATTTCCATCAAACAGTCGTAAACGACACGGCCGGCAGCCTGAAGCTGTCTTCTCAACCGTGTGCAATCAGAGGTGGGTGTTTACGCTGCGACGGGCGGGGCGCGGGTGCGGGCGCCGGGGAAGAAGGTCTGCCGGGCATGGCCCAGACGCGGGGAGGGCGGGGTGAAGGTGTTGACGAGTGGAATGCTGAAAGTGGCGAAGCTGCCGCCACCGGTCAGCGCTGGGCAATTGAACAGCAGGCTGCAATAGCCGCACTTTTCCCACAGCACATGGTGCGAGGATTGCGGTGGGCAGTGTTCGGTGGAGGGCTGTGCACTGTGCCCGGAATGATCCATGCCCGGCATGTCCATCGACATGTCCATGCTCATCGGCATGGAGGTCGAGGCGTGCTGATCCATCGGCATCGACTGGGAAATCAGCGGGCCGATGAAGATCATCAACATGGCGAACAGGGCGATCCAGCTGCCGCGGGTCAGGTGTTCAGTCTGACGGCGTTGCAGGGAGGGCCTGGCGCTCAGGGGGCGCATGGGCGGAGTCTGCCGGAACGGTTACTGGGCGTGCGCGTGGGCTTGCGTGGCTTCCGGCGACTTCTTCTGCACCGCGACCTCGACGGTCACGTCACCGGCCTTTTCGAAGTGCATCGTCAGGGGAAAGCGCTTGCCGTCGGTCAGCAGACTGCGGTCGGTCGGATTCATCAGCATCACGTGATAGGCCATCGGCGCGAAGGTCACGTTTCCACCGGCCGGGATGGCCACGTTCGGCACCTGTTGCATCTTCATCAGATCGCCCTGCATCACGTGCTCGTGCAGTTCCGCTGTCGGGGCGATCGGCGAGTCGACGCTGAGCAGGCGGTCAGCCGTCTTGCCGGCGTTGTGAATGATGAAATACGCGGCAACCGTCGGCGCGTTCGGCGGCAGTTCCTGTGACCACGGGTGGGCGATTTCCAGCTCGCCGGCCTTGTATTCGTGGGCATGGGCGAAGCACGCAGGCAGCAACAGCGCAGCGATGACGATGAATTTGTTCAACATGGCAGTTCTCCAGAACGATTTGAAACGCAGGTCAAATGCGGGAACAAATCAAACCAGAGGGGAAGCGCGGGGATTGAGGCTCGGCCATTGCTGACGCGGTGTCGGAGTTTGCAGCACGGCGGGCGCCACGCTGCGATTGCTTTCGTATCGGGCGAAATACAGCTGCGGCGAATGCCCCGGCAACGCCACCACCGGCGCCGATCCGGAACAGCACCAGCAATGCTGCATGGTCGAATGACTGTCACCACTCTGCGGCGCTTTCTGATCGAGGCTGCCGATGTCGATCGCCACCATCTTCGTCCCGCTGCCGGTGCAGAAACTGCTCCACAGCAACTGCTCGGCCGGCGTCTGCGCCGCCTGCGCCATCGCTCCCGTCAACGGCATGGCGAGCATGTTGAACAGCACTGCAAAGCAGGCGATCCAGGCAAATGCGAGCCGGTGTCGGTTCATGGGACAGATCCGTAGGGTGGGCGATCAGGCGCGGCTATTTAGCCTGATCAGGGCCGATAAGTAAAAAAGCGTCGTGCGGTTTGGTGTCGCAGAGGATTCAGCCTGCTACGGCATGCAGCCGCAAACCCAGCGCCTTCATGACTTTCATGATAGTCGCGAATTCCGGATTTCCAGTGCTGCTCAGCGCTTTATAAAGGCTTTCACGACCCAGACCTGCATCCCGCGCAACCTGAGTCATGCCTTGGGCGCGGGCAATGTCATTAAGCGCTGCACGGATGAGAACGCCATCGCCAGCATCTTCGTCAAAACAGGCGTCCAGGTAAGCCGCCATTTCCTCCGGCGTTTTAAGAAACTCTGCAGCGTCGAAGCGGGTGAATTTTTCGGTCATGACTTACTCCTCATTACCGATGCTTTGCGCCATCCGGATGGCGCGTTTGATATCTCGTTTTTGTGTCGACTTGTCGCCCCCCAGCAGTAGCAGATAAATCACGTTACCTTTACGTGTGAAGTACATCCTGTAACCGGGACCGTAATGAACGCGCATTTCATAAACGGCACTGCCAACGAACTCGCAATCACCCATATTTCCATGCTCTGCACCTCGAATTCTGGCGATGATGCGAGCTTTGCCGTTGGTGTCTTTCATCGAGTCGAGCCAATCGGCAAATGCAGGGGATCGTTCAAATTCGATCATGTCGAAATCGTATTCCTTGGGATACAGACTGACAAGCCGCATTTTTCTTGAAGGCAGCAGTGCGCTTCAAGAATTTGCTCGCTGCAAATCTGTGTGGATTAAAGGAATCGAAATCTTGGCGTGAGGTGGCAGGGGCGAACAGTCGGCTGGTTCCTGAAATTTTGCCGGTCAAATCAAGGATTAGCTCGAAATCAGGAATTATCTGACGTAGAGAGGGCTTCCAGGACTTCAGACGTACTCTTGAACTCCCGATCAACCCTCGCCAACACCGGCCGCTTCAACACCATCACCGGCACCCCAAGCTCCCGCGCCACGTCCAGTTTCGGCTCGGTTGCGGTGCTGCCGCTGTTCTTGCTGATCAGCACGTCGATCTGCCGGCGTTCGAACAGTGCCCGCTCATCCTCCAGCAGAAACGGTCCACGGGCGCCGATGACTTCGCAGCGTTCGTTGCCGGGGTAGACGTCGAGGGCGCGCAGGGTCCAGAACTGGTGCGCGGGGATTTCGTCGAGGTGTTGCAGCGGTTCGCGGCCAAGGGTGAACAGTGGGCGGCGGAAGGGTTCGAGGGCGGTGATCAGTTCGGCCCAGTCGGCGACTTCGCGCCAGTCATCGCCGGGTTGCGGTTGCCACGCGGGGCGGCGCAGGGCCCAGCAGGGGATGCCGGTGAGTTGCGCAGCGGTGGCGGCGTTCTGGCTGATCTGTGCGGCGTAGGGGTGGGTCGCGTCGAGCAAAAGTGTGATGCCTTCGTCGCGAATGAACTGCGCCAGACCTTCGGCGCCACCGTAGCCGCCGACGCGCACCTGACACGTCAGATCGGTCGGCACCCGGCCGACCCCGGCCAGGCTGTAAATGTGTTCCGGCCCCAACGTGCGCGCGATGGCCAGCGCTTCAGTCACGCCGCCGAGCAACAAGATTCGCTTCATACAAAGGCTCCCGCATGGCCAACGATGCCGCCCTGACGATCAATCGCAAACACCTCGACCTGAACCTGCGCCGGCACCACGCTACGGGCGAACTCCAAAGCATGGCGGCAGACTTCATCGCCCAGCGCAACGCCCGCCGCACTGGCCATCGCCAATGCCTGCTGACTGGTGTTCGCCCCGCGAATGGCTTGCTGCAAATCGTCGTCGGCACCAATCGCCGCCGCCCATTCGGCCAGTTGCGGCAAGTCGATGCTCGAATGGCGCGAGTGCAGATCCATGTGCCCGGCCGCCAGTTTGCTGATCTTGCCGAAGCCGCCGCACAGGCTGAGTTTATCCACAGGCACTTTGCGCAGGTGCTTGAGCACGGCGCCGACGAAGTCGCCCATTTCGATCAGGGCGATTTCCGGCAGGTTGTAGACCCGGCGCATGGTGTCCTCGCTGGCGTTGCCGGTACAGGCGGCGATGTGCAGGTAGCCGTTGGTTTTCGCGACGTCGATGCCTTGATGGATCGAGGCAATGTATGCCGCGCAGGAAAACGGCCTGACGATGCCGCTGGTGCCGAGGATCGACAGGCCGCCGAGAATGCCCAGACGCGGGTTCATGGTTTTCAGCGCCAGGGCTTCGCCACCCTCGACATTGACCGTCACCTCGAAGCCGCCGCGATAGCCGGTTTCTTCGGCGAGCAGCGTCAGGTGATCGCTGATCATCTTGCGCGGCACTGGATTGATCGCCGGCTCGCCGACGCCCAGCACCAGCCCCGGCCGAGTGACGGTGCCGACGCCTTTGCCGGCAATGAAGCGGATTCCCGGCTCGGCCATCAGCCGCACTCGCGAATAAAGCAGGGCACCGTGAGTCACGTCCGGGTCGTCGCCCGCATCTTTGATCGTCCCGGCTTCAGCGCCGTCTTCGGTCAGCCGGCAGAACTCCAGACGCATCTGCACCTGCTTGCCCTTGGGCAACACGATCTGCACGGCGTCCGCCACCGCTCCGCCGAGCAGCAGGCGCGCCGCGGCGAGGCTGGTGGCCGTGGCGCAGCTGCCGGTGGTCAGGCCGCTGCGCAAGGGCGCGGGTTGTTCGGCGGTTTCGTCACGCATCGAGGGGTTTGACCAGATCGAGCAGGGTGATCGGCAGGGCCTGGCGCCAGGTGTCGAACTCGCCCAGCGGCTGCGCCTGGGCAATGTGGATGCGGGTCAGCTCGCCGCCGTGGCGTTCGCGCCAGCTCATCAAGGTCATTTCGCTTTGCAGGGTCACGGCGTTGGCGACCAGTCGGCCGCCGGGTTTGAGTTGTTCCCAGCAGGTGTCGAGCACGCCTTCGCGGGTCACGCCGCCGCCGATGAAAATCGCGTCCGGTCGCTCAAGACCGGCGAGGGCCTGAGGAGCACTGCCGCGAATCAGTTGCAGACCGGGAACGCCCAAGGCGTCACGGTTGTGTTCGATCAACTGTTGTCGGCCGTCATCGGCTTCGATAGCCAGAGCGCGGCAGCTCGGGTGAGCGCGCATCCACTCGATGCCGATCGAGCCGCTGCCGGCACCGACGTCCCAGAGCAACTCGCCCGGTGTCGGGGCGAGGCGGGCGAGGGTGATGGCGCGCACGTCGCGTTTGGTCAGTTGGCCGTCATGCTGAAAGGCCGAGTCTGGCAGGCCGGCGAGGCGCGATAGGCGCGGTGTATACGGATCGGCCAGGCACTCGAGGACGATCACGTTGAGGTCGGCAATGAGTGGATCGTTCCAGTCGTTGGCGGTGCCGTCGATGCGGCGCTCGGCGTCGCCGCCCAGATGTTCCAGAACACTCAGGCGACTGGCGCCAAATCCGCGCTCACGCAGCAACGCGGCAACAGCCGCCGGACTTTGACCGTCATTGCTCAGCAGTAACAGGCGCACGCCACTGGACAAATGACCATTGAGGGCCGCAAGCGGGCGAGCCACCAGCGACAGCACGCTGACATCCTGCAACGGCCAGCCCAGTCGGGCCGCCGCCAGCGAGCACGAAGACGGCGCTGGCAGAACCAGCATCTCGGCCCCCATCACCTGCCGCGCCAGACTCGCGCCAACGCCGTAGAACATCGGATCTCCGCTGGCCAGCACGCACACCGCTTCACCGCGATGCTCGAGCACCGGGGCCAGGGAAAACGGGCTCGGCCACAACTGGCGCTCGCCACGGATGCACACCGGCAACAGATCCAGCTGACGCTGACCGCCGATGATCCGCGAAGCGCCCATCAAGGCGCGCCGGGCATTCTTGCCCAGGCCCTTGAAGCCGTCTTCACCGATTCCTACTACTGTCAGCCAGGGTGACATCTGTAGCCCCTCAAAAAAGTGTCCGCAAACGCGCCGTTCCGACGGGCAGACTTTTCATGCCGTCGGACAAAGCAGGCATAATACCGCGCCTTCGCCCGCGAAGCGCCTTTCCCACAGAGCTGCCAGCCCTTGAACGAACGTCCGATGTCCAACGCCATACGCCCCTCGGCCTGTCCGGGGTTGCTGCGTATCGTCCAGGCGCTGGACGGCGGGATCTGCCGGATCAAGCTCGATGGCGGGTCGATCACGGCCGATCAGGCCGATGCGGTGGCCAATGCCGCCGAGCGGTTTGCCGGCGGGGCGATCGAGGCGACCAATCGCGGCAATCTGCAGATTCGCGGGATCGGCGAGCAGTCTGCCACGCTGATCGAGAGCCTGTTGGCCGCCGGTCTCGGGCCGCGAACCGCAGCGGGCGACGATGTGCGCAACCTGATGCTCAGCCCCGCCGCCGGCATCGACCCGCAGATGCGCTTCGATACTCGTCCACTGGCCGGGCAGATCCTCGAAACCCTGCAAAGTCATCCGCGCTTCCACGAGCTGAGCGCCAAGTTCGCCGTGCAACTGGACGGCGGTGAAGCGCTGGCGATGCTCGAACATCCCCATGACCTGTGGTTGTCGGCATTCGAAGATCGCGGCGACACGCTGCTGGCGTTCGGCCTGGCGGGTTGTCCGACGGATCGACCGCTGGCCGCTGTGGCGCTTGCGCACGGACATGCGCTGGTGGTCGCGGTGCTGGAACTGTTCCTCGATCTGGCCCGACCGGAGCAGACGCGAATGCGCCATCTGCTGGATGAATGCCCGGCGCCGGTGTTCCTGGAAAAAATCGCTCAGCGGATCAGCCTGAAAGCCGCTGCTGATTGGCAGCGCGAAGCCGGACCGGAGGGTTTGCACCTCGGCATCCACCCTCAGCAATCGGCCGGTCAGGTCTATGTCGGTGCCGCACCGACGCTCGGTCGCCTCGATCCGGACATGCTGCGTGGCGCCGCACACCTGGCCAGAACCTTTGGTGACGGCAGCCTGCGTTTCACCCCTTGGCAGAGTCTGTTGCTGCCCAATGTGCAGGAAACCGATGCGGTTCAAGTGCTCGACAAATTGAGCAAGCTGAACCTGCTGACCCGCATCGAAGACCCCCTGTCACACCTGATCGCCTGCACCGGCGCCAACGGCTGCGGCAAAGGCCTGGCCGACACCAAACACGATGCCCGCCTGCTGGCTACGCTGTTGCCACACGCCGTTGATGTGCACCTGTCCGGTTGCCCGCGTTCCTGCGCCGCCGCACATCGGGCAGCGGTGACTCTGCTGGCGGTCGGCCCCGGCCACTACGATCTCTATTTTCGCGATGCAGCCCTGCCGGGTTTCGGCGCGCTGCACGCTCACAACCTTACTATCGAAGCGGCCGCGACCCTGCTCGCCGCCCGCTCACGGAGCCCCCTTGATGCTTGATTACATCCGCGACGGTCAGGAGATCTATCGCAACTCCTTCGCGATCATTCGCAGCGAGGCCAACCTGGCTCGCATCCCGGCCGACCTGGAAAAACTCGCGGTGCGGGTGATCCACGCCTGCGGCATGGTCGAGGCCATCGACGGGTTGCAATTCTCCGAAGGCGCCGGCAAGGCCGGGCGCGATGCGCTGGCCGCTGGCGCGCCGATCCTGTGCGATGCGCGGATGGTTTCCGAGGGCGTGACCCGTGCGCGCCTGCCGGCCAACAACGAGGTGATTTGCACCTTGCGCGATGACAGCGTGCCGGAGCTGGCGCGCGAGCTGGGCAACACCCGCTCCGCTGCCGCGCTGGAACTGTGGCGTCCGCATCTGGAAGGCAGCGTGGTGGTGATCGGCAACGCGCCGACCGCGCTGTTCTATCTGCTGGAAATGCTCGACGCCGGCGCCCCGAAACCGGCGTTGATCCTCGGCTTCCCGGTGGGCTTCGTCGGCGCCGCCGAATCCAAGGCCGAACTGGCCGCCAACAGCCGTGGCGTGCCGTTCGTGATCATGCAGGGCCGCCTCGGCGGCAGCGCCATGGCCGCCGCTGCGGTCAATGCTCTCGCCACGGAGATCGAATGATGCAGGCTCAAGGACGTTTGATTGGCCTGGGCGTCGGCCCCGGTGATCCGGAACTGATTACCGTCAAGGCCTTGCGCCTGCTGCGCGAATCGCCGGTGGTGGCGTACTTCGTGGCCAAGGGCAAGAAGGGCAACGCGTTCGGCATCATCGAAGCGCACCTGCAGGACGCCCAGAATCTACTGCCGCTGGTGTACCCGGTGACCACCGAAGTGCTGCCGGCGCCGCTGTCCTACGAACAGGTGATCAGCGATTTCTACGATGACGCGGCAGAAGAAGTGGCCGCGCATCTGGACGCCGGTCGCGACGTGGCGGTGATCTGCGAAGGTGACCCGTTCTTCTACGGCTCCTACATGTACCTGCACGATCGCCTCGCCAGCCGTTACGAAGCCGAAGTGGTGCCGGGCGTCTGCTCGATGCTCGGCGGCGCTTCGGTACTGGGCGCGCCGCTGGTGTATCGCAATCAGAGCCTGTCGGTGCTGTCCGGCGTGCTGCCTCACGATGAACTCAAGCGTCGCCTGGCGGATGCCGATGCGGCGGTGATCATGAAACTGGGGCGCAACTTCCCGAAGGTGCGCGACGTGTTGGCAGAGCTGGGTCTGGCCGAGCGTGCGCTGTACGTCGAGCGCGCGACCATGGCCAACCAGAAGATCGTACCGCTGGATGAGGTCGAGCCGATGTCGTCGCCGTACTTCTCGCTGATCATTGTGCCCGGCGAACGGTGGCAAGGCTGATGACCCATTCCACACCGGCCATCGTCATTCTCGGTCAGGGCGCACTGGGCACGGCCCGTCGCCTGCAGCAGGTCTATCCGGCTGCAAAGATTCACGGGCTCAATGGACGCGTCGAAGGCGCGGACCTGACTTACAGCGACTTCGGCGCGACCCTGCGCGAGCTGTATCAACAGGACACGCCGATCATTGCCCTGTGCGCGGCGGGCATTGTCATTCGCACCCTGGCGCCGCTGTTGCTGGAAAAAGGCGTCGAGCCAGCGGTGCTCGCCGTGGCTGAAGACGGCAGCGCCGTGGTGCCGCTGCTCGGTGGCCTCGGCGGGGTGAACGTCATGGCCCGCGAGATTGCGTCTGCGCTTGAAGTGGCAGCGGCGATTACCACCAGCGGCGAGTTGCGTTTCGGCACCTGCCTGCTCAACCCGCCCGGCGGTTATGCCCTCGGCGATCTGGAGCAGGGCAAGCGTTTTGTCTCCGACTTGCTCGCCGGCCACAGCGTACGCATCGACGGTGCTGCGCCGTGGCTTGAGCAGGCGCAACTGCCGGAAGATCCACAGGCGCAGCGCTCGATTCATGTGGGCAGCGATGCCCGCGCGGCGAACGCCAGTGAGTTGCTGATTTATCCGCGTAGCGTGGCGGTGGCGGTCGATACAGATGTGGCCGATCTACCGGATGTAATTCGCGATGCGTTACTTCAGGCCGGTGTGGCAATTCAATCGCTGGCCTGTCTGGTGGCGGCTGATACTCAGATGGCCAGTCCGGCGTTGCGTGACGCCGCGCTTGAACTGGCTGTGCCGTTGCGCTTTGTCGCGCCGGCGAGTGACATCGTTGAGCTGGTTCGCGATGCAGTCCCCGACGCTCGAATCATCACAACATCCCGCGACCTTGCCATCGCCGTGGCCGAACAGCCGCTGGATGTTTCGCAGATCGGTCGTCCGCGTGGTCGCCTTGCTGTCATTGGCCTTGGCCCGGGTGCGGCAGAGTTGATGGTGCCGGCGGTGAAAGCCGAACTGGCCCGCGCCACTGACGTGCTGGGTTACGAAACCTATGTGCGCATGGCCGGCCCGTTCCGCGACGATCAGGTGCAGCATTGCACCGACAACCGCGAAGAAATGCAGCGTGCCCGTCACGCCTTCCGGTTGGCCGCTGAGGGTCGTTCGGTGATCGTGGTTTCGTCCGGCGATCCGGGCGTGTTCGCCATGGCGGCGGCGGTGCTTGAAGCATTGCACGAGTCGACGGATCCGGCGTGGCACAGCGTCGATCTGGAAATCCTGCCGGGTGTTTCGGCGTCGCTCGCCACCGCCGCTCAGGCCGGTGCGCCGCTGGGCCATGACTTCTGCGTGATGTCGCTGTCGGACAACCTCAAACCGTGGTCGATCATCGAGAAGCGTCTGGATCTGGCCGCCGAGGCGGATCTGGCATTGGCCTTCTATAACCCGATCTCCCGTGCCCGTCCGTGGCAACTGGGGCGAGCGCTGGAAATCGTCGCGCAACACCGCACGCCGCAAACACCGGTGGTGCTGGGCCGCGATATCGGTCGGCCGGGGCAGACGCTGCGCGTCACGACACTGGGCGCGCTGACTCCGGAGCAAGTGGACATGCGCACCATGGTGCTGATCGGTTCTTCCACTACCTGCACTTTCCCTCGAGCCGAGGGCGGGGAGTGGGTTTATACGCCGCGCTGGTACGGGGAAAAACCGGCCGGCTGATATCCCCGCACTGTCGAGTGGCAATGATCGATAAAACAAACAAGGCCGCGAATTCGCCATTCGCGGCCTTGTTTTTTTATGTGCTTTTTAATGGCTTGTTTATTTCGATAGTTGGCTCGATGTTATTGAATATTTCCCTGGACATTGTTTGAAGTGTTTTGTGTGTGTTTTTGGTTTTTGTTTTGTACTAGTTTCAATTTTGTGAAGCTTGCTCAAGTTTTTATATTGATGATTTTTAAGTGTTGCAAGTCTTGTTACTTGCAGTGCAGACGTGTGCCAGCCGATTGGCAGTGCACATGATTCACCACTCAGGGAAGTATTAAAATGCAGGATGCTAATGTTGATGTTGTCGATGGCGGCTATGTGAAGTTCGTCAATCTGTTCAAGTTATCTGATCTTGAACAGGCGCTGTTGCCCTACAAGAATACTGTTCGTCATGACGAAGTGATCCGTTACTACTTTGCTTGTGTCGGTTTGCTTGATTCGCCAAGGCTTCTGCAACCGCTCGCGCTATTCAAGCGGGCGCTTGCAGAGTTCGATGGCCTGCGGGTACGACGTGAAGTGGAACAGGCGCCTGCTCCGGGCCTGGACAGCAAGAAGACACCTGATCTTTCAGAAATCGGCGCCAGGGTCGCCGATTTTGAGTCGCGTCTGAGTTACAGCGTCGAACTGATGAAAACGCCCGCTACGCAAGTGCCGAAGATCCTGCACTTCATCTGGCTGGGTGGCGGAATCGGCGAGATTCAGCGCGACTACATCAATGTCTGGAAGCAGGTATTGGCTGGTCAGGGTTATCAGATCAACGTCTGGTATGACAGTGATGCGCTGCTGGCCTGGCAGGCCAATCGCTTGATGGTCGAGGCGGCGAAGGCGGACGCCATGGAGCACGGGGGCGTCGATAGCACTTCCGATAAGGTATTGGGCGAAATGTATGTGGCCCGCGCTATTGCGTTGAAGCAACAAATGAGCGAACACATTGATGCGGCAGTTGCGAAGGGCGAATCAGCCGATGAAGCAAGGGTGCAGTTGTTGAGCCGTGCTTATGGTCAGAGTTCTCAGGACTTACGGGTGTTGAAGGCAAAGAACCGTGAAAGTATTGATGCGCTGGTCGGAGGTGACGTTCGCGTGCGCGATCTGGCGGGTTCGGAAATACCTTTGAAGTTGCGGGATATTTACCAGCGGGAAATGCGCATGCGGGGCAACTTGGCGGCGGCATCGGATATCGTAAGAGCAGAGGTCTTGTACTTTGAGGGCGGCAGTTACACCGATGTCGATAACTTGCCGCCGTTGCTGAAGGAAATTGCAGGTGTCGATATAAGCGACTTTGGTGAGGATGCTCGACTCGGTGTTTTGCAGTTGATGCTGGATCAGAATCCTGACTGGATGCCAGGTCGACAAGCGTTGCGGGGGCAATACAGAGACAAGCTGTTGCAAATACCCGAAGAGCATCGCACGGTACTGCAAGCGTTTGCCAAAAGCCGGCCGATTTTGACCCAGGTGTTTCAGCCTCCACAGGATCTGCTTGTCCGTCCCTACGCATTGCGCGCGGTGGCAAAGGGAAACACGATCAGCAATGCCTACATGATGGCGCATGCCGGCTCGGCGGTACTTGAGTCCGTGCTCCAGCGCTTCAGGTTCAACTATGAATTGATCGATGACACCGCACGGTTGGCCACTGACAAAGGTATCAGTCTTCAAGAGCATGAAGCCATGGATACACTGGCTGGTGAAGTGCTGGAAAAGTCTTACGGGCCTTTGTTTGATTTGCCCGGAATGGAAGCCATCTTTGCGTCTTATCTGGCAAATGCCGCAGCCGGATACCACAACGAAGGTATCCGACCAAAAAATGAGGGGACCATTTATTTGACCGGACCGGTCGCGATCAAGGATGGCACCGGCGATTTCGAAAAGGCATTTTTAACGCCCGAGGGCGCGCAGGCGTCACGGCGGGAAATGGCCATCGCACCTCTGCAGACGGTCAATCAACTCACTGAAGAGGAACTGGATCACTCCTGGAAGGAAAACGAAACCGATACTCAGAAGTGGCTCGAGACTGAGCAGCAACGCTGGCGCGATGGCCAATTCAAGACTCGCTACGCCGGGAACATCGCTGAGTTGTTGAAACAGACGACCGTCGAATTCGAACTCGGCTGGCCGCTCATCGAAGGACGTCATGTCCTGAATACCGAGCTGTTGCAGCGGATGGCTGATCACCTCGGCGAGCCGTTCACCAAGGCGATGACGAACGGTCACGACGGCACCCTTGTGTTCGCTGAAAGGTTGCCGCTGAGCTTCGATGATCGTCAGGCCATCCGCAATCAGGACACTCGCCTGCGGCCACCGGCATTCCCGAAAAATCCGGTTGCCCAGAGCCTCGCACTGGATGAGCTGTTGATCGGGTTGGGCGCCGGTTCCTGGCAACTCGAACAGCTCACCCCGTTGCAGCGTTTGACCATCGGAGCATTGCTGGGCGCTGATTCACTGGACGCTCAAAGCTTTTCCGCCTTGCGCAGTACGCTGGACAATCTGATCAACAGCCTCAGTGAGCGCGGTACGGCAGGGCGCTATGCGGCGATTGAACAGCATCTCTATCAGCACCGCGCACCTGCGTTCATGGCAGGCATGTCCAGTGTGGGTGATGAATTGCCCGCGCATCCGGTCACCGCACTTGGCCTGAAAAAGAATGCCTTGGCCAACACTGCGACACTGTTTGACTGGGGGCGTCAGGTGGCGCAGATCCAGCGGCTCGCTACTCAGGAACACCGCGAACAGGTTCTGGAGCGGCTGGAACAGGTGCTCAGTCAGTTCGAGGCCGGCACTGTCAAAATGGTGCCTCAGGATTTGTTGATGCACGGGCCGGGTGACACTGCGGCCGGCCGCTGTTTTCCGCTGGCGCTGGCGATGGGGGCCGCCCTCACACAGGGTGAGGGAGCGACCCGGCAATTGCGCGAGCGATTCTTTCTGGCGGTGCTTGAGCCGGAGCACCCGGACTCGAAGGCGTTTCTGGCCGCGCTGGAGGAAATGCGTGGCGTGAACGCAGCCGATGTGGGCACGGCGCTGGGGCGGGGCGATCTGGACAAGATGGTCGCGACACTCGAGGCGTCCGTGGGGCCGCGAACCCTGATGCTCAACTCGGATAACCACTCGATGCTGGTGGCTCGGACTGTACACGGGAGTACGGTCATTTATCACTTCTACGATCCGAACTTCGGCCTGTTCCAGTTCGACAGCTCCGTAACCTTCAGAATGGCCCTTGGGCAATTTTTCAAGCAGGCACAGATCGCCCGTCATTACGCCGTGTACGGCAAACCTGGCCGGCCACAGTTCGATCTCATCGATGTGCATGGGGAAAAAGTCGCCGATCTGAACCTGTCGAACGGCAGCAAGGTAAGTCAATTGCTCAGGGACGAGCCGCTGCCGGACAAACCGTTCAGGTCGGTTCGCCAGAGGATGAACAGTGCTCACGGACGAACGCTGATGGAGAACTCGCGGCTGGGCAAGGCACTGTTGTCTTCAGACAATGACTGGTGGGGCGGGGAGATTGCCGACATGACGGCGCGGTTGCAGGAGGGCCATGACTCGGTGACGCCTCTTGTGCCGTTGTTCGACTCGCTGGAAGTGACGCCCGAGGGCAGTTATCGGGTGGGCATGATCGATCCACAGACCGGCGAGTTGGTCGCCACGGTCGTCAGCCGGGATGATCGCCTGCTGCGAATCAAAAATTACCTGACTGACCTGTTTTCGAGCCTCGGGCGCAAGCGTCCGGTCGGTGATGCTGTGGATCCGACCGAGGCAGCGGCAGTGCATACGCTCAATGCCGGTTTCGCGGTGCAGGCCTTGATGAATGCTTTGCGTGGTCGCGAAGGCGAAGACCGCACACTGACAACGGCGGTGCAGTGGCATGCCTACGTCAATTACGCACAACTGGTGCATGGCAATGTGGTCGATGTGGCGGGACTGATCGGTCTGGTGCAGGCCGCGCTGCGCGATGAAAAACTGATCGCCCGCACCACTGCGAAGGTGGTCGGCGAAGCGCTCGAGCCGTTGACCGGCAGATCCCTCGGCGCAGTGGCCGGGCATTTGGGCAACGAAGGCGTCGGCGCGGTGTTGGGTCTGGCCAATGTCGGTTTCGATATCTATCAGTTGGCGACGGCACGTAATGATGTGGAGACAGCCACCTACGCCACCCAGCTGACCTTCGATGCCAGCAGTCTGGCCCTCACCGGCGCGGGGCTTGGCGCAGCGTTTGCCGGTGCGGGTACGGCAGCAGCGGTGCTGGGAGGCGCCGGGGTGATTCTGGGTGGCCTTGCGGTTGGCGTGACTGCGCTGGCGCAGAGCTTTGCCACCATCGCTGAAGAAGCGAAGGCGGTCGGGCTGTTTTTTGCGGAACTGGAGCAGGCGCATCACGGGGACGGATTTCACTACAGCGGCGAGCAAGGTGCCTGGTTGCCACGACCGTCGCTGATCATCAATGGTCTGGACCTGAGCACCGGCAAACTGCTGCTCGACAGCACCCGTCTTTACCCGCTGCGCGATCATTTCGGCGTGCCGGAGTTCGAGGTCGATTACCCGCGAGCGATCCACCTCAGCAAAGAACTGGGCTATCCAGCCGAGATGAAGTTCTCACCGTCCGCCGAGCAGGCCATTGTCTTGCCGTGCACGCCGCTTACCTGCTATCGCTACGAGTACCAGATCCTGCCGTTCGCATCACAGCGCCACGACAAGGGTTTCGACATCGCCCGGCGTCTGGAGAAGAAAAAAGCGGACGGTCAGTGGCTGTTCCTGTTTTCGTTCTACTCGTTCCCCAGCCATTACATTGTCCATCGGATGTACCCCGATTATCGCCCGACCGAGATCCGGGTCACGCTGGATGCGCAGGCGCGCAAACTGGTTGTGCCGGTGATCCCCGAGCCTTGGCGCGAGCAGGTCAGCTATCGGATTCAGGGTGGTGGAGGCACATGCACACTCGTGCTCAACCCCGGCGTCAATGTCGGACTGACGTCAGTGGGCAAACAAAAGGACCGCTGGATCATTGTCGCGCCGTGGGCCGTCGAGAAGGACATCGTGCTGGGCAACAACGGGCAGTTCGGTATCAAAGGTTGCGAGTTCAAGGTGACGGCGGACATTGCCCCGGAGATTTCCCTGCTGATCGAAAATGGCCGGCTCTTCCGGATTGCCGGCAATAAACGGACTGAACTGGATCTTCTGGAAGAACAGGCGCCCAGAGGCCTGGACGGCCAGGTCCTGCAGGATCATCTGCAAGACCTGGCGCGAGCCCATCGATTGGCGCTGCGCTATACGCCGATCCACGACTATCTGATTCCGTTCGAGAACATCAAGGCGCCGCGTTACACCAATGGCTGGTATGACGCTGTGCAGGACCGGATCCTCTATATCCGCAACGACGAGGTGTTCGACGATGAAGGGCTGTTGTCGGTGGTGGCCGGCGATTCGGCATTTTTCCATGATCCGATTGGCTACGATATCTGTCAGGTCGATGCCGGCACCGGCCTGCTCAGTCATCGCTTTCGTTTGATGTTTCGACGCACCGGCGTCAGCACGATTCGTAGCGTCGAAGCCGATGGGCAGGGTGTCGTCCATGTGGTGCAGGAATACGCGTATGAGGACGGTACGCGTGAGCGCCTCAACTACCTGATTCATGAAGGTGAACTGTGGCTGAGCTCGGTTACCCGTGGACTTGAGCCGGGTTTCCAGACGTTGCTCGATGACGGCACGCCGTTGCCTGCCTGGACATCGGTACTGGGTGATTGGGTATCGCTCAAACCGGTCGATGCAGACAAAGGCTACGCCACGGTCGACTGGCAGTTCGCTGCTTACGTTTCGGTCTGCTGGAAGATCGAAGACAACGCTCGGGACATGGCCTGGGTCCGTACTCGTGACAACCTGATCGTGCGCCCGGTACCGCGCCGCCACCATGCCCGCGCCTGGCCCGACTCGATCCAGAACCTGAACGAGCTGATGCTGCTGACGCCCAGTGATGACGGCGACGTGTTTGTCATCTACGACCGGCAGTTCCAGAGCCTGTGCCGGGTGCAGCGCACCGTGACGCTGGAACAGATTCAGTGGTCGCACCGCTGGGTTCAGCCCGAGCGCCTGAAGCAGGTGACGGCTGAACACAATGGCTATCAGGCCCGCACCGAGGACGGATTGTCATTCGAAATCGGCGCTGACGGTGAAGTGCGTTTTGCGGGCCTGACCGAGTCCTGGCTCAAGGGGCGCAAACAATGGTGGCTGGCGCTCGACGCCATCGCCCGACAATACGCAGTGGAGCAGTTCCCGATTGTCGGCATTGCCAATACTGCCGGGGATGCGCGCTTGCACGCCTGGTACGTGGACAACCGCTTGTTGTTGTGTGACGCGCAACCAACACAGCTCCGGTTGCTGGGCATGACACCGGACAATCAATCGGCGTGGCTGTTCGAGCCCGAAAGTGGCGAGGTCTGGCGCCAGACGTTTATCGATCCGCATCAACTGCAGGCGGCATTCGGAGACGGCTCGCAGTTGTTGCAAAGCCGGATGCTGCCAAAACCAGAGCGGCAGTGGACGGCGTGGCGCTTTGCCGATGTACGGGTCGACGGTGCCGGTCTCTTGGGCACGACGCGCGAAGGCGTGGTGCTGCAACTGGAGCATCAGGAACCACCGCAGATCATTGGCGTGCAACACGATTGGCTGGCGGCCCATGGCGAGCATCTGATCAGAGACTTGCAAGCCTTGCTGGCGAACGCAGCGCATCGTCCATTCATCTCTATCGCTTCTCAGGAGGCCAGTGTGCAGTGGTATATCGCTGACAGTGCACGGCTGATCCAGATTCCCGCTGTCGACCTGCCGGAGGATTACGAGCTGCTTGGAACCCGAAAGTACGCTGAAGTCTTGTTGCATGAATCGCGCGAGCGGGTCGTTCAGGGTTATCCGAGCATGCGCCAGATCAAGCCGCTGGATTACGTCCAGCGCACGGGTGACGTGCTGGTGCTCGAGGGACGGGTGGATGCCTACGATCTTCTGCCGGTGATCCCGGACGATGTGCGCACGCTGGTTCTGCGGGTAGGGCGCGGTTGGATGAAGTGGCATCTGTCCGAGGCGCTGATGCGCAAGCTCGATTCGTTGGTGGTTGATTGCCGTTATCCGCTTGTGGGTTTTCCCGCGGTCATGAGTCGCTTGATCCTGACCATGGCCGATCCATACAAGCTCGAAGTGGGGATGGTCGACGATCACCTGGTGGTGATCGATCCCGACAGTGAGCACTGTGTACTGGTACGCAATGCGGATGCATCAGATCCCTCGCTGCGGGGCGATGCCATGCTTGAGGTCAAGGGCCTGCGTCCGTGCCAGGTGTCGACGCTGGTGCGCTGGCTGAAGGCGCGCAAGGAGTGCGCCGAGGGCGTGACGCTGAAAGCGTTGATCGATCAGGCGGATGCGAAGAAAACCGTCGAGTCTGCGGGTTGACGGTGCGCGGGCGCTGACGAAAAAAGACCGCCAACGTTGCCGTCGGCGGTCTTTTCGTTTCAGGGTTCAAGGCACCAGATAGCCTTTGACCCCGGTGAAGATGATCTGCGCCGCCAGTGCGCACACGAACAGCCCCATCAGGCGGCTGACGATCTGCAAACCCTGATCGCCGAGAATGCGTTCGATGCGGTTCGACAGGTACAGCACCACGCCAACCGTGAAACTGGCGAGGGCGATGCTCATGATCGCGAACAGCTTGTCGTCCCAGTGCGGCTGGCTGACGCCCATCACCAGCAAAGCACCGATGGTGCCGGGGCCGACGGTCAGTGGAATGGTCAGCGGAACGATCGTCACGTCCTGCTGCACGTTGTCGGTCTGCATGGCCGACTTGCCCTGCGCCATGCCCAGAGCGGAAATGAACAGCACGCTGCCGGCGCCGATGCGGAAGGCGTCCACCGTGATGCCGAACACATCGAAAATCACCCGCCCGAACAGGTAGAGCAACACGCTCGAAACCAGGGTGGCGACCGCCACTTTCCAGGCCAGGCGGCGTTGTTCCTTGCGCGAGTAACCGCGGGTCAGGCTGATGAAGCAGGACAACACGAAGAACGGGCTGTAGAGCACCAGCATCTTCAGGTAAACACTGAATAACACGTGGAGCATGGCGCGGGCTCGCTGGCGGGGAAGTCGGGGGGAGTCTAACAGGCGCTATCGTGTCTGTCGGCTCACGACGGTTGTGTCGTCGCACGGTTCTGCTGATCACGCTGGGCCACCCAGTGCTCGATCAGCTCACGCAGTTGCGACAGCTCCACCGGTTTGGCCATGTGCCCGTCCATCCCGGCCTGACGCGCGCGTTCCTTGTGCTCGGCGAGGATGTGTGCGGTCAGCGCCACGATCGGCGTGCGGATGCGCTGATTGCCTACTTCCCACGCCCGCAGTTGCTGGGTGGCGGAGAAGCCGTCGAGGATCGGCATTTCGCAGTCCATCAGCACCAGGTCGTAGCGCTGGGCTTTCATCGCCTGCAAGGCTTCTTCGCCATTGCTGGCGGTGTCCGGTTGCAGGTTGAGTTTGCCGAGCATGCCCCGGATTACCTTGGTCGAAATGGTGTTGTCTTCGGCCACCAGAATGCGGAAATCGCTCGGCACCTTGACCGGCGCCGCAGTGCTCGCAACCTGTGGCTGGAACACCACCTGGCCACGATTGCGCTGGTTCAGTTCGTCAGCCAGCGTGGTCTTGAGGGTGTAGCCGGCCACCGGTTTGGCCAGGATGCGCTTGATCCCCGAGTTGCGCGCGATGATCTTGCTCGGCGCATTGCTGATGCCGGTGAGCATGATCAGCAGGATGTCGTGGTTCAGGCTCGGGTCTTCCTTGATCTTGGCGGCCAGTTGCATGCCGGTCATGCCGGGCATGTTCTGGTCGAGCAGGACCACGTCGAAGTAATCACGCAAATGCGCCTTGGTGCGCAGCAGGGCCAGGGCTTCCTTGCCCGACGGCACGGCGCTGACGTTCAGGCCCCAGGCGCTGCATTGCTGCACCAGCACTTTGCGGCAGGTGTCGTTGTCGTCGACCACCAGCACGCGTGCGCCTTGCAGCGGGCTGTCGAGGTCCGAGGTCGGATGCTCCAGGCGATCAGGGTCCAGCGGCAGGGTCAGCCACAGCGTGCTGCCCTGGCTGGCGCCGCTCTTGATGCCGAACTCGCCCTGCATCAGACGGATCAATTGGCGGGCGATCACCAGACCGAGGTTGCCGCCCAGGCGGTTGGCCGACAGGAAGTGCTTGCTGTGCAACTCGGCGTGCATCAGCGCGTCGCGTTCTTCCTGATCCATCGGCTGGCCGCTGTCCTGCACGGCAATGCGCAGGCGGGGGCCGGCGCTACGCTCGTCGAGGGCGACGACCACCAGCACTTCGCCTTCTTCGGTTTTCTTCAGCGCGTTTTCCAGCAGGCTCAGCAACGTCTGGCGCAGGCGCGTCGGATCACCACTGATGACCCGTGGCACTTGCGGCTGGATAAAGCTGATCAGCTCGACGTTCTGTTGTTCGGCCTTGGCGCGGTAGATGCTCAGGCAATCGTCGATCAGCGCGTTGAGGTCGAACTGCACGTCGTCGAGTTCGATCTGCCCGGACTCGAGCCGCGAGATGTCGAGGATCTCGTTGATCAGCGTCAGCAGTTCGTTACCGGCGCTGTGGATGGTTTGCACGTAATCGCGCTGTTTCACCGACAGCGGCGTGCCAAGCAGCAGTTCGGTCATGCCCAGTACGCCGTTCATCGGCGTGCGGATCTCGTGGCTGATCTTGGCCAGGAACTCGGCCTTGGCGTTGATCTCGGCGTTGCTCGCGGCCAGGTCGCGGCTGATGCTGAAACGGCTTTCGGTGATGCTGCGCTGACGCTCGCCGAGGGCGATGCTCATCAGCAGGCCACTGATGCAGATGAAACCCATCAGGGTCATGATCAGGCCTTGCGGCGCGACCAGGGTCAGCCCCAGCAAGGCCGGGAGGATGATCAGCGTGCCGATGTTGAACACCACCATCGCGGCGACGAACAAGCGGGCAGGGCGGTAGCCTTTCTGCCAGTGATAGAACGCCACCAGCAACATGCTCAGCCCGGCCAGGGCCACCAGCGCATAGGTGATGATGTTCAGCGGCAGGGTGTTGACGAACAACAGCAACAGGCTGCAGATCACGATGAACAGGATGTCGCCGATCAGCAGCTTGTTCAGCGGATGCGGGCCGAGCGGGGCGAAGAAACGGTAGGCGAACATCAGGCCCGCCGGAGCGGTCAGCAGCAGGGCCAGATAGGCGCCGGGGGTCTGGATCGCATGCCAGTTCGGCAGCCACGGACCGGCGAGGTTGAGCAACAGCAACAGGCTCAGGCTCAACAGGCCTTCACACACTGCGAGCCACAGGCTGCTGCGCGAGCGGGTGTAGGCGTAGCGGATCAGGTTATGCAGGATCAGCATCGCCAGACAGCCGAACAGCAGGCCGTAGATCAGCGTCTGGTTGTGATTGGCCGCGGCCATCACCGCCGATTGCAAGGTGATGTAAGGGCGCAACTGGTGATCGGAAACCAGTCGCAGGTAGACGTCGAGGGGTTTGTCGCTCTGCGGCAACGGCAGCATGAAGTCGCTGCTGGGCAGCGGCCGCTCCACCTGGGGCTGGGTGGTGCCGGTGTCGCGTTGCTCGATCAGGCGATCGCCGTCGAGGACATACAGATTGAGGTGCGACAGGTCGGGGGCGAAGATCCGCAGCACTTGTTCGTGCTTGCCGGGCGCCAGCCTGAAGCGCAGCCACAGGGCGCCATCGGGTTCGGCCGCGGTCAGGCGGTCAAGTTCGATAGGGCTGAATTGATTGGTGTAGCGGGCGGAGCGGATGTCGCTCAGCTGGAGGTTGCCCTGATCGTCAAGCAATACCGACCAGCCACTGCCTTGCGCGGCCTGGGCCGGGAGCATGCAGAGCAAGGTCAACAGCGTGACGGTGAAGCCTATGGCAATCCTGAGCCAGCGCACGGCGAAATCCCTTCGTAGGTTGATGCCAGAATATAACGATGCGCAGCGTCGGAACAGTCCGGCAAGGGCGATGAGCCCCTGCCGGAAACACAGCGTAGCTTATTACTGAGACTCACCGCGTTCACGGGCAATGGCGCGGTAGCCAATGTCGGTGCGGTAGAAGCAGCCTTCCCAGTCGATGACCTTGGCCAGTTTGTAGGCCTGCTCCTGGGCGGCGCCGACGCTGGCGCCCATGGCGGTGGCGCACAGCACCCGACCACCGGCCGTCACGACGTTGCCGTCCTTGAGCGCAGTACCGGCGTGGAAGACCTTGCCTTCCAGTGCGGCGGCTGAGTCCAGACCGTTGATCGGCGCGCCCTTGGCGTAGTCGCCCGGGTAGCCGCCAGCGGCCAGCACGATGCCGACGCTCGGACGTGGATCCCACTGTGCTTCAACCTTGTCCAGCGCTTGAGCCAGAGCAGCTTCGACCAGCAGCACCAGGCTCGATTGCAGACGCAGCATCACCGGTTGGGTTTCCGGGTCGCCGAAACGGCAGTTGAACTCGATGACCTTCGGATTGCCGGCCTTGTCGATCATCAGACCGGCGTACAGGAAACCGGTGTAGACGTTGCCTTCGTCGGCCATGCCGCGCACGGTCGGCCAGATCACCTGGTCCATCACGCGCTGGTGCACGTCGGCGGTGACCACCGGAGCAGGGGAGTAAGCACCCATGCCGCCGGTGTTCGGGCCGCTGTCGCCGTCGCCGACGCGTTTGTGGTCCTGGCTGGTGGCCATCGGCAGAACGTTCTTGCCGTCGACCATGACGATGAAGCTGGCTTCTTCGCCGTCGAGGAATTCTTCGATGACAACGCGCGAACCGGCGTCGCCAAAGGAATTGCCGGCGAGCATGTCGCGCACGGCGTCTTCGGCTTCGGCCAGGGTCATGGCAACGATCACGCCTTTACCGGCGGCCAGGCCGTCGGCCTTGATCACGATCGGTGCGCCTTTTTCACGCAGATAAGCCAGGGCCGGCTCGATCTCGGTGAAGTTCTGGTAGTCGGCAGTCGGGATCTTGTGACGTGCCAGGAAATCCTTGGTGAAGGCTTTCGAGCCTTCCAGCTGCGCGGCGCCGGCGGTCGGACCGAAGCAGTCCAGGCCACGGGAGCGGAACAGGTCGACGACGCCGGCCACCAATGGCACTTCCGGACCGACGATGGTCAGGGAAACGTTTTTCTCGGCGAAGTCAGCGAGCTGCTCGAGGGCCAGCACGTCGATGGCGACGTTTTCGCACTTGGCCTCAATCGCGGTGCCGGCGTTGCCCGGTGCCACGAAAACTTTCTGCACACGCGGATCCTGAGCCACTTTCCAGGCCAGGGCGTGTTCGCGGCCACCGCTGCCAATGATCAAAACGTTCAAAGAGAGACTCCTTCGGAGAAAGCTGCAAGCTACAAGCTGCAAGCAAGAGCGAGTGTGTGACTCTCGATTACAGCTTATGGCTCTGAATTAATGAGGCTGCAACTGCAAGAAGGAGCGATACCTGACTGCTCTTTCTTGCAGCTTGCAGCTTGAGGCTTGTAGCTGCCGTGTATCAGTGACGGAAATGACGCATTCCCGTGAACACCATCGCGATGCCGGCTTCATCAGCAGCAGCAATCACTTCAGCATCACGCATCGAGCCACCTGGCTGGATCACCGCCGTGATACCGACCTTGGCCGCATTGTCCAGACCGTCGCGGAACGGGAAGAACGCGTCCGATGCCATTACCGAACCCGCCACTTGCAGACCGGCGTGCTCAGCCTTGATCGCGGCGATACGCGCCGAGTTCACGCGGCTCATCTGGCCGGCGCCGACACCGATGGTCTGACGGTTCTTGGCGTAGACGATGGCGTTGGATTTGACGAACTTGGCCACTTTCCAGGCGAAGATCAGGTCGTGGACTTCCTGTTCGGTCGGGGCGCGCTTGGTCACCACTTTCAGGTCGTCGGCGCCGATCATGCCGATGTCGCGGCTCTGTACCAGCAGCCCGCCGTTGACGCGCTTGTAGTCCCAGGCCGGAACGCGATCGGCCGACCACTCGCCGCAGGCCAGCAGGCGTACGTTGGCCTTGGCTGCAACAATGGCGCGGGCTTCTTCGCTGACGCTTGGGGCGATGATCACTTCAACGAACTGACGCTCGACGATCGCCTTGGCGGTCTCGGCATCCAGTTCACGGTTGAAGGCGATGATGCCGCCGAACGCCGATTCGGTGTCAGTGGCGTAGGCCAGTTCGTAGGCCTGACGGATGCCGCCTTCGGCGTCCGGGCTCACTGCCACGCCGCACGGGTTGGCGTGCTTGACGATTACGCAGGCCGGTTTGACGAAGCTCTTCACGCATTCCAGCGCGGCGTCGGTGTCGGCCACGTTGTTGTACGACAGTTCCTTGCCTTGCAACTGGGTGGCGGTGGCGATGCCGACTTCTGCAGGCTTGGCCTCAACGTAGAACGCCGCGCTCTGGTGCGGGTTCTCGCCGTAGCGCATTTCCTGAGCCTTGATGAACTGGCTGTTGAAGGTGCGCGGGAATTCGCTGCGACCTTCAGTGCTGAGGGTGTCAGCAGCCTGATTCACGGTGCCCATGTAGTTGGCGATCATGCCGTCGTAGGCGGCGGTGTGTTCGAACGCCTTGAGCATCAGGTCGAAACGCTGAGCGTAGGTCAGGCCGCCGGCCTTGAGGTTTTCCAGGATGTTGGCGTAATCGCTGGCATTCACCACGATGGCCACGTCTTTGTGGTTTTTCGCCGCCGAACGGACCATGGTCGGGCCGCCGATGTCGATGTTCTCGATGGCGGTCGGCAGGTCGCAGCCTGGCTTGCTGATGGTGGCTTCGAACGGGTACAGGTTGACGGCTACCAGATCGATCGGCTTGATGCCGTGCTCGTTCATGATCGCGTCGTCGATACCGCGACGACCGAGGATCCCGCCGTGGATTTTCGGGTGCAGGGTTTTCACCCGACCGTCCATCATCTCTGCGAAACCGGTGTAATCCGCGACTTCCACTGCGGCCACGCCGTTGTCCTGCAGCAGTTTGAAGGTCCCGCCGGTGGAAAGGATTTCCACGCCCAGGGCTTCCAGCTCCCTGGCGAATTCGAGGATCCCGGTCTTGTCGGAAACACTGATCAAGGCGCGGCGGATCGGCAGGCGGGTAGTCTGGTCGGTCATCTCAATTTCCATCAAAAGCAAGGGAAGTCAGCAAAAAAGGCGACCGGTTTTACGCGGGCGCCTTTCTGGTTTGATTGAATGCTTACAGCAGATCGTACTGCTTGAGTTTCTTGCGCAGCGTGCCGCGGTTCAGTCCGAGCAGCTCGCTGGCCTTGGTCTGGTTGCCCTTGACGTAGTTCATCACGCTTTCGAGCAGGGGAGCCTCGACTTCGGAGAGCACCAGGTTGTACACGTCCGTGACGGACGCGCCCTCAAGGTGGGCGAAATAATTGTGCAGCGCCTTCTCGACACTCCCGCGAAGGGTCTGGCCTTCTTCGCTCGGGGTATTGAGGTGCTGTTTCAAATTCACGTTGTCGCTCACGGGTGTTGTTCCACTCACTAAAGTCTCGGTCATCATCGTCATGCGGCCACCCCTTCTCCGTCCCCTGTCAGGCTCTTGTAACGTTCGGCGAAGAACTCCCGAACGTTGGCGCATTGTGTTTCCGTACCATCCAAACGATTGAAGTGGGCGCGAAATTCCCTGGCGCCCGGCAAGGTTGCGAGATACCAGCCCACATGCTTGCGGGCAATTCGCACGCCCATCACGTCCCCATAGAAGGCGTGGAGGGCGGCCAGATGCTCAAGCAGAATGCGTTCCACCTCGATCAGCTCCGGCGCCGGCAGTTTTTCGCCGGTACGCAGGAAGTGTTCGATCTCGCGAAAAATCCATGGCCGCCCCTGGGCAGCCCGGCCGATCAACAGGCCATCGGCACCGGTCGCGTCGAGCACGTAGCGGGCCTTTTCCGGCGATACGATGTCGCCGTTGGCAAAGACCGGAATCGACACTGCCTGCTTGATCGCGGCAATGGTGTCGTACTCGGCTTCGCCGGTGTACAGGTCGGCGCGGGTGCGGCCATGCACCGCCAGCGCCGTGATCCCGGCCTGCTCGGCGATCTTCGCCACGGTCAGGCCGTTCTTGTTGTCGCGATCCCATCCGGTGCGGATCTTCAGGGTCACCGGCACATCAACTGCCGCCACGACGGCGTTCAGGATCTCGGTAACCAGTGCCTCATCCTTCAACAACGCGGAGCCGGCGGCCTTGTTGCAGACCTTCTTCGCCGGGCAACCCATGTTGATATCAATAATCTGTGCGCCCAGTTCGACGTTGGCCCGGGCCGCATCCGCCAGCATCTGCGCATCGCCACCGGCGATCTGCACCGAGCGTGGCTCGGGATCGCCTTCGTGGATCATGCGCATGCGCGACTTGCGGGTGTTCCACAGGCTCATGTCGCTGGTGACCATTTCCGAGACTACAAGCCCTGCGCCCAAACGCTTGCACAGCTGACGAAAGGGCTGGTCGGTGACACCCGCCATCGGGGCGAGGATCAAGCCGTTCTGCAATGTATATGGGCCGATGCGTACCGCCGACATAGGACTTCCCTGAAGTGGGGCCGGATCATGAGAGTTCGAAAAAGGGTTGGCATGATACCCGCTCTCGATGACTGGATAAAGGCTGAATTGAACAAAATCTGAACAGTTATTCTGTTATTACCGGCGGTTTGGTCGCGCGCTGCGCAGTCAGAAAACTGCCGTCAATCCGGGAGCGGTGAAGCGTTTCACTCGGGCGAGTGGAAACTCAGGCTGTAGTTCACGGCTTTCGGGCCTGGATCGAGGATGTCCAGGGCGATGTGGATCGGCGTCTGCGGCGGCATTTCCGCCATGCCTTCGAGGTCGCCGTTGAGGTATTCGCCGGGCTTGAAGCGACGACTGGCGATCAGGTGACCGTTAAGGTCGGCGAAGCGCAGCTCCAGCAGCGGAAACGGCTGCGAGAACGGCGCGCGGTTGTAAATGATCGCGTCCACCACCAGCGCACCGCTGAATTCCGGGTGGCTGCGCACTACCAGGTTGCTGCTCTTGATCTTGGCGATATCCACCTTGGACGGCACCGTGCAGCCGACTTGCGGGCAGAGTTGCTGGAACCACGGCCGGTATTGATCCTGGCGCGCCAGTTCGTCGAAGTGATAGGCGATGTATTGTCCGCCCAGACCGGCGGCGGCCAGCACGATGAGCAACAGCCAGAGCAGGCGACGGCCCCAGGGCGAGCGGCGTTTCTGCCAGTCCAGTTGCAGCGGGTCGTCGGTCAGGTCCTGCAAGGCTTCGGCGCGAACACTGGATTCGACGCGTTCGCGCTTTTTGCGCGGGGCTTCGATCAGTGGCAGTTCGTCATCGACGTCGTCGCTGGCCGACAGGCGTTCGCGGCGGGCATTCGGGTCGATCGGATCGTGCAGGCGCAGTTGCGGAATCGGCGGTTCGTCGTCGAGATCCGCCGGCTCCAGCGACAGCGAAGGTTCGGTGCGCTCCGGTCGGACCGGTTCGGGCTCGATGGCTTCGGGTTCATCTTCGACTTCGGGGGCGCGCTCATCTGCCGGTTCGCTGAACAGGCTGTCCGGCCACGTCGTGTCTTCCGGTTCGTGGCTATCGCGGCGAGCGCTCAGGGCGTCTTCGCGCGGGCGACCGAACTCGGTGGTCGGCTGGATTTCCCGTTGTTCGAGGCGGGCCAGTTCTTCGTCCAGATCCAGGCTGTCCAGATCCAGCTCGGCGGCGCTCCATTGCTTCTGGCTGATGGCGCGCGGCTCGGGCGCTTCGACGATGGCCGGTGGCTCGACGGGCTCAGGCTCGCTGATCGGCGGCTCGCTGATTAGCGGCGCCACCGGTGTGACCGCTTCCTTGCTTGCGTGTTGCTCCAGCAATTGCTTGGCGGCATTGAACACTTGCAGGCAGGAGCCGCAACGAACCACCCCGCGGGCCACGCTCAACTGAGCGTGGCTGACACGGAAACTGGTTTGGCAATGCGGGCACTGGGTGACGAAGCTGTCGGTCATGCGGCGATCCGGATTGAGCAGGCGGTCATTCTAGCGCCGACGGCCGGTGATGCGCACCCAGCCATCACGATTGGCGATCGGGTCGAGATCGAAGTCCTGCGCGTAGGCGGCAGCGACTTCGTCACCTTGTTCGGCAAGAATCCCTGACAGCGCCAGACGCCCGCCGGACTTGACCAGGCCGGACAGTTGCGGCGCCAGGGAAACCAGCGGGCCGGCCAGAATGTTGGCCACCAGCACGTCGGCTTTGACCTGCGGCAGGTCTTCCGGCAGGTACAGCGGGAACAATTCGTCAGCGATGTTGTTGCGCCCGGCGTTGTCGCGGGAGGCTTCAAGTGCCTGCACGTCGATGTCGGTGCCCACGGCTTCTTTCGCGCCGAGCAGCAGGGCGGCAATCGCCAGAATCCCCGAGCCGCAGCCGAAGTCCAGCACGTTGCAGTCTTTCAGATCCTGGCCGTCCAGCCATTCCAGGCACAGGGCGGTGGTCGGGTGAGTGCCGGTGCCGAACGCCAGGCCCGGATCCAGCAGCAGGTTGACCGCGTCCGGCTCCGGTGCGGCGTGCCAGCTCGGCACGATCCACAGGCGCTGACCGAAACGCATTGGCTGGAAACCGTCCATCCAGCTGCGTTCCCAGTCCTGGTCTTCGATCACTTCGCTGTGGTGCTCGGGCAGCGGGCTGCCAGTCAGCAGTTCCAGATGGGCCAGTACCGGTGCGGCTTCGGTGCCGCCCTCGAACAGGGCCAGCAGGTGGGTGTGCGCCCACAGCGGGGTGGTATTGAGTTCCGGTTCGAAGATCGGCTGATCTTCGGCGTCCATGAAGGTCACCGAAACGGCGCCCACTTCAAGGAAAGCGTCTTCGTAGGTTTCGGCTTGTTCTGGGCTGATGGCGAGTCTTACTTGCAGCCAAGGCATGGCGGGCACCTGTGAAAAAGATTGATTGCAGCCTAGCGGCCTGCGAGAAGCGCGCAAGTTTACGCGAGCGCGACGGTTTTGTGGGAGCGGGGAATGTGTGAGCAGATGAAACCTTCGGAAACAACAAAGCCGCCCGAAGGCGGCCTTGTCTGGTGCGGGCTGAAGCTTAGTGCTTCTCGCCAGCCAGCTTGTGCTCGAGGTAGTGAATGTTCACGCCCCCTTTGCAGAAGCCTTCGTCACGGGTCAGATCACGGTGCAGCGGGATGTTGGTCTTGATCCCGTCAACCACGATTTCGTCCAAGGCATTGCGCATGCGGGCCATGGCTTCGTCGCGGGTCGCGCCGTAAGTGATCAGCTTGCCGATCAGCGAGTCGTAGTTCGGCGGAACGGCATAACCGCTGTACAGGTGCGAATCGACGCGAACGCCGTTGCCGCCTGGAGCGTGGAAATGCTTGACCGTACCCGGGCTCGGCATGAAGGTTTTCGGGTCTTCGGCGTTGATCCGGCATTCCAGCGAGTGACCGCGGATGACCACATCATCCTGGGTATACGACAGCTTGTTGCCAGCGGCGATGCTGAGCATCTCCTTGACGATGTCGATACCGGTGACCATCTCCGAAACCGGGTGCTCCACCTGAACACGGGTGTTCATTTCGATGAAGTAGAAACGACCGTTCTCGTACAGGAACTCGAAGGTGCCGGCGCCACGGTAGCCGATGTCGATGCACGCCTTGACGCAGCGGGCCAGGACTTCCTTGCGCGCGTTCTCGTCGATGCCCGGTGCCGGCGCTTCTTCGAGAACCTTCTGGTGACGGCGTTGCAGCGAGCAATCGCGGTCGCCCAGATGGATGGCGTTGCCCTGGCCGTCGGACAGAACCTGCACTTCGACGTGACGCGGGTTGGTCAGGAATTTTTCCAGATAGACCATCGGGTTGCCGAACGCCGCGCCTGCTTCGGAGCGGGTCAGTTTCGCCGAGGCGATCAGGTCTTCTTCCTTGTGCACCACGCGCATGCCGCGACCACCACCGCCGCCGGCGGCCTTGATGATCACCGGGTAGCCGACTTCACGACCGATGCGCAGTGCCGTTTCCTCGTCTTCCGGCAGCGGGCCGTCGGAACCTGGAACGGTTGGCACGCCCGCTTCGATCATCGCGTGCTTGGCCGATACCTTGTCGCCCATCAGGCGAATGGTTTCGGCTTTCGGGCCGATGAAGGCGAAGCCGGAGTTCTCGACCTGCTCGGCGAAATCAGCGTTTTCCGCGAGGAAACCGTAGCCTGGGTGAATGGCGGTAGCGCCAGTCACTTCAGCGGCCGCAATGATTGCCGGGATGTGCAGGTAGGACTGAGCGGCAGAAGCCGGGCCGATGCAGACGGATTCGTCTGCCAGACCCAGGTGCATCAGCTCTTTGTCGGCCTTGGAGTAAACGGCGACGGTCTTGATGCCCATCTCTTTGCAGGCACGCAGAATCCGCAGGGCGATCTCACCGCGGTTAGCGATCAGAACTTTTTCCAACTTCGCAGTCATCAAAGGCTCTCCGCAGTTCAAACGATGGTGAACAGCGGTTGGTCGTACTCAACCGGCTGGCCGTCTTCGACGAGGATGGACTCGATCACACCGCTGGTTTCAGCTTCGATGTGGTTCATCATCTTCATGGCTTCGACGATGCACAGGGTGTCGCCTTTCTTCACGGTCTGGCCGACTTCAACGAAGGACGGCGAGGTTGGCGAAGATTTGCGATAGAAGGTGCCGACCATCGGCGAACGGGCAACGGTGCCGTTCAGCGCTGGAGCAGCAGCGGCAGCTGGAGCTGCGGCAGCAGCAACCGGAGCGGCAGCGGCGGCAGGTGCAGCGGCCGGAGCCTGCATCGGAGCCGGAGCGTAGTACTGCTGCGCCGGGGTCTTGCTGTGACGGCTGATGCGTACGGACTCTTCGCCTTCCTTGATCTCGAGCTCGTCGATGCCGGACTCTTCCAGCAATTCGATCAGTTTCTTAACTTTACGGATATCCATGAATCATCAACTCCCAAGGGTCGGTCAGGGGCGTATAGCTTGTTGTTCAAGCTGCTCTAGTGCAGCCTCCAGGGCCAGTCGATAACCGCTGGCGCCAAGGCCGCAGATCACTCCTACCGCTACATCGGAGAAGTAAGAGTGATGGCGGAAAGGTTCGCGTTTGTGCACGTTGGACAAATGCACTTCGATGAATGGGATGCTCACTCCCAGCAGCGCGTCACGTAATGCGACACTTGTGTGTGTAAATGCTGCCGGGTTGATCAGAATGAAGTCCACGCCCTCGCCGCGTGCGGCGTGGATGCGGTCGATCAATTCGTACTCGGCGTTGCTTTGCAGATACAGCAGATGATGGCCGGCTTCACGGGCGCGGCGTTCCAGATCCTGATTGATCTGCGCCAGGGTGGTCGACCCGTAGGTCCCGGGTTCCCGGGTGCCGAGCAGGTTCAGGTTGGGGCCGTGCAGCACCAGTAGCGTTGCCATCTGCGTGTTCCTTGTTATGGGTGAGCCTTCGTCAGAACCCGGCGACTATGCCGCAAAGACTTTGTGACTGTCCAGTTCTCTGCAATAGCCAGCACGATGACCGATGTTTGCGCAAAATATGTGACTGACTGATTAAATCCGGTCATTCGCTTTGGCAACACGTTCGGCGAAGTCGCTGGCGTTGATCTCGCCGATCACCCGCACATCGCGACGTTCCGCCCCGTCCTTGCCGAAGAACATCAGCGCCGGTGGGCCAAACAGGCTGTAGCGGTCGAGCAGGGTGCGCTGTTCGGCATTGCTTGCGGTGATATCGAAGCGTATCAGCCGATAGCCCTTGAGCCGATCGACGACCGTGGCGTCATTGAGTACTTCGTGTTCGATGACTTTGCAGCTGATGCACCAGTCGGCGTACCAGTCGAGCAGCATCGGGGTGCCGGCGGTTTTCGCTTCGAGGAGCACTCGATCCAGTTCCGCCGGGGTGCTGACGGTCTGCCACGAACCACTGTTTTGCGCAGTCGAGCCGCTGTCGGCAAGGCGTGCCGGGGCTATCGGATTCAAAGGATCGGTCTGCCCGCTGAACGCGCCGTACCAGCAGGCCAGCGCATAAAACAGCAGGAACAGGCCCAGCAGTTGGCCGAGGCGTTTGCGCGGCGGTTTGTAGACGAATTCCAGAGCGCCGAGGAACAGGCCGACGCCACCGGCCAGCAGGCCGATCAGCAGCAACGTGATCTGCCCCGGCAACACCCGGCTGAGCAAACCGATCGCCAGCCCGAGCAGCAACACGCCGATGCCGTTCTTCACGTACATCATCCACGGCCCGCTTTTCGGCAGCCACGCTGCGCCGCCGGTGGCCACCAACAGCAGCGGCGCGCCCATGCCGAGGCCGAGCATGAACAGCTTCAGGCCGCCGCCCAGCGCATCGCCGCTGGCGCTTATATAAAGCAGCGCGCCGGCCAGCGGGGCGGAAACGCATGGCGATACCAGCAGACTCGACACCACACCCAATACCGCGGCACCCCACAGCGAGCCGCCTTCAGTGCGGCCGGCGATCCGGTCGAGACGGCTGCTGATGAAGTGCGGCAGTTTCAGCTCGAATACGCCGAACATCGCCAGCGCGAACACCGCAAAGAACATCGCGAACGGCACAAGCACCCACGCTGATTGCAGCCGCGCCTGCAAATTCAGTTGCGCGCCGAACAGCCCCATCAGCGCCCCAAGCAGCGCGAAGCACGCAGCCATCGGCAGCACATAAGCGAGGGACAGATTGAAGCCACGCAAACCACCGACCTGACCGCGTAACACCACGCCGGACAGGATCGGCAGCATCGGCAATACACAAGGCGTGAAGGTCAGGCCCAGGCCTGCCAGGAAAAACAGCGCCAGATCACGCCAGTCCCAACCCGTCACCGGAGCGGGCGCGTCATTCGCCGCTGCGTTGCCCTCGATGCTCAGGCGTTCGGTTTCCGGTGGGTAGCACAAACCCTTGTCGGCGCAGCCCTGATAGGTGACGGCCAGCGTGAAAGCCCGGGGATCATTGCGCGGCAGTTCTACATCGAGGATGCCGTGATAGACCTCGACGTCGCCGAAGTACTCGTCGTGTTTCTGTTCGCCTTGGGGCAATTGTGCGGCGCCAAGTTTTACCTCGGCAGGCTCGGCACGAAACTGGAAACGATGGCGGTAGAGGTAATAGCCTTCGGTGGCGACGAAGCGCAGTTTGACCGATTGCGGCGTGCTCTCGACCAGGCTCAGTTGAAAGGCTTCACGCACCGGCAGGAAATCGGCGCTGTTGTTGACCGAGCCCAGTGTGGCGCTGGGTTTGCTGTCGAACAGACCGGCGGCGCCGGCCGGCAGGGCGAAGACGAAAAACAGCAGGCAGAGCAGACGGCGCATGACAATCTCGCGAATCAAAGGTGCGGGAATGATAGCGGACTTGGCCCTGCGCTGTGTGTCACACGCGGAACGCCTGCACGGCGGTGTGCAGCTGGCCGCCCAGCAACAGCAGGTTCTCGCCTTGCTCGCGGCCCTGGCCGATGCGCAGCAGATTGTCTCCGCCCAACTGGTGAATCCGCTCGCTGTGATCGCGGATCTCGCTGACCGCGCCGCTCTGTTGCGCGGTGATGTCGGCGATGCGGATCGCGGTGTCGGAGATGGTCTGGATCGCGCCGACAATCTTGTCCAGCGCACCGTCCGCCGATTGCGCCTGATTGGCCGTGGCCTCGGCGTGTTCGACCTGCGCGCGCATGCCCTCGACCGATTGCCGGGCGGCGGTTTGCAGGCCGGCGATCAGGGTCTGGATTTCGGCGGTGGCGCCGGCGGTGCGTTGCGCCAGCGAGCGCACTTCCTCGGCCACCACGGCAAATCCACGGCCCATTTCCCCGGCCCGAGCGGCTTCGATCGCCGCGTTGAGCGCCAGCAGGTTGGTCTGGTCGGCAATCGAGCGGATCACCGTCAGCACGCCGCCGATGGTTGCCGATTCTTCGGCCAGGTGTTCGATCATCTGCGCGTTGCCTTGCACTTCGCCGACCAGCGCGTGCAAGCCGGTGAGGCTCTGGCCGATCACTTGTTGCCCGTGTTCGACGGCCAGCCCGGCATGGCGACTGGCGTCGGCGGCCTGGCGCGCATCGCCGGCCACTTGCTGGATGGTCGCTTCCAGTTCGCCGAGGGAGTCACGGATCAGCGCGGTATCGCCGGCCTGATGTTCGGCGCCGCTGTGCAAGTCATTGCTCAGCTCGGCGAGGGTGCGGCTGCTGCCGGCCACTTGCTCGGCATTGCCGCGAATCGTCCCGACCAGATCCACCAGATAGGCGCGCAGGCGATTGAGCGAGGCTTCGATGTCGTGCAGTTCGCGGTTGGTCTTGCCCAGATGAATGTCGCGGCTGAAATCGCCTTCGGCCCAGGTCGACAGCGCCGGCGCGAGGTTGGTCAGGGTGCGGGCCAGGCGTCGCTGCAGGGTGTCGATCAGCAGCGCGATCAGCAGAATCAGGCCGATCATCACGCCTTGCATCAGCCGCACTTCACCCTGGATCTGCCCGTGCTGGGCGCGCACCACCGGTTCGAGACCGGCGATGGCTTGCTGCACGGCGGCGATTTTCTGGTGGGTCGCGGTGCTCAGGTCGGTGCGTTTCTGGATCTGCTCGCGGGTGCGCGCCAGCTCCGCCGGGTAACGCCCCAGCAGGCTGTTGAGCTCGCGTTTGAGGCCGACACCAGCATCTTCGGCAGCGGCTTTTTCCGTGCTTTCGATGCCCATCATCGCGGCGAAATCGTCGCTGCCGGATTCACTGCTGGCGACCACGCCGAGCAAGGGCAGGGCATCGATCGTCTGGGCCTGGGCGCGGATGTTGCTGACTTCGCGTTCGACATCGGCGGCCAGTTCACTGCGCCCGCTGCTGACCAGTTTGTCTCGGGCCAGCGACAGTTTGCCCAGATGTTGAGAGGCAACGAGCAGAGGCGTGAGATAGGTCGCGTTGCCGCCTGCATACGTGCTGAGCTGATCGAGGCTGGCGCTCAATTCGCGCTCGGCCTGCAACAGCAGGGCCTGCGGATCGCCGGCCAGTTTGCCGGCGGCCAGCAGGTCGGTCTTGCTGAATTCATCGAGGCCGGTGAGGCTCGGGCGCAAGGTGTCGGCCAGCGCCGGCGGCAGCTCGTCGAGCTCCTTCTGCAACTGATCGATGGCCTGGCTGGCTCTGCTCAGGCGCAGGGCGTCGCCGCTGGCGAGGTAATCCTCGACGTTGCGTGCCACGTCATTCTGAAATTGCTGCGACAGCCCCAGGTATCGCTCCATCAACAGATACGGGCGCTCCAGGGCTTTCTGCGACCACCACAGCGTGGCGCCGAGGGCCACGCAGACGGCGACCAGCAACAGAGTATTGAGATTGGTGAGCAACTTCAGGCGCATGACGGCTACCAACGGCAGAATGGTAAGCGCCTGAATTTATTGCGGTTCTGTTACAGGGTTATGACCGATTGGGTCGAATCCGATGAAAAAGTGGCACTTTGCTTTGAGTCGCGCGCGGTCTGCACCCGATTGCGTCCTTCGCCCTTGGCGCGATACAGCGCCTCGTCGGCCTGGCTGGCCATCATCAGGCTGTCGGAGTCGTCGTGCATTTCCACCACGCCGGCGCTGAAGGTGCACCACAGATCCTGCGGCTGGGCCGGATAGTGAATCTCGGCAAAGCGCTGGCGGATCTCGTCGAGCACTTTGTGCGCCGCTTCTATATCGGTGTCCGGCATGACGATGGCGAATTCTTCGCCGCCGTAACGACCGATGAAATCGGTCTTGCGCAGACGCTGCTTGAGAAACAGCGCCAGGCTCTTGATCACCCGGTCGCCCATGGGATGGCCGTGGCTGTCATTGACCCGCTTGAAGTGGTCGATGTCGAGCATCGCAAAGCTCAACGGCTTGTTCTCGCGGCGGGCGCGGAACGAGCAGTCTTCGAGCAATTGCAGAATGTGCGTGTGGTTGTACAGGCCGGTGAGGCTGTCGCGGACCATCCGTGCTTTCAGGTTACGCGCACGGGCGGCGCGGTTGCGCACGGTGGTGATCAGGTGGCGCGGCTTGATCGGCTTGGTCAGGAAGTCATCGCCGCCTTCGCTCATGGCGTCGAGCTGTTTGTCCAGATCGTCCTCGGCCGACAGATAAATGATCGGCACGCTGACATAGCGGTCGTTGTGACGGATGACCTTGGCCAGCTCGGTGCCGGTGCAGGCCGGCATGTACATGTCGAGGATGATCAGGTCCGGCTGGAAGTCCGCCAGCTCGGCCATGGCCTGGATCGGTTCGATCAGGGTGCGGGTGACGATCCCGGCGCTGTTGAGCAGGCGTTCGGTGTGCAGGGCCTGGGCGCGGGAGTCGTCGATGATCAGCACTTTATAGGGTTCGTACTGGGCGACGCAGGTCAGGACCTCGATCTTCTCCAGCAGGCTCGAGGCTTCGAGGGTGCCGGTGAGGAATTCCTGGCCACCGGCGCGCACTGCCGCGAGGCGGGTCGGGGTGTCGGTTTCGTGCAGGCTGAAGAACAGCAGGGGCAGCGGTTCTTCCAGACCTTGCTGGGCTTCGGCGGCGAGTTTCAGGCCGACGCCGACGCCGCTGAAATCCACGTCCATGACGATCGCGGCCGGCAGGCGCTCGACCATCGACGAGCGAAACGCCGACACGCTGTCCAGCGCCTGGGCGCTCAGACCGAAAAACTCCAGCTGTTTGGCCAGCCGCTCGGCGCGGTCGTGATCCTGCAGCATCACGTAGATCGGTTTGCGCAGGGGCGGCAGGAAGGTTTGATCAAGCTGATCGCCATGGCGCAGGCCGGTGCGCGACAGACGCTGCATCAAACGGTTGAGATCGGTGATCAGGCCGCTGCTCAGGCGTCCGCGATTGGCGTCCACCGCGTCCAGCGACTGGCTGATGTGGCGGGCCAGCTGCGTGTGTTCGGGCTGTTCGAAACGCTCGGCAAAACGCAGCAGGCGCAAATTGGCCTCGCTCAGTTCGGCGAGATCGGCAGTGGACCACTCACTGCGTTGCAGGCGCTGCCATATCTCAAGAATCTGACGTGCCTGATGAATTACCCGCTGGGCAAAGTGGTGCTTGAGGCGCTCACGGCTGGGGTCTTCTGGCTCGGTCATATCCTGACTACTAGTTAGGGTGCATGCTGAGATCGACTGGTGGCTCTATGCTAGCACCTCTTTTCCCTTACATGAGTGTCGTACGTCAATAATCTGCGGTACGACATCATTCAGTTTCTGACTGCCGGGTTTCAATTTGAACCTGATCGTCGGGGAAGTCCCCATCTACTGGGCATTTTCCGATCTGCACGCCGGTGAATTTATCGGAGTATGAGAAAGGTGGGGCAGGGTGTTTGTGCTGTCGCGTTGCGGGTATCGGCATCGAATTGGTGGTGAATCCGCTATCGGGGAATCCCTTAGGGCGGTCTGTACAGGCCTCGTGTCGGGTAGCGAGATAACGCCTGTCAATATTGACGGGTGCCCGGTCGAGGCACGTTGTTGTATGGTTGTGGTCGAACCGTTGAACCCAAGATTGAAAGGATATCGCCATGCTGGACTGGAAGAACCGCGCGGGCAGCGCGCCTGAACGTGCCGCCGAGCCCAAGTCGGCCACCCGCAGCTATGTCGGCGGGCTGTTGTTCAGCCGGGCGCTGGCCACGCTGGTCGCCATTTACCTGTTGGTGACTATTGCCCTTGGCTGGTACTGGAGCCAGGAGCCGGCGCTGTTTCCCGTGGCGCAGAACGCTCAGGTTGCCGCCGAGAAAGAGGGCAAGCAGATGGTGGTCGGCTACACCACCGTCGAAACCCTGAAAACCGTTGCCGGCACGTTGCTCGACAAGCCGGGCGGCTACATTTCCAACGACCGTTTCCCGCCGGGCCTGTGGATGGACAACATGCCGAGCTGGGAATACGGCGTGCTGGTGCAGGTGCGCGACCTGACCCGTGCCCTGCGCAAGGACTTCGCCCGCTCGCAGTCGCAATCGGCTGAAGACGCCGACCTGGCCAAGGCCGAGCCGCGCTTCAACTTCGACAACAAGAGCTGGGTCCTGCCGTCGAGCGAGTCGGAATATCAGGAAGGCATCAATTCCCTGAGCCGTTATCAGGCGCGCCTCTCCGATCCGACCCAGAAAAACGCGCTGTTCTACGCCCGCGCCGATAACCTGAACAACTGGCTGGGCGATGTGGGCACCCGTCTCGGTTCGCTGTCGCAACGCCTGTCGGCCAGCGTTGGCCGGGTCAAGCTCAACACCGCGCTGAAAACCGAAGTGCCGGCGGTGGGTGAAGTGCCGCAGGTCGACGAGGAAGTCGTCGAGACTCCGTGGATGCAGATCGACAACGTGTTCTACGAAGCCCGCGGCCAGGCCTGGGCGCTGTCGCACCTGCTGCGCGCGATCGAGGTCGATTTCGCCGACGTGCTGGCGAAGAAGAACGCGACCGTCAGCGTGCGTCAGATCATTCGTGAGCTGGAGGCGTCGCAGGAGCCGATCTGGAGCCCGATGATCCTAAATGGCAGCGGCTTTGGTGTGCTGGCCAACCACTCGCTGGTGATGGCCAACTATATTTCCCGGGCCAACGCCGCCGTGATCGATTTGCGTCAACTGCTCAATCAGGGCTGAGTCATGGACGAGAGCGCCAGAGAGGCGGCCCACCGCGCCGCCTCGGATGCCGAACAGATCGCCTGGGTCGACGAGCAGGACAACCTGCTCGGTTCCCTGGTGCGCGCCGACTTGCGCGAGCGCGGGCTGATCGGCCGTGGCACCTATATCATGCTGTTCAACTCCGCCGGTGAACTCTGCGTGCATCGGCGCACGTTGAGCAAAGCCATTTATCCCGGTTACTGGGACGTGGCGGCGGGCGGCATGGTGCAGGCGCACGAGTCCTACGCCGAATCGGCAGCCCGCGAGCTGGAAGAAGAATTGGGCGTGAGCGGCGTCAAGCTGACGGCCCACGACCATTTCTACTTCGAAGACACCGGCAATCGCCTGTGGTGTTCGGCGTTTTCGGCGGTGTGGGACGGGCCGTTGATTCTGCAGCCCGAAGAAGTGCTCGAAGCGCGCTTCATTCCGGTCGCGCAGGTCATGCTGGAAATCCGGCAGAAGCCTTATTGCCCGGACTCTCTGGCTGCGCTGAAACGCTATCTGAAGGCTCAGCAAAGCGACGTCGCAAAGAACACATAAATTGGCGCCGATTGGCACTTAGCAATCGGCGTTTTTGCCGTTACACTGCGCGACCTTTTCAAGCTGTGCCGGCCCGCTTTCAGGAGCTCATGGCACAGTAGCGCTGCCCCTGCCTGAGTGGGGCTTCGCGGTCGATAGCCTTGCCCAAGGCTGCGATCAGTCTTTGTCCTCCCGAGAGGATTGCCGGTGGCCAAAAAAGCCGCATCCTTCGCCGCCCTGGGCGGCCTGGTATTTTCCACCGACGCAGGTCGTCATTGCCCGGAATGCAGCAAGCCGGTGGACGCCTGTATCTGCAAGCAAACCGTGATTCCGGCCGGCGACGGCATTGCCCGCGTGCGCCGCGAGAGCAAGGGTCGTGGCGGCAAGACGGTGACCACCATCACCGGCGTGCCCCTGGCCGAAGACGCACTCAAGGAGCTGGCGACAACGTTGAAGAAACGTTGCGGCACCGGCGGTGCGTTAAAAGACGGGATCATCGAGATCCAGGGCGACCATGTCGAGCTGCTCCTGGCCGAGTTGGTCAAGCACGGTTTCAAGGCGAAGAAGTCCGGCGGCTAGCAGCCTCTGTGAAACCCACCGGCGGCTTGATTCAGCTCCAGAGTCTCTGGGTCTGACGTCGTTTCCATGGTTTTCACAGAGCCTGTTCATGACCGGTTTCTAAACTCAACGCTGTCAGCGCGGTCTACCGCCCCGCTGACGAACCGTCATTTTCATTCTTTAGACTGCGCCGGCCTGAGATCAGGCGACGCACTATGACTTCTTTATAGGGGACTTCGATGTCCGTACGACGCACACGCAAAGACGATGGCAGCCAATGGACAGTTGCGGACAGCCGCAGTGTTTACGGGATTCGCCATTGGGGGGCCGGGTACTTCGCGATCAATGACGCCGGTCGCGTCGAAGTTCGTCCGAACGGCCCGAGCAGCTCGCCTATCGATCTGTTCGAACAAGTCGACCAGTTGCGCAAAAGTGGCTTGTCCCTGCCGCTGCTGGTGCGTTTCCCCGACATCCTGCAAGACCGCGTCCGTCAGCTGACCGGTGCGTTCGATGCGAACATCGAGCGTCTGGAATACCAGAGCAAATACACCGCGCTGTACCCGATCAAGGTCAACCAGCAGGAAGCGGTGATCGAGAACATCATCGCCACCCAGAACGTTTCCATCGGTCTGGAAGCCGGCTCCAAGCCTGAGCTGCTGGCGGTGCTGGCACTGGCGCCGAAGGGCGGCACCATCGTCTGCAACGGTTACAAGGACCGCGAGTTCATCCGCCTGGCGCTGATGGGCCAGAAGCTCGGCCACAACGTGTTCATCGTGATCGAGAAAGAATCCGAAGTCGGTCTGGTGATCGAAGAAGCCGCCTCGCTCAAGGTCAAGCCGCAGGTCGGCCTGCGCGTGCGTCTGTCGTCGCTGGCGTCGTCGAAGTGGGCGGACACCGGTGGCGAGAAATCCAAGTTCGGCCTGTCGGCGGCGCAACTGCTGTCGGTGGTCGAGCGCTTCCGCGCGGCGGGCCTGGATCAGGGCATTCGTCTGCTGCACTTCCACATGGGTTCGCAGATCGCCAACCTCGCTGACTACCAGCACGGCTTCAAGGAAGCGATCCGTTACTACGGCGAGCTGCGCAACCTCGGTCTGCCGGTCGATCACATCGACGTCGGTGGCGGTCTGGGCGTCGACTACGACGGTACCCACTCGCGCAACGCCAGTTCGATCAACTACGACATGGACGACTACGCCGGTGTCGTGGTCGGCATGCTCAAAGAGTTCTGCGACGCGCAGGCTCTGCCGCATCCGCACATTTTCTCCGAAAGCGGCCGCTCGCTGACCGCCCACCACGCGATGCTGGTGGTGCAGGTGACCGACGTCGAGAAGCACAACGACGACGTGCCACAGATCGAGAACAAGGAAGCGCTGCCGGAAACCGTGCAGTGGCTGGTTGACCTGCTCGGCCCGACCGACATCGAAATGGTCACCGAAACCTACTGGCGCGCCACCCACTACATGAGCGACGTGGCCGCCCAGTACGCCGACGGCAAACTGACCCTGGCCGAGAAAGCCCTGGCCGAGCAGTGCTACTTCGCCGTGTGCCGTCGCCTGCACAACTCGCTGAAAGCGCGTCAGCGTTCGCACCGTCAGGTGCTGGACGAACTCAACGACAAGCTGGCCGACAAGTACATCTGCAATTTTTCGGTGTTCCAGAGCCTGCCGGACACCTGGGCGATCGATCAGGTCCTGCCGATCATCCCGCTGCACCGTCTCGACGAAGAGCCGCTGCGTCGTGCCGTTCTGCAAGACCTGACCTGCGACTCCGACGGCAAGATCAATCAGTACGTCGACGAGCAGAGCATCGAGACCAGCCTGCCGGTGCACGCGCTGAACGAAGGTGAAGATTACTTGCTGGGCGTATTCCTGGTCGGCGCCTATCAGGAAATCCTCGGCGACATGCACAACCTGTTCGGTGACACCGACTCGGTGAACATCTACCAGAACGCCGACGGCAGCGTGTACCACGCCGGTATTGAAACCCACGACACCATCGAAGACATGCTGCGCTACGTGCACCTGTCGCCGGAAGAGCTGATGACCCACTACCGCGACAAGTGCGCCAGTGCCCGCATCAGCGCCAGCGAGCGCACTCAGTTTCTCGATGCATTGCGTCTGGGTCTGACCCGCTCCTCTTACCTGTCTTCCTGAGGCCAGGTTCTGCTTTCATCTGGTTGTCTGAAATTGTTCCGCTTACTGCGGACGTTTCAGACAACCAGGTGAGACGCTTCTTTTTCTCTTCGCGAAAATGCTTTCGTCCAGACGAGCAAAGTGATGTCGTCTGCTTTTCGCGTAGGTCATTTCCGAATTTGTACTTCGGCTCTCTACTCGGCCATGGCTCTCGGCGAGAATCCCCCCCCGCCCCCCCCGTCGACAATTACCCC
>NZ_RRZJ01000064.1:0-1756 GCF_004368175.1 Pseudomonas sp. CH235
GTCAGCGCCCCGCCCTTGGCGTAGTGGTAATCGAGTTTGCTGTTGTCCGGCAGACGCAGGCGGGTGAGCTGGCCGCAGGCGTCGTAGGCGTAACGCAGGGTGCCCCAGCCCTGATGCTCGCGCACCAGCCGGTCCTGCAGGTCGTATTCGAAGGCCAGCGGGTGATCCTGGCCGTCATCCACGCCGACCAGCCGGCCGAGACGGTCATAGCGGTAGCTGACCTCGACCCCGTCCGGCAGGGTCTTGAGCAGCAATCGCCCGGCGCTGTCGCGCTGGTAAGTGGTGACCAGCGTGGTGCCGTCGTCGCCGAACTCGGTCTTCTCCAGCAGATGACCGTTGCGGTCGTAGGCATACGCCGTGCGCCGACCATCGAAGCCGGTTTCCTGTCGGATCAGTCCGGTGGGCGTGTAGTCCAGCCGATACTTTTCGCCGGACTCGTTCTCGATTTCCGTCAGCAGCAGCTGCGCATGGTCGTAGCGGTACTGGACTCGTGTGCCGTCGGGGTTGATCCGTCGGCTGACCAAATGCAGGTCGTCGTCATACTCGTAGCGGGTGATCCGCCCCAGTTCATCGCGTTCGGCGGTGATCTGGCCGTAAGCGCTATAACTGAAGGCTCGAGTGGCGCCATTCGGCGAGGTGGTCTGGATCAGCCGGCCAACGGCATCCCACGCGTGGTAGGTGACCGCACCATGCTCATCCTGCGCAGTAATCCGTCGTCCCTGCAGGTCGTAGGAAAACTTCCGAACCCCACCGTCCGGCAGGCTTTCCTCGACCAGTTGCCCGAGGTCGTTCCACACGAACACATGGCGACCGGAATCCGGATAACGGATCGACAGCAACCGCCCCTGCGCGTCGTAGTGGTAATGGGTGACATGGCCATCGGGATCGACCGCTTCGGTGATGTCACCCTGGGCATTGCGCCGGTACGTCCACACCGCATCGCCACGTGAGCGGCTGTGCAGGAAACCGTTGCGGTACTCGTAGGACGTCGGCGCATCGTCCGGCGGAATCAGCGCGATCAACCGCCCGGCGTCGTCATAGCGGTACTCGGTGACCGCCCCCAGCGCATCCTGCTCGGCAACCAGCCGGCCCGCCGAATCGTATGCCTTGAGCTGTTCGCCCCCGTCCGCCGACACCTGACGCACCAGCCGCGCGGTGTCATCGTGGACGTAAGTCTCTTCAGTCCCATCGACGTAATGCACCGTGACACGGCCGGCGCCATCCCAGACGTAACGCGTGTCCATCTGCGAAAACGACGCCCAGTGCCGCACACAGCGCGCCGCCTTGCCGGCACGTTCCCATTCCCAGAAGAAGCTCGCACCGCCGGCCAGTTGCCGTTGCAGGATGACGTGCTGGTCGTCGTAGTCGTAACGCTCGGTCTCGCCGACGGCGTTCGACGCCTCGATCAACCGATGGCGGGCATCAAAGCGGTAGCTGGCCAGCGTCTGCTCGGTGCGCCAGGTCGAATCCCGAAAAACCTGATAATCGACCGCGACCAGATGCGCCCGCTCATAGCGCAGCAACAAGGAGCGACCAGCGCCGTTGTCGAGGCGCTCAACGCGATCCAGACGGTCCCGCGTAATACGCAAGCGGTTGCCGTACGCATCGCTGACCGCCGTCAGCCCCCCAGCCCGAAAGTGATAAAACCGCGCCGCGTCCCCCGCCAGCGCAACAATCAACTCCTCCGGCTCATCCCCGAGAAAGATCGCCGCCCGCGACAGGCTGTTGTGTATCGCCGGCCGCTCGACACTCGGCA
>NZ_RRZJ01000065.1:0-1690 GCF_004368175.1 Pseudomonas sp. CH235
TGCCGGAAACCTTCGCCCACGACCCGGCCGGCAACCTGCTGATGCAGGATCGCCCCGGTCCGACACAGATCAAAGGCAATCGCCTGCTGATGCAGGGCGATCGTCATTACGACTACGACGCCTTCGGCAACCTGATCCGCGAACGCCGCGGCCGCGCGCAAACCCTTGTCACCGAATACCGCTACGACAGCCAGCACCGCCTGATCGGCCTGACCCGCCCCGACGGCAAAACCGCGACCTACCAATACGACGCCTTCGGCCGGCGCATCCGCAAAACCGTCGACGGCCAGACCACCGAGTTCTTCTGGCAAGGCGACCACCTGATCGCCGAAAGCAGCCCAACCCAGCACCGCAGCTTCATCTACGAACCCGGCACCTTCCGCCCGTTGGCCATGCTCGACGGCAAAGGCCCGAAACGCGCCTGCCCGTTCTACTACCAGCTCGACCACCTCGGCACCCCGCAGGAACTGACCGACTACAGCGGCGAGATCGTCTGGTCCGCTAAATACAGCGCCTACGGCAAGGTCACCTCGCTGGAGCTCGCGACCGAGGACTACCTGAACCAGCCACTACGGTTTCAGGGGCAGTATTTCGATGAAGAAAGCGGGCTGCATTACAACCGACACCGGTATTACGACCCGGAGGTGGGGCGGTACCTGACGCCGGATCCGGTGAAGTTGGCGGGTGGGTTGAATCAGTACCGGTATGTGCCGAATCCGACGGGGTGGGTGGATCCGTTGGGGTTGACGTCCAATTGTCCGCCGCCCAAAAACAATAAGATCCAGAAGTGCTCAGTACCAACTCAGGCTAACAGACCTAACGTCAATCAAGGGTTGCCAATCGTTCCGGCCGTTGGCAAAGATGGGCCACAAAATGAAGCTGAAGCTAAGCGTCAGGTATTAGCTTGGAACAGACAATACAGAATGCACTCTGTAGAAAAGCATGGGCCAGAAATTGATGATGCAGCTTTAAAGCAGAGGTCTATAGACGGATCGCATCCAACAAAAAAAGGCGTTAGAGGGATGGTGGGGCCAAGTTCTCAATTCAATAGTTGGATGATGCAGTTTCGGGCGTTGCATTTTGCTTTATCTAGGATGCATAAAAAAATTCCTGAGCCGACAGGATATGATGCTGATCAAAACCCTATTGTTAGGATGAGACTGCCAGGAGCAGGCCGTGGTTACAAGCCCAATGAAAGAGATCTAAGCAATCCTCGATATATAGATAGCTTGGATGGGGCGGAAGTGAAATTTGATAAGCGAGATGTCAAACGACCATTTACTGGCTTTCCACGATAGGTAAGATTATGTTGATGCTGCCATTTACAAGACTTCCATATGAACCTCGACTCTCCCATGTTTTGAGTGGGATATCGATTTACGATCGCGAAGAGACGCTTGGTAAGGCGTTGTGGGTTTATGATCCTAATCAGTATGAGGATCAACACGAAATAATTAAGAGTTTCATTGTTCCGGAGTTTGATTATTTAACCTATCGCCATAGGTTTTTGATTTATAAACTCCTTGAAAATCATTTGCAGGATACTGATTTTGATTTTTCTGGAGAGTTTGAGAGCGACTATGATGATCCGAGAGTGCTCGCGTGGGATGAAACTGAAATAATAGACTCTCGTGGTTTTGTTGAACAGATATAGGAGATCGTCAGTAAGTGGTGGAGAGATGATTTGCTG
>NZ_RRZJ01000066.1:0-1439 GCF_004368175.1 Pseudomonas sp. CH235
AATAAATCTGAGAATCATCTGGCCGGCCTCCCCACCTCACGGAGGTGGCGCAAAATTCAAGGTGCGAACTTAGTCTTTTGCGTAGGAGGCCGTGATGAAATTCTGTGGCATAGACCTGCATTCGAACAACAGTGTTGTGGTGGTTACCGACGAAACGGATCGGGTACTGGTCAGTCGACGCTGTCCCAACGAGCTAACACCGATCCTTTTGCTGCTTGAGCCTCACCGTGCTGAATTGGTTGGCGTCGTGGTTGAGTCCACCTACAACTGGTATTGGTTGGTCGATGGCCTTAAGGCGGCGGGCTTCGAGGTGAAGCTGGCCCATCCCGTGGCGATGAAACGCTACGACGGTTTGAAGCATTCTGACGACAAGGATGATGCGACTTTCCTGGCTCATTTGCTGCGACTCGGGATTTTACCGACCGGATATATCCATCCGCCGCAAGAGCGTGCGCTGCGAGATTTGGCACGCAAACGTATTCAACTGGTACGCAGTCGGACTCAGCACATTCTGTCCGTCGAGAACATCATGGCGCGCCAGTTTGGCCAGCGGTTGAGCTGCAATGAAGTCAAAGGGTTGTCAGCCACATCTGTCGACAGGCTGGGCCTGCCGACGGATGTGGCTCTGGCAATGAAAGCGAATGTCGCCATTGTCCAGGCATTGCAGATCCAGATTGATTTTCTTGAAGAGCGATTACTGCACGAAGCCTATTTGCGCCCGGAGTTTTCTTTGTTGAAAACGATGCCCGGAATTGGCGAAGTGCTGGCCACGGTCATCATGCTGGAAACCGGAAATATCGAGCGTTTTGCCGACGTAGGCCACTTCGCCTCTTACGCTCGCTGCGTAAAAAGTGCGCATTACTCCAACGGCAAAAAGAAAGGTGAAGGCAACGCCAAGAACGGCAACGCTTATTTGATCTGGGCTTATATCGAAGCGGCTAATTTCGCCCGGCGCTTCAGTGAGGATGCCAAACGCTTTTTCGAGAAGAAGAAAGCCAAGACCAATGCCGTGGTCGCTACCAAGGCACTCGCACACAAGCTGGCGCGAGCGAGTTATCACATCCTGAAGGAGAAACAGCCTTTCGATGCCAGACGCTGTTTCGCCTGAGGGGCGAATGAGGTGATGGTTGGCCAACCAAAAAGGGACTGGGCTCGAACCACTAAATCTGAGTGGCGACCGACCATCACCGCCTGAGTGTGTTGTAACCGGGTCGTCTGCCAGGTGAGCCAGCTGGGACTGGACGTGTGTTTTGCACGAGCCACAGTTCTGTGACACGTTTTGGACGCATTGGCAGCACCAACGTTTCTCTGGGGCAGTTAACTGCCAGGGCGGTGCAGGTTGTATCGCTACCGCTTGATCCAAATGGGTGTCTGGCACGACTCGTTCGTAGCCAATGAAGAGGAAACGGGTTCGACGGGTTCAACCGATCAGGTTGAGT
>NZ_RRZJ01000067.1:0-1421 GCF_004368175.1 Pseudomonas sp. CH235
GAACTGGTCAGCGAAAACCCGGATCTGGACCTGGAAAAACTCCTGCACAAACAGGCGTTCCTCGCCCTCGATCCGCAGGGCTCGGGCATCCACGGCCAGATCTACCGCGTGGCCCAGGGCGATGCCGGCAAGCGCCTGACCCGCTACAAGGTCTCGCTGGTGCCGCAGCTGCAATACCTGCATCACCGCACCAACCAGCGCATCTACCAGCAGATGTCGGCGCCGAAAATCATCGCGCTGATCCTCGACGAGCACGGCATCAAGGGCAACGCCTACAGCTTCCAGCTCAGCCAGCCGTGCCCGGATCGCGACTACTGCGTGCAGTACGACGAAACCGATCTGCACTTCGTCCAGCGCCTGTGCGAAGAAGAAGGCATTCACTACCACTTCCAGCACAGCCAGAAAGGCCACCTGCTGGTGTTCGGCGATGACCAGACGGTTTTCCCGAACCTCGGCCAACCGACCGCGTACGTGCAAGGCAGCGGCATGGTCGCCGAAGAACCGGTGATCAAAGGCTTCAAGCTGCGTCTGGAAACCCGCACCAGCCGCACCACCCGCCGCGACTACGACTTCGAAAAACCGCGCCTGCAAATGGAGGCCGCGTACAAACCGGACGGCGCTCTTGATAGCAAAGACGCTGAACCGGATCTGGAAGACTACGACCACCCCGGCCGCTTCATCGACCGCGCCCGCGGCAAGTTCCTCAGCCAGCGCGCCCTCGAACGCCACCGCGCCGACTACCGTCAGGCCGAAGGTCGCGGCGACCAGACCAGACTGGTCAGCGGCCACTTCATGGAAATGTCCGACCACCCGCGCAGCGAGTGGAACGACCTGTGGCTGCTCACCGAAATCTTCCACGAAGGCAAACAACCGCAAGTCCTCGAAGAGTCGGTAACCAGCGACACCACCGACAACAAGGATGACTTCCACCAGGGCTACCGCAACACCTTCCTCGCCACCCCGTGGGACGTGTTCTACCGCCCCGCGCTCGAACACCCGAAACCCCGCGTGCTCGGCAGCCAGACCGCGATGGTCACCGGCCCCAAAGGCGAAGAAATCCACTGCGACCAGTACGGCCGCATCAAGGTGCAATTCCACTGGGACCGCGAAGGCCAGGCCGACGACAAGACCAGCTGCTGGCTGCGCGTCTCCAGCTCCTGGGCCGGCGACCGCTACGGCGCCATCTCCATCCCGCGCATCGGCATGGAAGTCCTCGTCACCTTCCTCGAAGGCGACCCCGACCAGCCCCTCGTCACCGGCTGCCTGTACCACAAGGAAAACCCGGTGCCGTACGCCCTGCCGGCGAACAAAACCCGCAGCGTCTTCAAAACCCTCAGCTCCCCGGGCGGCGGTGGCTACAACGAACTGCGCATCGAAGACAAAAAAGGCGCCGAACAAATCTTCATCCACGCCCAGCGCGA
>NZ_RRZJ01000068.1:0-1299 GCF_004368175.1 Pseudomonas sp. CH235
GGGTGGGTAAAGACCGGGTACATCCTTTACGTTTGAGACCGGGGACATGGTTTACAGGTATCAATCATGGTCAGGAGGTGCTGACCATGCCCTGGAATCAAGAGTCCCCGATGGATCAACGAGTGAAATTAGTCAGTGACTGGCTCAGTGGCAGCTACACCAAGAGCCAATTGAGCCGGCGTTATGGGATCAGCCGACCAACCGTCGATAAATGGCTGGATCGGTATGCAGCGCTCGGCGTGGATGGCTTGAAAGAGCAATCCCGCAAGCCTTTGAACTGCCCTCATCAAACCCCGGATGAAATCATCGCCACATTGCTGGCCAAGAAAAACGAGCATCCGGATCGAGGTCCCAAACAGATCATTGATCGCCTGCGAAAGTCCGATCCACAGATCCCATGGCCGGCCGCGAGCACTGCTGGTGAGTGGTTGAAGAAGGCTGGCTTGGTCATTGCGCGGCGCCCTTATCCTTTGCGCCCGCGTGCTCCGACGCATTTACGCCCGGCCGATGAACCCAACCAGACCTGGTGTGCCGACTTCAAAGGGCAGTTCAGGATGCAGGACGGCAATTGGTGCTATCCGCTGACCATTACCGATCAGATGAGCCGCTATCTGCTGCTCTGCCGGGCGCTGCCCGGCACGCACAGCGAGCCGACGCGACAGGGATTCGAATGGGCTTTCCGGGAGTTTGGATTGCCGGACGTAATCCGCACAGATAACGGGGCGCCTTTCGCATCGACCGGTTTGGCGCGGCTGTCGAAGCTGTCCGTCTGGTTCATCAGGCATGGCATCCATATCGAGACAATCACACCAGGGCGTCCTGACCAGAACGGTCGACACGAACGGATGCACCGCACCCTCAAAGCAGCGGTACTGCGAACACCTGCGGAAAATCTCGTACGCCAGCAGCTGGCCTTTGAAGAGTTCGTTCAGGACTTCAACCATGATCGACCACACACCGCACTGGGCATGAAACCGCCGGCTTCCGTATACAGACCTTCGTTGCGCCCGTATCCGGGCTACTTGCCCGCGGTCGAATATGGCCCTGAGGTTGAGGTACGCAAGGTTCGTTCGAACGGCGAGTTCAAGTGGAAGGGGCAACGAATGTTTTTGGGCGAGGCGCTGATCGGCGAGGACATCGCGCTGAAGGAAGTGGCTGATGACGTGTGGGAGCTGTACCTTTGCAACTTCTGTTTAGGCAGGCTTGAGCGCGGTGCCAACCGCGTATCAAGCCTGTAAAAGGTGTAAACGATGTCCCCGGTCTAATGTGTAAAGGATGTACCGGTCTCTACAGTGAGGG
>NZ_RRZJ01000008.1:0-215269 GCF_004368175.1 Pseudomonas sp. CH235
CATCGGAAGGCTGAGTGGAGGGATTTATCCGGGGGTGGGAGCGCAGCGACCGTGCGGCGCAGCCGCATGCATCGAGAGGAGGTGCAGCGAAGCAAACCGTAGGCGATGCCCCCGGATGAATCCCGGAGCGAAGGAACGCCGAGCCTCAGCGAGGGGCCGAACGCCGGGGCCCAGCCTTTTGGTTACTTTTTGGCGTTTGAAAAAGTGACCCGCTGTAAGAGCGGAACCGCCAGCCGCCGCACCCGAAGAAACGGATATTCACACAAAACGAACCACAACTTGGTCGGCCCAGAGGCCGCCAAGAAGACAAAAAAAAGGGGCAACCGAAGTCGCCCCAAAATGCCTTGCGTGCTCATCAAATCCAGAAAGACCCAACTTTACTTCTTGCGCTTATTCGCATCCTTCCAGATAAAAAATCCAAACCCTGCAAAAAACAGAACCATCAGCCCCACAGTCAGGACCCCGGCAAACACCACGTTATCGAAAAACATGACTGGCCTCCTGGCCCCTGCTTTGCTGCGATGGAACTAAGTTAACCAATCAGGCAGGCGCAGGAATTGACCGGGATCAATGCCGGTCACAGAGAGGAGGAAAGGAAGGGAAATAACTGACCTGCATCAACGGATGCAGGGGAGATCAACGCTTTTTCGGTTTGTTTTTCGGCTTTTTCTTGGGTTTACCCAACGGCATGGCCTGCTCGAAAGCCTGGCGCACTTCATTCAGGCGCTTCTCGTTGAGGTCATGAACCCGCTTGGCGCGTTCGGTGTTGAGGTCGATCAGCTTGTCGTCTTGGCTCATGGCGTTCGGTGCATCGCTTGGACTGAATCACAACTGCCGCTTCAACGGCAGGACTGCGCCAATAATGCGGCCTGGCGCGAACGCTGACCAGCCACTCACCTAAACGCTCTACAACAATTCATGTACCGCCCACCGGATTTGCCCGCACAATCGGCGCCTCGCCCTGAACCCGAAGGATCTGCGCCGTGCCCCTGCATCAGGACCTGCCACCGCTGATGGCCTTGCGTGCCTTTGAGGCCGTGGCCCGTCATTTGAGTTTCATCAAGGCTGCCGATGAGCTGTCGGTGACCCAAAGCGCGATCAGCCATCAGGTACACAAACTCGAAGAATTCCTCGATCAGCGACTGTTCGTGCGCCGCACCCGGGCGATCGATCTGACGGCCGCCGGCGAACATTACTACCGGCAGATCGAACCGGCCCTCGCCGCGATTGCCGCCGCCACCCACGACCTGCGCGGCGAGCGCCCCACCACCTTGCGCATCGGTCTGCTCGCCTCTTTCGCCACCTTGTGGCTGGCGCCGCGTCTGGCGGATTTCAACGCGAAATACCCGAACATCCATGTCGAACTGCTGCCCGCCGTGCAACTGGCCGACGTCGATGCCGGCGAGGTGGATCTGGCGATCCGCTACGGCAAGGGCGGTTGGCCGAAAGTCCAGGCCCGGCGGTTCATGGCTGAAACCCTGACGCCAGTCTGCAGCCCGGCCTTCAAGGCCAAAGGCGTGACCAACGGCCCCTTGCTGATGGCCAAGTCGCACCAGCCGTTCGAATGGATCGACTGGCAGCAACACAGCGGCATCGATCTGGCTCATGTGCCCAGCGTCATGCTCCACGACTACAACATCGTCGTCGAAGCGGCCGTCGCCGGTCAGGGCATTGCCATGGGTCGCCAGCGAATGATCGAACGGCGAATCAAGGAAGGCGCGCTGGTACCGGCCTTCGACACCCCGCCGATGCTCGGCGAGATCGGTTATTGGCTGGTCACCCCGCAACGCCCGCCCACGCCGGCGGCGCAGAGTTTCTGCGAATGGCTGGAGGAAACCGCGAACGCATGAGTTTTTTGGATGCGTCGGATTAAATCTATCCGTTTGTCGCCCTTCGCTCGCCCCAACATGCTGAAGCCCTCACTCAGGAGGACTTCCCATGACCGATTCCCTCAGCCAACGCGTGCAACAACTCGGCCTGCGCCTGCCCGAGCCGAGCCAGCCGATCGCCAATTACGTCAACCACGTGGTCAGCCAGAACCAGTTGTTCATCTCCGGGCAGATTCCATTGCTCGACGGCAAACCTGCGTTCATCGGACGACTGGGCGAAGCGATCTCCGACGAAGAAGGCGCCAACGCCGCTGAACTGGCTGCCTTGGGCCTGCTCGCCCAGTTGAGCCATGCGCTGGGCGATGACCTGTCGAAGCTGGTGCGCATCCTGCGCCTCGGGGTTTTCGTGGCCGCCACGCCGGACTTCAAGGCTCAGGGCGTGGTCGCCAACGGCGCCTCGAATCTGCTGGTCAACGCCCTCGGCGACAAGGGTCGGCACGTGCGTACCGCGGTCGGCGTGGCGAGCCTGCCGGCCGGCGTCGCGGTGGAAATCGACGCAATCTTCGAGCTCAAGCCGTGAACATCGACGACATCCTGCGTCTGCGCGCCGCCACGCCAGGCTGCGCTCAGGTGATCCATTTCAACCACGCCGGCGCCTCGTTGCCAAGCCAGGCCACCCTCGATGCGGTGATCGAACAGCTGCAACGCGAAGCACTCGGCGGGCCGATGGAGTCGGCGGACAACCGGGTCCAGGAACGCGCGCGCAATGCGGCCGCCGTCCTGCTCAACGCCCAGCCCGAAGACATCGCCTTCGCCAGCAGCGGCTCGACAGCCTGGAGTCAGGCGTTCAACGCGCTGGGGCCGTGGCAGCCCGGCGAACGGATTCTGGTGGGTCGCCATGAATGGGCCGGCAACCTGGCGTGCATGGCCGAAGCGGTGAAGGCCGGCGCGCGGCTCGAAGTGATTCCTTGCGATGCCAAAGGTGCGGTCGATCCGCAAGCCCTGGCGCAGATGATCGACGGCCAGGTACGTCTGATCGCCCTGACCTGGCTGCCGGCCAACGGCGGTCTGATCAACCCCGCCGCGCAGATCGGCAATGTCGCGCGGCGCCACGGCATCCCTTATTTCATCGACGCCGGCCAGGCACTGGGACAGTTGCCCTGCGATGTTCAGGCCTTACAGTGCGATGTGCTCAAGGGTGCGGGTCGCAAGTTCCTGCGCGGGCCGCGCGGCACGGCGCTGATGTACATCCGGCCGCATTTTTTGCAACGGCTGCTCCCCGTGCAACGCGATGTGTTGTCGGCGCCATGGGACGGCAAGCGCTTTACCCTGCGCGACGACGCGCGCCGCTTTGAAACCAGTGAAGTGTCACTGGCGCTGCTGGCCGGGCTGGCCAATGCACTGGAGGAGTACAACCGCCTCGGCGCGATTCCCGTTCGCCAGCGCATCGAACAATTGAGCAACGGATTGCGCCAACGCCTGAAGGCGATTCCCGGCCTGACGCTGCGGGATCTCGGAACGGCGAATCAACAATCCGGGCTGATCGCCTTCACGCTTGAAGGCTGGGACAGCGTGGCGCTGAAGCAGACGTTGGCCGAACGGCGAATCAACATCGGCGCCAATGGCGTGGCCTACACGCCGCTGGACATGCAGGCGCGCGGGCTGACGAATATTGCGCGGGTGGCGGTGAGCTACTTGAACACGCAAGAAGAGATCGACGTGTTGCTGGAGAACCTGACGGAACTGGCCGTCCAGCCTCAGATTTCGATGTCGACCCAAAGCCCCTGACGCGGCTGATCTTCCATCAACGGCGCCACCGGCACAGTGTTGTCGGCGTTCAGTTCGGTGCCGGGCACGGCGAGGTGCGCTTCGGGGTCGTCGTCGGCTTCGCGGCGCCGGCGATCGCGTTCCTGCTGACGGCGCTGCTCTTCGCGCAGCAGATAACCGTCCTCTTCCGGGTCGCGTTTTTGCAGGTCGATGGTGCTTTCGTTGGAGCTTTCCTGCACCGGCACCACAGGGGGAATATCCGGTCGCTGGCGGATCGGATCCTGCTGGGAGGTGATCGGCACGGCGCTCAGGGGGAGCATCGGTGGCAGCATATGAGGGTCTCCTGTCAGCAGGTTATCGGCGGCGCCAGGGGTGCCTTGAGCCATCGGTCGCAAACTTGTGACCGGTTTGGCACTCAAGGGTGCCTCAACATCCCGTAAAACCGATGCATGACCTAATCTTCCCTGCAATTGGCCGATTGCGGTTAAAAGCCGGGCCGAGGCTCCTTATCCTTTGGCCTCGGGCCCTCATTCCGTTAAGATAGCCCGCTTTTTCAAGGTGGGAGTCAGGCAGCATGGCGCAGCAGTATCAACCGGGGCAACGCTGGATCAGTGACAGCGAAGCAGAGCTTGGTTTAGGCACCGTTCTGGCACAGGACGGCCGCTTGTTGACCGTGCTTTACCCGGCCACTGGCGAGACTCGCCAGTACGCGCTACGGAATGCGCCCCTCACCCGCGTGCGGTTCTCGCCCGGCGACTCGATCACTCACTTCGAAGGCTGGAAGATGACTGTCCAGCAAGTCGACGACGTCGACGGCCTGATGGTCTATCACGGCCTCAACGCGCAAAACGAAGCGGTCACCCTGCCGGAAACCCAGCTGTCGAACTTCATTCAGTTCCGTCTGGCCAGCGACCGTCTGTTCGCCGGCCAGATCGACCCGCTGGCCTGGTTCTCCCTGCGCTATCACACCCTGGAACACACCAGCCGCCAGTTGCAGTCCGCGCTGTGGGGCCTGGGCGGCGTGCGTGCACAACCGATCGCCCACCAGTTGCACATTGCCCGTGAAGTCGCCGACCGCATCGCGCCGCGCGTATTGCTGGCGGACGAAGTGGGTCTGGGCAAGACCATCGAAGCCGGTCTGGTGATCCATCGCCAGCTGCTGTCGGGCCGCGCCAACCGCGTGCTGATCCTCGTACCGGAAAACCTCCAGCACCAATGGCTGGTGGAAATGCGCCGCCGCTTCAACCTGCAGGTTGCGCTGTTCGACGAAGAACGCTTCATCGAAAGCGATGCCACCAACCCGTTCGAAGACACCCAGCTGGCCCTGGTGGCGCTGGAGTGGCTGGTCGACGACGAAAAGGCGCAGGACGCGCTGTTCGCTGCCGGTTGGGACCTGATGGTGGTCGACGAAGCCCACCACCTGGTCTGGCACGAAGACAAAGTCAGCCCGGAATACTCGCTGGTTGAACAGCTGGCCGAAGTCATTCCCGGCGTGCTGCTGCTCACCGCCACCCCCGAACAACTCGGTCAGGACAGCCACTTCGCCCGTCTGCGCCTGCTCGACCCGAACCGTTTCCATGACCTGGCCGCCTTCCGCGCCGAGAGCGAAAACTATCGCCCGGTGGCCGAAGCCGTTCAGGAGCTGCTGGACAAGGGTCGCCTGTCGCCGGCCGCGCACAAGACCATCCACGGTTTCCTCGGCAATCAAGGTGAAGCCCTGCTCACCGCCGTCAACGATGGCGACACCGAAGCCAGCGCCCGCCTCGTGCGTGAACTGCTCGACCGCCACGGCACCGGCCGCGTGCTGTTCCGTAACACCCGCGCCGCCGTGCAGGGTTTCCCGGAGCGCAAACTGCACCCGTACCCGCTGCCGTGCCCGGACGAATACCTCGAACTGCCGCTGGGCGAACACGCCGAGCTGTACCCGGAAGTCAGCTTCCAGGCCCAGCCGGACGCCAGCGAAGAAGAACGCTGGTGGAAATTCGACCCGCGCGTCGAGTGGCTGATCGACCAGCTGAAAATGCTCAAGCGCACCAAAGTGCTGGTGATCTGCGCCCACGCCGAAACCGCGATGGACCTGGAAGACGCCCTGCGCGTGCGCTCCGGCATCCCGGCCACGGTGTTCCACGAAGGCATGAACATCCTCGAGCGTGACCGCGCCGCCGCCTACTTCGCCGACGAAGAGTTCGGCGCGCAGGTGCTGATCTGCTCGGAAATCGGCAGTGAAGGTCGCAACTTCCAGTTCGCCCACCATCTGGTGCTGTTCGATCTGCCGTCGCACCCGGACCTGCTGGAGCAGCGGATCGGTCGTCTCGACCGGATCGGCCAGAAGCACATCATCGAACTGCACGTGCCGTACCTGGAAACCAGCCCGCAAGAGCGTCTGTTCCAGTGGTACCACGAAGCCCTGAACGCGTTTCTCAACACCTGCCCGACCGGCAACGCCTTGCAACATCAGTTCGGTCCGCGCCTGCTGCCGCTGCTCGAAGAAGCCGACGACGGCGAGTGGCAAGCGCTGATCGACGAGGCGCGCACCGAGCGCGAGCGTCTGGAAGCCGAGCTGCACACCGGTCGCGACCGTCTGCTGGAACTCAACTCCGGCGGCGCCGGCGAAGGTGAAGCGCTGGTCGAGGACATCCTCGAACAGGACGATCAGTTCGCCCTGCCGATCTACATGGAAACCCTGTTCGACGCGTTCGGCATCGACAGCGAAGACCATTCGGAAAACGCCCTGATCCTCAAGCCGAGCGAGAAGATGCTCGACGCCAGCTTCCCGCTGGGCGACGACGAAGGCGTGACCATCACCTACGACCGCAACCAGGCGCTGTCGCGCGAGGACATGCAGTTCATCACCTGGGAACACCCGATGGTGCAGGGCGGCATGGATCTGGTGCTGTCCGGTTCGATGGGCAACACCGCCGTCGCGCTGATCAAGAACAAGGCGCTCAAGCCGGGCACCGTGCTGCTGGAATTGCTCTATGTCAGCGAAGTGGTTGCCCCGCGCTCGCTGCAACTGGGCCGTTACCTGCCGCCGGCCGCCCTGCGCTGCCTGCTCGATGCCAACGGCAACGACCTGTCGTCGCGCGTGGCGTTCGAAACCCTCAACGACCAACTGGAAAGCGTGCCGCGCGCCAGCGCCAACAAGTTCATCCAGGCCCAGCGCGATCAGCTGACGCCACGGATCAACGCCGGTGAAGACAAGGTCACCCCGCGCCACGCCGAGCGCGTGGCCGAGGCCCGCCGCCGTCTGGCAGCCGACACCGACGAAGAACTGGCACGCCTGACCGCATTGCAGGCGGTCAACCCGACTGTACGCGACAGCGAACTGGACGCCCTGCGCAAGCAGCGCGAACAAGGTCTGGCGATGCTCGACAAGGCAGCACTGCGACTGGAAGCGATCCGGGTACTGGTGGCAGGCTAAACCGCCCTGCTCCATCGCCAAAAACGAAAAGGCCCGCAGCGATGCGGGCCTTTTTGTTTGCCTGTCCCCCCCCGATCGTTCCCACGCTCCGCGTGGGAATGCCTCAAGGGACGCTCCGCGTTCCAGCTCTCGAATGGGACGCAGAGCGTCCCGGGCTGCATTCCCACGCGGAGCGTGGGAACGATCAGGCGATGCAGGTCATCAAGCGGTAACGGCCTGACTCTGCGGCTCAACCACCGCCACCAGCCCCTCCTTCATCCGCTTCGCATCCCGCACAAAACAGCGTGAGGCGAGGAACAGGAACACCATGGTCAGGAACAACGCCACCGGGATCAGGTACATCGCATCATGCAGGCCGACGGCCTTGAACGCCTCGGTCATCTGCTCGGCGCCTGCCGCGACCATCGCCGATTTCGCGAAGTGATCCGACAAACCGCCGACCACCACCGGCCCCAGACCGCCACCGAGCAAATACAACCCGGCAAAGAACAGCGCCATCGCCGTGGCTCGCAGGCGTGGTTCGACCACGTCTTGAATCGCCGTGTACACACAGGTGTAGAAGTTGTAGGCGAACAGCCAGCCGACGCTGAACACCGCGACAAACACCCCGATCTCAATACGCCCGGCATGCAGCGCCCACGCCGTACAAAGGGTGGAGATGATCAGACTGAACGCGGCAAACAGCAGTCGGCCGTTGGCCACCCGCTGGTGAATCTTGTCGGCGATCCAGCCGCCGAGGGTCAGGCCGATCAACCCGGTTACACCGACGATCACCCCGGTCGCCACTGCCGCTTCCTGCAACGGCATCAGGAAATAACGCTGGAGCATCGGCACCAGAAAAGAATTGCAGGCGTAGGTCGCAAAGTTGAAGCACAGCCCTGCCATCACCAGCCACAGGAAGGTCGGCACGGCGAGAATCCGGCGGATCGGCTTGTCGACTTTCTCCTGCGACACCTGCACGGTTTCCGCCGCGCCACGTTTGGGTTCCTTGATGAAGAACATGAACACCGCCAGCAGCAGCCCCGGTACGGCGGCGATGAAGAACGGCGCGCGCCAGCTGTCGAACGCCTTGACCATCCAGCCGATGGTGAAGAAGGCCAGCAGCAGCCCCAACGGCAGGCCGAGCATGAAAATGCCCATGGCCCGGGCCCGGCGGTGAGCGGGGAACAGGTCGCCGATCAGCGAGTTGGCGGCGGGTGCGTAACTCGCTTCACCGATGCCGATGCCCATGCGCACCAGCAGGAAACTCCAGAAACTGCCGACCAGACCGTTGACCGCCGTCAGCGCGCTCCAGGTCGCCAGGCCCCAGCCCATCAGTTTGCTGCGCGAGCCAGTGTCGGCCATGCGTCCCAGCGGCAGGCCGGCAATGGCATAAACGATGGTGAACGCAGTGCCGACAATCCCCAGCTGAAAGTCGCTGAGGTGCCATTCCATGCGGATCGGTTCGATGATGATCGCCGGGATGGTGCGATCGAAGAAGTTGAACAGGTTGGCGAGGAACAGCAGGAACAGAATGCGCCAGGCATTCGCCGCTTGGGTCGAGTTCTGCATGGGTCCGTCTCTTTATTGTTATTAGGGCTTCACTGCCAACGCATCCGAGCCCGGAACCTGCAATCTAGTCACGCTCGTCGGAGCTGTCTGTGATCATTCGTCAGCCTGATGACGGGCCATGGCCGTGTAACGAAACGTAAGCCCTTGAAATGCTTCGAATCCCCCTAAAACCGGGGGTTTTGCGGAAAAATCCGGCAATGAAAAAATACTTTCTCGCCCCCCTTCCCAACGCCGTGGCAAAGCCTAGAATGGCCGCCGGATCCGTCCGGATCCTGCCGATCAATCCCTTTGATACCCCCGCCCATGTCCGAAGTCAGTCCGTGTCTGAATTGCGGTGCCTGCTGTTCCCATTTTCGTGTTTCTTTTTTCTGGGGTGAATGCGCATCCTCCGGCGGGACCGTACCCGATGAACTGGTCACCCAGATCACGCCCAGCCGGGTCGCGATGATCGGCACCGACCGCAAGGCGCCGCGCTGCACCGCGCTGGAGGGTGAGGTCGGAAAGTCGGTGGCCTGCACGATCTACGACAAGCGTTCCAGCCCCTGCCGCGAGTTCGAAGCGTCGTGGGAAAACGGCGAACGGAACACCGACTGCGACAAGGCGCGGGCCCGTTTCGGCCTGCCGCCGCTGCAACCGCACTGGAATGAAGTCGCCTGAGTTCAGGCGTTTCAACGCTTAGCGCCAAACGCTATGACGCTCATGCCAAAATCATTAGCGCCAATGTGCCACTACCGCTTGCACGCCAAAAACCGCCTCTATACTGCAAACATTCGCCTGCGTTGATGACGCAGTAAGGACGCACTCAGAGACGGGGCATGCTATGGAGTGGCTTGGTTTGCAATTTGTTGCCGAGCAGCCGGAGAGCGGGCAGGTCATCCTCAATTGCACACACAATCCCCTGTTGGTGCTGGTGGCCTACCTGGTCGCCTGCGCCGCGAGTTTCGCCACCCTAGACATGGCCGAGCGGGTCGTCCACGCTGAAGAGCCCGGTTCGCAACGCCTGTGGCGCTGGATCGGCGCAACCTGCCTGGCCGGCGGCATCTGGGCCATGCACTTCATCAGCATGCTGGCGTTCCAGGCGCCGATCGACATCCATTACGACCTGCCCGTGACCCTGTTTTCCCTGGTGATCGCGTTACTGGCGTCCTGGCTGGCCATGCACACCCTCAGCCATCCACAGCCGAGCCTGCTGCAATACCTCAAGACCGCTATCGTCATCGGCCTGGGCATCGCCGGCATGCACTACGTCGGCATGGCCGCCATCGAATCCGCCGCCACGGCTTACTACGAGCCCATCCTGTTCGTGTCATCGATCGTGATCGCCATCGGCGCCAGCTTCGCCGCGCTGTGGGTGGCCGGTTATTTGCGCGAAGGCAGCGGCCTGCACATCCAGATGCTCAAGTACGTGGCGGCGCTGATTCTCGGTGCGGGCATCCTCAGCATGCATTTCACCGGCATGGCGGCGCTGCAACTGGTGCTGCCCGAGGGGCAATCGCCGACATTGGCGTCGCAAACCAGTCACCTGCAACTGGGCCTGACTGTTGCGCTGATCACATTGCTGATTCTCGGCAGCGCCATCAGCGCCGCATTGGCCGACAAGAAGCTGCAGAACAAGGAGCACGATCTGCGCCGGGTCAACGCCCTGCTCAGCCAGCTCGATCAGGCGCGCATGTCGCTGCAACACGTGGCCAATTACGACGCCCTGACCAATCTGATCAACCGGCGCGGTTTCAATCAGATCTTCGCCGAAAAGCTGAGCCAGAAATCCAGCGAAGGCGGGATGCTCGCGGTGATGTTTCTCGACATCGACCACTTCAAACGCATCAACGACAGCCTCGGCCATGACGCCGGCGATGAACTGCTCAAGGTTATCGCCCAGCACATCAAGGGTTCGGTGCGCAGCCATGAAGACGTGGTCGCGCGGTTCGGCGGCGACGAGTTCTGCATCCTCATCGGTCTGCGCGACCGCGAGGAAGCGCGCAACCTGGCCCAGCGCATCATGCTCAAGATGAAAGAGCCGATTGAGCTCGCCGGACGACGCATGGTGATGACCACCAGCATCGGCATCAGCCTGTTTCCCGAAGACGGGTCCACCTGCGATGAACTGCTCAAGCATGCGGATCTGGCGCTGTACCAGTCCAAGGGCGCCGGGCGCAACGGCGTACACTTCTTCGATTCCAACCTGAAGAATCGCGCCAGCCTCGAACTGCAACTGGAAGAGGAACTGCGCCATGCCCTGCGTCAGGAGAACGGTCTGCTGCTGTATTACCAGCCGATCTTCGAACTCAAGACCGGCAAGGTCACCAAGCTCGAAGCGCTGATCCGCTGGCAGCACCCGGTGCACGGCCTGCTCACCCCGGATCGCTTCATCGCCATCGCCGAAAACAACGGCCTGATTGCCGAACTCGACAACTGGGTGTTGCGCAAGGCCTGTGAAGACCTCGGCGAGCTGTCGCGTCATGGTTGCGATGATCTGAAGATTGCCTGGAACTGCTCACCGCTGAATCTGGCCCGGGAAGAACTGGCCAATGAAATCGAGCATGCCTTGCGCAGCGCCGGAGTCGCCCCGGAACGGCTGGAACTGGAAGTCACCGAAAACGCCTTGATGGGCAACATCGCCAACACGCTGGTGCTGCTGCGGCAGATCCGCGCCCTCGGCGTGTCACTGTCGATCGACGACTTCGGCACCGGCTATTCGTCGCTCGCCTATCTCAAACGCCTGCCACTCAACACCCTGAAAGTCGACCGTTCGTTCATCCTCGACATCCCCAAGGCCAGCGCCGACATGGAGATCGTCCAGGCGATCATCGTCATGGCGCATACCCTGCACTTGCAGGTGGTCACCGAAGGCGTCGAAAGCCTGGAGCAATACGAATTCCTGGAGCGCTCGGGCTGCGACTTCATTCAGGGTTACCTGCTCAGCCGCCCGGTGCCACTGGCCGAACTGCGCCCGGTGCTGGAGGAAATCAACCAGCGCAAACACGCGCACACGGTCAATCCGCTGAGTTTGGCGCGCGGTACATTTGCACCAGTGTCGCTGGATCCTTCTGCAAAAAGCCCTGCGCCCCATGCAGGCGCATCAGTTGTGCGGCCAATCCGCTGATCGGCGTGGCCGAACCGGTTTCCCGGGAAAACTTCACCGCGGTATCCAGATCCTTGAGCAGCGTGCGCACGTGCCACTTCACCGGCTCGAAACGGCTTTCGGCCATTTGCGGAGCGAGGATCTGCAACGGTCTGGAATCGGCAAAACCTCCGGCCAGCGCCTCGGCGATCAGGCTGGCATCGACTCCGGCCTGCTCGGCCAGCGCCACCACTTCGGCGATTACCAAGGCGTTGCAGGCGACGATCATCTGATTGCAGGCCTTGGTCACCTGACCGGCGCCGACGCCGCCCATGTGCGTAACGCGCTGCCCGAGTTCGAGCAACACCGGGCGTACGCGATCAAGATCCGCTGCATCACCGCCGACCATGATCGCCAGACTTCCGGCTTCGGCCCCGACAACACCGCCAGAGACGGGCGAGTCGAGCCAGGCCATGCCTGTCTTGTCGGCCAGCTCGGCCGCCATTTCACGGGTCGCCGTCGGTTCGAGGCTGGAAAAATCCACCAGCAACTGACCGGGTTTCGCCCCCTCAGCCACGCCGGCCGGACCGAACACCACTTCGCGCACCACCGCCGTGTCCGCCAGGCACAGCATCACCACGTCAGCCTGTTCACAGAGTTCAGCAGGGGTCGCCACCTGCCGGGCGCCGGCCTCGACCAGCGGCGCGCACTTGGCCGGGTTGCGGTTCCACACGGTCAGCGGATAACCGGCGGCCAGCAAGCGGCGGCACATCGGCAGGCCCATCAGGCCGATTCCGGCAAACCCCAACGAAGGTCGCGTTGACATCATTTAGCCTCCTTTTGATTAAAGATCGCCGAATAATGGCCGATTCATCATCGATCAGGAAAGGATTCCCCCGCGCGGCACTCAGGCAAAGTCCCTGACGCACGGGCAAAGCACGCGCAGAAAAAAGACGCGAGATTCCCATTCCGTGAGGCTCGACGACAGCGGTCGTTGATCCAACCAGTCCAGGTATATGGCGCACAATGACTTCTAAAAACAATCCGGCCACTGCGGTATCCGATCTGACTCTGAGCCCTGCGGCGAACAGCCCTGCCCCGATGAAGCCATTGCCACCTTCGCGCCCGCTGGGCACCCAGCAATACCTGTACTTCACCGAAACCAACACCGACCGCATCCTCGACAACCTCGATGGCCTGCGTGACCTGGTGTTCCCGCGCCCGCCGCACCTGGAAGGCGACAACGAACAGCACAACGATCAGGAATTCCCGTCGGTGTGCCTGATCGGCCTCGGTCGCTGCGGCTCCAACATCGCCCTCGACGTGGCGGAGCTGGTGTACAACGCGCGCAAGTTCTACCTCAACGAATTCAACAACGAAGATCGCGCGGCTGACCGTCGCCTGGCCTCCGACAAAGGCTACAGCCCGGCCCAATGGATCAAGCAGAACCTGCGGATCGGCCCGAACAAGTCGACCAAACCGGTGTTCCTCGTGGAACCGCTGGTGATGCTCGGCGATCTCGACAAGGACATTGCCGGGCGTATCCGTTTCTCGCGCAAGGGCGAAAAAAGCGGTTTCCTGCGCGACTACAGCAAGATGAAGATCATGGACTTGTCGGAAGTCCACGCCGGTGGCGCCGGTAACGCGCCGATCCTCGGCCAGTACCTGGCGAAGATCATCCTGAACAAGGACACCCAGCGTTTCTCCAGCCCTGACTGGAAAATGATCCACTCGTACCTGATCGACAGCTGCGGCATCAAGGCCAACCAGTCGCGCCTGTATTTCTCGATCTTCAGTGCCGGCGGCGGTACCGGTTCGGGCATGGCCTCTGAATTCGGCCTGGCCCAGCAGCACTCGTACATGAACAAGACGTTCGACACCAAGCCGATGGACGAGCATGACGGCAAGAGCGGTCATTCCTTCGTGTTCGAACCGATCTTCACCAGCGGCATCTGCGTGCTGCCGAACATTTCCGACCACCGCAGCGAAATGTCCGAGGCGCTGCACATCAACGCCGGCCGGCTGCTGTGCAAATACCTCTCGGAAGAATGGGATTTCTCGTACAACTTCGCCAACGAAGACAGCAGCGAAGCCAGCGTCATGGGCCGTATCCGCCCATGGAACGCAATGATGCTGATCTCCAACGACATCATGCGTTATGCCGAAGAGAGCGATGACGGCAACATCCAGAACATTGATGTCAATGCGATGGAGAAGCACGCCAACCAGTACATTTCGCAGCAGATCTTCAACATTCTGACGGCCCAGGCCGTCACGACCGACTACGACCAGAACTATTTCCGTCGCGCCGGCATCGACATCGGCGAGACCATTCGCCTGGACGCCAACGACCTGTTCATGAGTCTGGCCGGCCCGGTGGCGATTGCCTATGCAGAATCGGTAGTGCCGGAAACCCCGCCGCCGAGCAGCGACAAGTTCAAGGTGTTCGACAAAGAGCCGCAGCGCCTGAACATCGACGACCTGTTCTTCCGCTCGATCGACCTGCCGCACTTCAACAAGGTGACCCAGGCCATCGAAGGCATCAGCCTGCTGCCGATCGAATCCAAGCGTTATCGTGCGTCGCTGGAGCAATACAAGAACTCCGGCTACGACGCGGCTGCGCTGCACGACCTGCACTTCTTCAAGAACTGCTCGTCGGTGGTCTCGATCGTTTCGCTGCCAAAAGACTACAAGCTGTCGTACATGGACCTGAACCGGTTGAAGACCCACCTCAACAGCCTGTTCCCCAACACCACGCTCAAGCGCTACGCGCTGGTGATCGGCGCCTCGGCCAACCTGTCGCTGACCACCCTGATCGCCAAGAGCCCGTGCCTGTCGGACGACTTCCTGACGCTGATCGTGGCATTCATCAAGCGTTGCTTCGCCAAGACCCCGTACCGTTTCGACGAGACCCTGGACAACTCGATCCTCGATTTCATCATTCAGGAAGAGTTCGACGAAGACCGCATCGACGACCTGCTCAACGAATTCGAAAACCCGGCGAAGATCCTCGATACCAACTGGTACGCGATCAAGCCGATGTACGAGAAGAAGTACCGCGAGTTGATCAACGACAAAGAGAAGTTTGTCTCGATCAATGACATTCGCCTGTCGCGCGATTGCGTGAAAAAGTCGATCAAGTACCTGCGCGAGATCTACCGTCACCGGATCGGCAAGACCAAGGTTATTTCCCTCAATAACCATACCGGCAAGTCTTATTCTGTCTGATCCGGGACCGGGTCGCCCTCATCGCTGGCAAGCCAGCGATGAGGCCCTGAAATTCACTGAAAATTTCAGCCTTTCCAACATCCCGAAACAATTAAGCAGCCGTTAGGCTGCTTACTAAACTGTGCCCGTTACGTTTACGTCACCGTTATGCCACCCCCGCCTGTGGCATTTCTCTACGGCAACGTGCCATCACGCTACTCCGCTACACACTTTTTGCCGGCCGGAACTCGCACCAACAAGGTGCAACCCGTCAGGCCGCTGCCCTTTCCTGGACCAGGATCCACGGCCGGACCACCACCGCCCACATCTCGGGATCGCGCTCGAAAATATCCAGCGCCCGCGTTTCAGACAGCTTGGCGACCTTGTCTTCGGCCAGCCAGGCAGCGACTTTCTCGCCCTGATCCGACGCCACGGCCTCGGCGACCGCGATCAAATCCAGGCTGGCGTCGACCCACAATAGGGCACCTTGGGCGTAGAAGCGCTCCAGCTCTTTCCAGGCAATAGATGCGGTTTCACCAAGCAGCTTGGCATAGAGGGTGCTAGGTTCTTGATTCATGGGACTGTCCGGAAAAGAAATCGGCGCGAATGATAACGTCGGTGGTCCGGCAGAAAAACCCGGTTGCAAAAGGCCGTACCGAACGAAAAGAGCAGGAACGCCAAGGAATGCTGATGATTGGGGTATAAGCCCTCTGAACGTCCCGCCGCAATTCTGTCTTTTTCTTTCATTTAAGCGACACCCTCAGGTTTTGCCCCCTGGCGCCAGCTTCCCAGGCCAACAACCGGCGCTCTACACTGTACCGGTACAGTTGCCGGGGGCTTTTCCGGAGGGTATCGCCTAGATATCTGTCCCGGTTCTGCTGCTACGGCGTCAGGACTCTAAAAAAATACAACAGTAAGAGTGGAGCACTATGACTAAGGCTACTAAGCAGATTTCCAAACTGTTTGCCGCTATGGTTCTGGCCGGGGTTGCCAGCCATTCGTTCGCAGCTGACACCATCAAGATCGGTATCGCCGGCCCTAAAACCGGTCCAGTAGCCCAGTACGGCGACATGCAGTTCAGTGGCGCGAAAATGGCCATCGAACAGATCAACGCCAAAGGCGGCGTCGACGGCAAGAAGCTCGAAGCCGTTGAATACGATGACGCTTGCGATCCAAAACAAGCGGTAGCGGTAGCGAACAAGGTCGTCAACGACGGCGTCAAGTTCGTGGTCGGTCACCTGTGCTCCAGCTCCACCCAGCCTGCTTCGGACATCTACGAAGACGAAGGCGTGATCATGATCACCCCGGCTGCCACCAGCCCGGACATCACCGCTCGTGGTTACAAAATGATCTTCCGTACCATCGGTCTGGACAGCGCCCAGGGCCCTGCCGCCGGTAACTACATCGCCGATCACGTGAAGCCGAAAATCGTCGGCGTGCTGCACGACAAGCAGCAGTACGGTGAAGGCATCGCCACCGCCGTCAAATCCACTCTCGAGAAGAAAGGCACCAAGGTTGCCGTGTTCGAAGGCATCAACGCCGGCGACAAAGACTTCTCCGCGATCATCGCCAAGCTCAAGCAAGCCAACGTCGACTTCGTCTACTACGGCGGCTACCACCCGGAGCTGGGTCTGATCCTGCGTCAAGCCCAGGAAAAAGGCCTGAAAGCCAAGTTCATGGGTCCGGAAGGCGTGGGTAACGACTCGATCACCCAGATCGCCAAGAGCGCTGCCGAAGGCCTGCTGGTGACCCTGCCGAAATCCTTCGACCAGGATCCGGCCAACGTGGCCCTGGCCGATGCATTCAAGGCCAAGAAAGAAGACCCGAGCGGTCCGTTCGTGTTCCCGTCCTACTCGGCAGTTGAAGTAATTGCCGAAGGTATCAAGGCTGCCAAGTCCGAAGATGCTGCCAAGGTGGCTGAAGCCATCCACAAAGGCACCTTCAAGACGCCTACCGGTGACCTGAGCTTCGACGACAAGGGCGACCTGAAGGACTTCAAATTCGTGGTTTACGAATGGCACGAAGGCAAACCTAAAACCGAAGTGTCGCCTCAGTAAGGCCCTGCCTGACTGACTGCCAATAAAGCCCACGGCGTGCCGTGGGCTTTGTTTTACGAATGTATTGGGCCGCGCTGGCGTGATCCGCCAGTCTCCCCACCTGAAAATCTCAAAACCGTCATCAGCGGTTCGCTGGCAAAACCCGGATTCGAAGTGGATAAAGATCCACGGGACCGGGCGGGAAAATGACTCCACCAGTGAAATGCGTATCAGGTTTTTAGGAGCGCTGTAATGCCTGACATCTATCACTTCTTCCAACAGCTGGTTAACGGCTTGAACGTTGGCAGCATGTATGCCCTGATCGCCATCGGCTACACGATGGTCTACGGCATCATTGGAATGATCAACTTCGCCCACGGCGAGGTGTACATGATCGGTTCCTACGTGGCGTTCATCGCCATCGCCGGGCTGACCATGATGGGACTCGAAAACGTCCCGCTGTTGATGACCGTGGCGTTCATCGCCAGCATCGTCGTCACCAGTTCCTACGGATACAGCATCGAACGCATTGCCTACCGCCCGTTGCGCGGCAGCAACCGTCTGATCCCGCTGATTTCCGCGATCGGTATGTCGATCTTCCTGCAGAACACGGTTCTGCTGGCGCAAGACTCCAAGGACAAAGCAATCCCCAACCTGATTCCGGGCAACTTCGCCTTCGGCCCAGGTGGCGCACATGAAGTGCTGATTTCCTACATGCAAATCGTGGTGTTCGTGGTGACCCTGATCGCCATGCTCGGCCTCACGCTGTTCATCTCCCGCTCTCGCCTGGGCCGCGCCTGCCGCGCCTGCGCCGAAGACATCAAGATGGCCAACCTGCTGGGCATCAACACCAACAACATCATCGCCCTGACCTTCGTCATCGGTGCTGCGCTGGCGGCCGTCGCGGCCGTGCTGCTGAGCATGCAATACGGCGTGATCAACCCGAACGCCGGTTTCCTCGTCGGCCTCAAGGCCTTCACCGCCGCGGTACTGGGCGGGATCGGCAGCATCCCCGGCGCCATGCTCGGCGGGCTGGTGCTCGGGGTGGCGGAAGCCTTTGGCGCCGATATCTTCGGCGACCAGTACAAGGATGTCGTGGCTTTCGGCTTGTTGGTTCTGGTGCTGTTGTTCCGTCCGACCGGCATTCTGGGCCGTCCGGAGGTTGAGAAAGTATGACTAGGAATCTTAAACAGGCGCTGTTCAGTGCCTTGCTGGTCTGGGCCGTGGCCTATCCGGTACTGGGTCTGAAACTGACCATCGTCGGCATCAACCTGGAAGTGCACAACACCAGCCCGGCCATTCTGGCGACCATCGCCATCTGCTCGGTGCTGATGTTCCTGCGGGTGCTGTTCAACCAGCAGATCAGCAAGGCGTGGCGCTCGTCGCCGGGCATGCCGCTGATTCCGGCCAAGGCCAGCAACTTCCTGACCCTGCCGACCACCCAACGCTACTTCATCATCGCGCTGATCATCGGTGCGCTGGTGTGGCCGTTCTTCGGCTCCCGTGGCGCGGTGGACATCGCGACGCTGATCCTGATCTACGTGATGCTCGGCCTCGGCCTGAACATCGTGGTCGGTCTGGCCGGTCTGCTCGACCTGGGTTACGTCGGCTTCTACGCCGTCGGCGCCTACAGCTACGCGCTGCTGTCGCACTACTACGGCCTGAGCTTCTGGATCTGCCTGCCGATTGCCGGCCTGATGGCGGCGACGTTCGGCTTCCTGCTCGGCTTCCCGGTGTTACGTCTGCGCGGCGACTACCTGGCGATCGTGACCCTGGGCTTCGGGGAAATCATCCGCCTGTTCCTGCGTAACCTGACTGACATCACCGGCGGCCCGAACGGTATCAGCAACATCGAGAAACCGACGTTCTTCGGCCTGACCTTCGAACGTAAAGCCGCAGAAGGGATGCAAACCTTCCACGAGTATTTCGGCCTGCAGTACAACTCGATCAACAAGGTGATCTTCCTCTACCTGGTTGCTCTGTTGCTGGCACTGGCGGCGCTGTTCGTGATCAACCGCCTGCTGCGCATGCCGATCGGCCGTGCGTGGGAAGCGCTGCGTGAAGACGAAATTGCCTGCCGTGCGCTGGGCCTCAACCCGACCGTGATCAAGCTCTCGGCGTTCACCCTCGGCGCGGCATTTGCCGGTTTCGCCGGCAGCTTCTTCGCCGCCCGTCAGGGTCTGGTAACGCCGGAATCGTTCACCTTCATCGAGTCGGCGATCATCCTCGCCATCGTGGTGCTGGGTGGCATGGGCTCGCAGCTGGGCGTGATTCTCGCGGCCGTGGTGATGATCCTGTTGCCGGAAATGATGCGTGAGTTCAGTGAGTACCGCATGTTGATGTTCGGCGCCCTGATGGTGCTGATGATGATCTGGCGACCTCAAGGTCTGCTGCCCATGCAACGTCCTCACATGGAGCTGCGCAAATGAGCCGCGAGATCCTGAAAGTCGAAAATCTGAGCATGCGCTTCGGCGGCCTGCTGGCGGTCAACGGCGTGGCCCTGACCGTGAAGGAAAAACAGGTGGTGGCACTGATCGGGCCGAACGGCGCGGGCAAGACCACCGTGTTCAACTGCCTGACCGGTTTCTACCAGCCATCGGGCGGCAGCATCCTGCTGGACGGCGAGCCGATTCACGGCCTGCCGGGCCACAAGATCGCCCTCAAAGGCGTGGTGCGCACCTTCCAGAACGTGCGGTTGTTCAAGGACATGACGGCGGTCGAGAACCTGTTGATCGCCCAGCACCGTCACCTGAACACCAACTTCCTGTCCGGCCTGTTCAAGACCCCGGCGTTTCGCAAGAGCGAGCGCGAGGCCATGGAGTTCGCCGAGTACTGGCTGGAAAAGGTCAACCTGAAAGAGTTCGCCAACCGCCCCGCCGGCACCCTGGCCTACGGTCAGCAGCGCCGTCTGGAAATCGCCCGCTGCATGATGACCCGTCCGCGGATCCTCATGCTCGACGAGCCGGCCGCCGGCCTGAACCCGAAGGAAACCGAAGACCTCAAGGCGCTGATCAGCGTGCTGCGTGAAGAGCACAACGTGACCGTGCTGCTGATCGAACACGACATGAAACTGGTCATGAGCATTTCCGACCACATCGTCGTGATCAACCAGGGCACGCCCCTGGCCGACGGCACGCCGGAACAGATCCGCGACAATCCTGAAGTGATCAAAGCCTACCTGGGGGAAGCGTAAATGCTGCAGTTCGAAAACGTTTCCACCTTCTACGGCAAGATCCAGGCCCTGCACAGCGTCAACGTCGAAGTCCGCCAGGGCGAGATCGTGACCCTGATCGGCGCCAACGGTGCAGGCAAGTCCACGCTGCTGATGACACTCTGCGGTTCGCCGCAGGCCCACAGCGGCAGCATCCGCTACATGGGTGAGGAACTGGTCGGCCAGGACTCGTCGCAAATCATGCGCAAGAGCATCGCCGTGGTGCCGGAAGGTCGTCGGGTGTTTGCCCGTCTGACCGTCGAAGAAAACCTGTCCATGGGCGGATTCTTCACCGACAAGGGCGACTATCAGGAACAGATGGACAAGGTTCTCGGACTTTTCCCACGTCTGAAAGAACGCTTCAACCAGCGCGGCGGCACCATGTCCGGCGGCGAACAGCAAATGCTCGCCATCGGCCGTGCACTGATGAGCAAGCCGAAACTGCTGCTGCTCGACGAGCCGTCGCTGGGCCTGGCACCGATCATCATCCAGCAGATCTTCGACATCATCGAACAGCTGCGCAAGGACGGTGTAACGGTGTTCCTGGTCGAGCAGAACGCCAACCAGGCGCTGAAAATCGCTGACCGCGCGTACGTTCTGGAGAACGGCCGGGTGGTGATGCAAGGCACCGGCGAAGCGCTGCTGACCGACCCGAAAGTGCGCGAGGCGTACCTCGGCGGTTGATTGATCGCTTCAAACAGAAAACGGCCTTCGGGCCGTTTTTTTTTGTGCCCGGCAAAAAACTTCTACCGATCGCTGTAACGCATCGCCGAGTCGTTTCTCTAGTGGGGCAAGCAAGCGCAATCGCTTGTTCAAACCCAAGTTAAAACCGGAGAAACATCATGACTGCTACCACCCGCACCCTGTCCGCCACCGCCCTGGTTCTGGCCCTCGGTTCTGCTCTGAGCATCGCTGCCGTCTCCACCGCCCACGCCGCTGACGACAACATGGAAAAATGCTTCGGCGTGGCCATGAAAGGCAAGAACGATTGCGCCGCAGGTGCAGGCACCACCTGTGCCGGCACCGCGAAAATGGATCATCAGGCCAACGCCTGGAAACTGGTTCCGAAAGGCACCTGCACCACCACCGAAAGCAAAACCTCGCCGACCGGTTTCGGTCAGCTCGAAGCGTTCAAAGCCAAGTCCTGATCCGGGAGCCGCCCGAGTGTCGATCATGATCACATCCTGCGACCATGCCTTGCGCCGCACTCGGGCAGCCCTCACCGGGCTCCCGTCCCGTGCCGGGCTGGGGCTCAAGAGCGAGCACTTCAGCGAAGTGCTCGATTCACGTCCGGACATCGGTTTCTTCGAAGTCCACGCCGAAAACTACATGGTGGCCGGCGGCCCGTTTCATCATTTTCTGGGATTGATTCGCGAGGCGTACCCGCTGTCGCTGCATGGCGTCGGGCTGTCCATCGGTGCCGAAGGACCGCTGGATGTCCAGCACCTCAAACGCCTGGCGGCGCTGATCGAGCGCTATCAACCCCACTCCTTTTCCGAACACCTGGCCTGGTCAAGCCACGGCCCGGTGTTCCTTAATGACCTGCTGCCCCTGGCTTACGACACGCCGACGCTGAACCGCGTCTGCGACCACATCGACCAGGTACAGAACACCCTCAAGCGTCCGATGCTGCTGGAAAACCCGGCGACCTACCTGGCGTTCCAGCGCTCGACCATCGACGAAGCCGATTTCATCCGTGAAGTCATCCAGCGCAGTGGCTGCGGTCTGTTGCTGGACGTGAACAACGTCTACGTCTCGTGCATCAACCATCAGCGCGATCCCCTGGCTTATCTCGAAGCATTGCCGCTGCAAGCGGTGGGCGAGATTCATCTGGCCGGGTTTGCCGAAGATTCCGACAGCCTCGGTGATCGCTTGCTGATCGACGATCACGGCGCACCGATCGATCAGGCCGTCTGGTCGTTGTACCGGCAGACGCTGGAACGCGTCGGCCCGGTGGCGACGTTGATCGAACGGGACAATCAGTTGCCTGCCTTCAACGTGCTGTTGGCGGAAGCGCAGCAGGCCGATGAGCTGTTGCTGTGCGCGGGAGGTCGGCCATGAGCACTCAAGCCGCATTCAGCGTCGCGCTGCTCGATATCGACCTGCCCTGCCCCGACGGTTTGTGCAGCGCCAACGGTGCCGACCCGGCCAGCCGTTTCGCGGTGTACCGCAACAATGTTCAGAGCTCGTTGATCAACGCACTGGCCGACAGTTATCCCGTGGTGATGCAGTTGGTGGGTGACGAATTCTTCCGGACCATGGCCGGAATTTTCGTGCAAAGCCATCCGCCACACAGTCCGTTGATGAGCGACTACGGCAGCGGGCTGGCGGACTTCATCAGTGAGTTCGAACCAGCCGCGAGCGTTCCCTATCTGGCCGATGTCGCGCGGCTGGAACGCTTGCGCACGCAGGCCTACCACGCTGCCGATGTGTTGCCCCTGAGTCAGGAGCGGATCGCTGCTCTGTTTGCAGATGCCGATGCGCTGAATGAACTGCGCATCAGCCTGCACCCTTCGCTGCATCTGCTCGATTCAAACTTCGCCGTGGTGGACATCTGGGCCGCGCATCAACACGACGCGACGCTGGCCGGGATCGATCTGCATCACGCCCAACACGCGCTGATCCTGCGCAATGGACTGGAAGTCGAGGTGTTCACCGTGGATCGCGGCGCCAGCCAGTTTATTCGCCAGCTCAAGTCTGGCCTGTCACTGACCCAGGCGCTGGAATCCGCCGAGACCTTCGACCTCAGCCAGACCCTCGCCCTGCTCATCAGCCGCCACGTCATCACTCATTTCCACCCAAAGGTGTTGTCATGAACAGTCTCATTGCCCGCGCCATCGCGCTGCTGGAGAAAATCCCTCACAGCCTCATCGCATTCATCGCGCGTTTTTCCATCGCGGCGGTGTTCTGGAAATCCGGGCAGACCAAGGTCGAAGGGCTGGCCGTCGACCTGATCGATGGCACCTTCGAGTTCGGCTGGCCACGTCTGGCGGAATCGACGATTCCGTTGTTCAAGAGCGAGTACCACGTGCCGCTGCTGTCGCCGGAAATCGCTGCACATCTGGCCGCGTTTGCCGAACACTTCTTCCCGATCCTGATCCTGATTGGCTTCGCCACACGCTTTTCGGCGCTGGCCTTGCTGGGCATGACCCTGACCATTCAACTGTTCGTGTACCCGGATGCCTACCCGACCCACGGCACCTGGATGGCGGTGTTGCTGTACCTGATGGCCACCGGGCCGGGCAAACTGTCGATCGATCACCTGATCGCCAGGCACTACAACCGGTCCAGCGCCTCGCCGCTGAGCTTGAACCAGCCGATCAGGTAATCCGCCAGCACTTGGGTGCGTTTCGGTAACCCGCCCTGATACGGATGCACCAGATACATCGGCATGCGCCGGGTCTGAAAATCACGCAGGAGCCAGCGCAATCGGCCGTCAGCCAATTCCGTCTGCAACAGATAGGACGGCAAGCGAGCGATCCCGGCGCCGGCCAGTGCGGCTTTCTTCAACAGGTTGTAGTGATTGCTGGCGAACGGTCCCGACACCCGCACCCGCAGCAGTTCGTGCTGCTGGTGATAGAGCCATTCCTCGCGACCGCTGTAATGACTGTTGAGCAGGCAACGGTGTTCGGCCAATGCTTGCGGCGTCAGCGGTTCGCCAAAGCGCTCCAGATATTCAGGGCTGGCACAGGTCATTTCCTGCCAGGCCAGCAGCGGCTTGGCCACCAGTCGCTCGTCATTGGCGACCTCGGTGCGGATCGCCAGATCGAAGCCGTCGCGGGAGAGGTCGCGGTAGCTGTTATTCAGCTCCAGTTCGATCTGCACTTCGGGGTATTTCTGCGAGAAGTCCAGCAGCAGGCCATCGAAGAAAGTTTCCCCCAGCGAAACCGGAACCGTCATACGCACCGGACCGGCCATGTCGTCCTTCAATCGCGCCAATGCCTGACGCGCTCGCTCCACCTGGACGACAAGCGCCTGAGCCTGCGGCAACAACGCCGCACCGGCCGCCGTCAGGCTCAGCCGACGCGTAGTACGTTGCAACAACACCACGGAAAATCGTGCCTCCAGCTGACTGATGCGCTTGGACAACTGCCCCTTGCTGCACCCCAATTGCTGCGCTGCCAAGGTAAAACTGCCGGCTTCGATCAACACCGCGAACGCCGCCAGATCATCCATCTCGCTCATGGATTGTTTCCATTTGAAAACCAAAGGTTGCCCATTAGTGCGCTTATCCGCAGAAAAAACCACTCTAGACTGAAACCTCGTTCAATCACTTGAGGCAATCACGATGAAAATTCTGTTGATAGGCGCGGGCGGCACCATCGGTTCGGCCGTGGACAAAGAGCTGTCGCAGCGTCATGAAGTCATTCGTATCGGTCGCAGCAGCGGCGATTTCCAGGTGGATATCAGCGACAGCGCATCGATCCGCAAGCTGTTCGAACAGACCGGCAAGTTCGACGCACTGGTCTGCGCCGCTGGCAACGTGACCTTCGCCCCGCTGGGTGAAATGACCGAAGACAGCTTCGCCCTCGGCCTGAAAGACAAGTTGATGGGCCAGGTCAATCTGCTGCTGATCGGCCGTGAGTTCGCCAACGACGGCGCATCGTTCACCTTCACCACCGGCGTGCTCAGCCACGATCCGATCCGCAGCGGCGCTTCGGCTGCACTGGTCAACGGCGCGCTGGACAGCTTCGTCCGCGCAGCGGCCATCGAACTGCCACGCGGCCTGCGGGTGAACTCGATCAGCCCGACCGTGCTTGTAGAAGCCATGGGCAGCTACGCCCCCTATTTCCGTGGCTATAAGCCGGTTCCTGCGGCGGATGTGGCATTGGCCTACGCCAAAAGTGTCGAAGGCTTGCAGACAGGTCAGACATTTCACGTGGGCTAAACCCTTGTGATGAACGGTCAGCCTGCGTAACGTGACGGCACTTGTCTGGAGAGCCAAAGATGCGTGTTGCCCGTTCCCTGATCGTTGTTGCCCTGCTCCCGTTGTTTGCCGCGTGCCAGTTGTTCGATGGTGCGCGGGAAAGCGCCTCCCACGTCGGCCAGACGCGGATGCAGGGGCAACTGACCGCTGCCGACGGCAAACTGGTGTTCCAGGCCTGCGGCGAGCAGCGCCAGTACGTGGTCAATGACATCGGCGGCACCAGCGTCCTGCAAGAGGCCGCCACCCTGGCCGATCAACAGGGCAAGCTGTTTGCCGACGTGCGCGGGAAGATCGCCGGCGACCGCCTCGACCTGACCCAGTTGTACCGTGTCGAACGCTCCGGCACCGCCTGCGACGATCCCAACTTCAAACAGTTGATCCTGCGCGCCGCCGGTCATGGTCCGGAATGGAACGTCAAGGTCAGCGGCAAGGGCCTGGTCATCGACCGCGAAGGCCAGCCGCCGCTCGCCGTGCCTTACGTCGAAGAGCAACTGGGCGACGGCCGTTTCAATCTCAGCAGCGAAGCCAACAACCAGCGCATCGAGCTGTGGGTGGCGCCGCAGCGCTGCGTCGACAGCAGCACCGGCAGCGTGCAGCACATGAGCGCCGAGCTGCGTATCGACGGCAAGGTGCAGCGTGGTTGCGGGTATTTCGGCGGTTCGCGTAACGACTGATCGTTTTACCCTCACGGGATCCGGCCGATGCGGCTTATAATCGCCGCCTTCAAACGCCCTGGCGCAGTTGTGCGCCCCGCGAACCGGATCCTGTCATGTTACGAATCACCGAACTCAAGCTGCCGATCGACCATCCCGACGAAGACCTGCGCGCTGCCATCGTGCAACGCCTGGGCATCGCCAGCGATGACCTGCTCGATTTCACCTTGTTCAAGCGCAGCTACGATGCGCGCAAAAAGTCCTCCGAACTGTGCTTCATCTACACCATCGACCTCGAAGTGCGCGACGAGGCCAAAGTGCTGGGCAAGTTCGCCGACGACCGTAACGTCAACGTGGCGCCGGATGTCAGCTACAAATTCGTCGGCCAGGCGCCCAGCGACCTGAGCCAGCGCCCGATCGTGGTCGGTTTCGGCCCGTGCGGGATCTTCGCCGGCCTGTTGCTGGCGCAGATGGGCTTCAAGCCGATCATCCTCGAGCGCGGCACCGAAGTGCGCCAGCGCACCAAGGACACCTGGGGCCTGTGGCGCAAAAGCGTGCTCAATCCCGAGTCCAACGTGCAGTTCGGCGAAGGTGGCGCGGGCACCTTCTCCGACGGCAAGCTGTACAGCCAGATCAAGGATCCGAAATTCCTCGGCCGCAAGGTTCTGCACGAATTCGTCAAGGCCGGCGCGCCGGAAGAAATCCTCTACGTCAGCAAACCGCACATCGGTACGTTCCGTCTGACCGGCATGGTCGAGACCATGCGCGAAGAGATCCGCGCTCTGGGCGGCGAAGTGCGCTTCCAGGAACGCGTCACCGACGTGCTGATCGAAGACGGCCAACTGGTCGGCGTCGAACTGGCCAGCGGCGAAACCCTGCATTCGAAACACGTGGTCCTGGCCCTCGGCCACAGTGCCCGCGACACCTTCCGCATGCTCCACAGCCGTGGCGTGTTCATGGAAGCCAAGCCGTTTTCGGTGGGTTTCCGGATCGAGCACCCGCAATCGCTGATCGACCGTGCGCGACTGGGCAAATACGCCGGCCACCCCAAGTTGGGAGCCGCCGACTACAAACTGGTGCACCACGCCAAGAACGGCCGTTCGGTCTACAGCTTCTGCATGTGCCCGGGCGGCACCGTGGTGGCGGCGACCTCCGAGCCGAACCGCGTGGTTACCAACGGCATGAGCCAGTACTCGCGTAACGAGCGCAACGCCAACTCCGGCATCGTCGTCGGCATCACCCCGGAAGTCGATTATCCGGGCGGTCCGCTGGCGGGGATCGAGTTGCAGGAACGTCTGGAATCCCACGCCTTCATCCTCGGCGGCAGCGACTACAAGGCGCCGGCGCAACTGGTCGGCGACTTCATCAACGACATTCCTTCGACCGAACTGGGCGAAGTCGAGCCATCATACAAACCGGGCGTGGCACTGGGCGATCTGGCCCTGGCCCTGCCGGACTTCGCCATCGAGGCGATCCGCGAAGCGTTGCCGGCGTTCGAGAAGCAGATTCGCGGTTACTCGCTGCACGATGCGGTATTGACCGGGATCGAGACCCGCACCTCGTCGCCGCTGCGCATCACACGAAATGAATCGCTGCAGAGCATGAACGTCAAAGGTCTGTTCCCGGCCGGTGAAGGCGCGGGTTATGCGGGCGGGATTCTGTCGGCGGGTGTTGACGGGATTCGGATTGCGGAAGCCGTGGCGCGTGACATCCTCGGTCTCGAGGCCTGACACCGGAAAATTGTGGGAGCGGGCTTGCTCCCACATCAGGTTCCGGGTGTATCAAATATTGGCGCGCAGAACCGAGGTCGGCAGCGCCTCACCCCTCTCGGCACTCGCCGCTACAGCCGCCATCAATCCCTCCAGCTCATAGCCCTGCGCCTTGAGCCACGCTGGATCGTAATAGGTGTCTGCGTAACGCTCGCCGCCATCGCACAGAATCGCCACGATCGAGCCCGACTCCCCCGCCGCTTTCATCTGCTGCGCCGCCATCAGCGCGCCGATCAGGTTGGTGCCGCTCGACCCGCCCACATGCCGGCCCAGACGCTGCGCCAGGTAATGCATGGCCGCCAGCGACAAGGCGTCCGGCACCTTGACCATCGCATCGATGACCTTCGGCAGGAACGACGCTTCCACTCGTGGCCGGCCGATCCCTTCGATGCGTGAACCGTGGTCCAGACGCAAACTCGCGTCGCCGGTCTGGTAGAAGTCGAAGAACACCGAACGCTCGGCATCGGCGCACAGCACGCGGGTGCAGTGCTGGCGATAACGCACGTAACGCCCGAGGGTCGCGGTGGTGCCGCCGGTGCCGGGACTGGAAATCAGCCAGGCCGGGCACGGGTGCTGTTCGTAACGCATCTGCTGGAAGATCGACTCGGCGATATTGTTGTTCGCCCGCCAGTCAGTGGCGCGTTCGGCGTAGGTGAACTGGTCGATGAAGTGACCGTCGTGTTCGCGGGCCAGGCGTTCGGATTCGGCGTAGATCTGGGTCGGATCGTCCACCAGATGACTCTGGCCTCCATAGAACGCGATCTGCGCAATTTTTTCCTTGGAGGTGGTCGCCGGCATCACCGCAATGAATGGCAGGCCGAGCATCCGCGCGAAATACGCCTCGGAAATCGCCGTCGAACCGCTGGACGCCTCGATCACCGGCGCGCCGGGTTTAAGCCAGCCGTTACACAAGGCATAGAGAAACAGCGAACGGGCCAGCCGATGCTTGAGGCTGCCGGTCGGGTGGCTGGACTCGTCCTTGAAGTACAACTCGATGCCCGGGAACCCCGGCAGCGGCAAGGGGATCAGGTGGGTGTCGGCGCTGCGCTGGAAGTCCGCTTCGATGATCCGGATGGCTTCGCGGGCCCACTGTCGGTTGTCGCTCATGGCTGTCGTTCTCGTTGAATCGGGCAGAAGTGCCTTCACAGGCTCAGCCCCCAAGCTTAGGAAAAATCCCACGGCACCGACAGATACAGCTGAGCTTCAATCCCTCGGGCAACTGCTAGGCTCTGCTGCATGTCGGCCTGGCGCTCTGTAACCGCATATAACAAAAAAGAATATAACTTTTGTTTTAACAACTAACGGTACGGGTTAGGGTGTGCCACCTTTTGACTTTATCGATGGAGAGCGACCTTGCCTCTGCGTAGCACTTTCACGCGTTTCTTTCAGTTGGAAGCTGCCAGCGGTCTGTTACTGATCGCCGCGGCCATCCTGGCTCTAATCATCAACAACTCGCCGCTGTCGTGGTTGTACAGCGGCCTGCTCGACACCCCGGTGGTGGCGCAGATCGGCGCGTTGAAGATCGCCAAGCCCCTGCTGCTGTGGATCAACGACGGCCTGATGGCGCTGTTTTTCCTGCTGATCGGCCTGGAAGTGAAGCGCGAAGTCCTCGACGGCCAGCTGTCGAAACCGTCGCAGATCGTCCTGCCCGGCGCGGCGGCCATCGGCGGCATGCTGGTGCCGGCGCTGATCTACTGGTTCCTCAACCGCGACAACCCGGCCGCCCTCGACGGCTGGGCGATCCCGACCGCCACCGACATCGCCTTCGCCCTCGGCGTGCTGGCCTTGCTCGGCAAGCGCGTGCCGGTGTCGCTGAAGCTGTTCCTGATGACCCTGGCGATCATCGATGACCTCGGCGCCATCGTGATCATCGCGATCTTCTACTCCGGCGAACTGTCGACCCTGTCGCTGGGCCTGGCGGCGGCGTGCATCGCGGCGCTGGTGGCGATGAACCGGCTCGGCGTGGTCAAGCTCGGGCCGTACATGATCATTGGTTTGATCCTCTGGGTCTGCGTACTCAAGAGCGGTGTCCACGCGACGCTGGCCGGCGTGACCCTGGCGTTCTGCATCCCGCTGCGCACCAAGAATGCCGAACCTTCGCCGCTGCTGACCCTCGAACACGCGCTGCACCCGTGGGTCGCCTACGGCATCCTGCCACTGTTCGCCTTCGCCAACGCCGGCCTGTCGCTGACCGGCGTGACCGCCGAAAGCTTCACCCACCACGTCCCGATGGGCATCGCCGTCGGCCTGCTGCTAGGCAAGACCCTCGGCGTGTTCGGCCTGACCTGGCTCGCCGTCAAGACCGGCATCGCCGCCCTGCCCCAGGGCGCCAATTGGGGCCAGGTGCTGGGCGTGGCGATCCTCTGCGGGATCGGCTTCACCATGAGCCTGTTTGTCGGCTCCCTCGCCTTCGTGCCGGGCGCCAGTGAATACGCCGGGATGGACCGGATGGGCATTCTCACCGGGTCGGTGTTCGCGGCATTGATCGGTTATGCAGTGACATTGGCGGCGAGCAGAAAAGGATCCACACAATGAAGTAAACACGCTCATTACGCGCCTCTCACTGGAAGGCCCAAGACTCAATGAAAGATTCACACACATGATTGGGCTCCAGAACCCTGCAAAGCATTGGTAGTCTCCCGTTGGCGCTGCTCGCAGCGCTTAACCTGAGCCTTTCAAGTGTGCTATATCTTCTGTTGACAGCAGCGTCACCTCAGAACGTTTTTTCGGAGCCTTCCATGTCACGCAAAGCAGAAAAGCGCCCAATGACGGACAGTCAGATTGCCGTGCAGGAGTCTTATATTCCGGACATTGCCCTGAAAGCGTTCAACAACGCCTACAAAATGGCGCTTGCCAACGGTGCTGCTGTGCTTGTCGCCAAAGATGGTCAGCTGTTTGAAGTGACAGAAAAATCTTCGGTTGCATTGCGCTCGATCGGCACATATGGAAACCTGAAAAGCGGGACTCGCCTGCAAATCAGCAAACTGCCTAAACAGGTCGTTTCTTGAGTACACCGAGGGTACGTATATTCGCCGGACCAAATGGCTCAGGAAAAAGCACCTTTAATCGGCTGGTTCCTGCGCATCTATTGGGAAATTACGTAAACCCGGATGATATAGAGCGTGCAATCAAAGACACTGGTTATTTTGATTTCACCACCTATCGCATCGAATCTCACAAAAATGACATTTTCGATTTTTTCCGCAACCACGCCCTGCTGAAAAAAGCTCCAGAGTCATTGGCAAAATTGGATTCGATTACGATTGAAGGTGACAGGCTCAGCTTCTCGGATACTCAGATCGACTCCTATGTAGCCTCCGCTCTTTCCGACTTCATACGGCGCTCTTTGATCAAAGAGAAAATCAGTTTTACGTTCGAAACCGTCATGTCCTCCCCAGATAAAGTCGATTTGCTTTACGAAGCCCAGAGATCCGGGTACAGGGTTTACGTCTATTACGTTGCAACAGCCGACCCGGAAATCAATGTCGCCAGGGTTGCCTATCGCGTATCACAGGGTGGGCACAACGTTCCTCCTGAAAAGATACGAAAGCGTTATTGGAGGTCTCTGGCGCTCCTATCGGATGCAATCCTCACCTCGAACAGAGCCTATATCTTTGATAACTCCGACGAAGGTAGCGAAGGACTGACACAGGTTGCAGAGATCACAGACGGGGAGCTGATTGAAATCAAATCTGACGTACAGCCACCTTGGTTTAAAGAGTTCGTGCTCGATAAACTGATCTAGATCACAAGCCTACGACTTCTCTTAATGTCGGCCTTTATTCACGTCGAACAATCACCCACGCCTTTAAAGATACGTCCTACCCAATCGCATTCGTCTATCGGGATCACTGGTGAACACCAAACAAAAACCCCGACCAGTCACCTGATCGGGGTTTTCTTTTACCGCTTGTTCGCGCTTAGTGCGAAACGCGGCTGGTGCCGCCAACGGTCGAAATCCGTACCCGCTCGCCTACGCGGAACACTTCATTCTCCTGAACCTGCTGCACGTAGGCGCGCATGCTGCCGTCGTCTTCGCGCACGGTGATTTCAACGCCCTGGGTGCGGGTCAGGCCTTCTTCAGTGGCCGAACCGATCAAGCCGCCGGCCACGGCACCGATAACGGCCGCAACGATGCTGCCTTTGCCGCCGCCGATGGCACTGCCGCCAACACCGCCAACCACTGCACCGGCTGCACCACCAATCGGGGTTTTGGTGCCTTCGATTTTCACCGGACGCAGGGATTCGATGGTGCCCATGCGAATCGTCTGCACGCGACGCGCTTCGTCACGGGAGTAGGAGTCACCGGTCAGGCTCGACTGGCAGCCGGTCAGCAACATCGCCATCGTGGAAAAGGAAGCAACCAGCAGAACAGACTTACGCATAGCATTAACTCCAAAGGACAGGTATTCATTAAACTCCGCAGCTTGACGCCTGTCACGGCGTCGCCCGGATAAAATTGCTTTCATTCAGGCCCGGTACAGGCACCCGCGAACTCACCCAACACTAGCGCCAAAATCCGTTTCCTGCGCCGCCGACCCAAGGATTTCCATGGATTACTTCATCATTGTCGTCACCACCGCCGCCGGTCTGTACTTCCACTGGTGGCTGTATGTGCGGATCAAACGCTGGATGGATCGCGATCTGGCATTGTCACTGGCCGGCAAGGATGAAGGCAAACGCGCGTTCATGCTCGAACGGCTGGAGCAGGCTCAGGCGCAGAAGATCAAGCGCCGGGACCTGCCGAAGTGGCTCCAAGCCGCTGCGGCAGGCTATCCCGCTCGGTAGACTGCTCAGGGTGCCAGACGTTCAAGAATCCAGTCGGCGCCCTGCACACGGTAGTTGAGGCGATCGTGCAGGCGGCTCGCGCGGCCCTGCCAGAATTCCATGCGCTCGGGGAGCAAGCGGTAGCCACCCCAGTGTTCCGGGCAGTGAGGCTGAGTGTCGGTGAAGCGTTGCTCGGTCGCCTTGAGCAAATCTTCCAGTTCACCCCGGCCGTTGATCACCCGGCTCTGCGGTGAGGCCCAGGCGCCGAGTCGGCTGCCCAGCGGTCGCACCTGATAGTAAGCGTCGGATTCTTCAGGCGAGACCTTCACCACCCGCCCCTCGATACGCACCTGGCGCTCCAGGGTCGGCCAGAAGAACGTCATGGCAGCAAACGGGTTCGCCGCCAGATGCTGGCCCTTGGCGCTTTCGTAGTTGGTGAAGAAGGTGAAGCCCTGCTCGTCCAGGCCCTTGAGCAGCAGAATGCGGCAATGCGGACGGCCGTCCGCATCCACCGTGGCCAGGGTCATCGCGTTGGCTTCCACTGGCGCCTGTTCGGTTTTCACCGCTTCGGCAAACCACTGGTGAAACAACGCAAAGGGCTCGGCCGGGGCTTGCGCCTCGGTCAGGCCGTCCCGGGTGTAATCACGACGCATATCTGCCAGAGACTGGGTCACGGCGCATTCCTTTTCGTTAGCGGATCACTTTTTGGTGGTATCGGTCGCAGCGACTTTCTTGTCGGTTGCAGCGGCTTTGGCGGGCGCGGTCTTTTTCGCCGGAGCCTTGGCCGGGGCCTTCTTCGCTGGAGCCTTGGCAGCAGCTTTCTTGGCTGGAGCCTTTTTGGTGGCCGGTACAGCGGCTTTCTTAGCTGCCGGCGCCGGGGTCACCGGTTTGGCGGCAGGCTTGACGTCCTGGGCAGCAACCATGGTCACTGGCTTCGGTGCTGGCATGTTGTATTTGCTCAGCAGCGCGACCATGGTGTTCTGCGGGGTCACCAGCAGCTCGACACGGCGGTTCAGGGCACGGCCTTCAACGCTGTCGTTGGCGGCACGCGGGGCTTCGGAACCCATGCCGCGCAGCATCAGGCGATCACGCTGCAGACCGCTGAGGCGGAAGATTGCCGCCACGGCCTGGGCGCGTTCCTGGCTCAACTTGACGTTGGCCGGAGCGGCGCCGGTGGTGTCACTGTGACCGAGCACCAGCACGGCGGTTTTCGGGTCGGCTTCGAGGATTTTCGCCACGCGGGTGAACGGGCCGAGGGTCACTGGCAGCAGCATCGCAGGGCGATCCGGGTTGAACGAGCCTTCCACCGGCGCGGTCACGACCAGCACGTTTTCACGGCGCTCGAGTTGCAGGTTGCTGTCCTTGATCGCGGTGCGCAGGCGCGGCTCGTAGTCATCCAGCCAGGCTTGAGTCACCTTCGGATCGGGCATCGGTACGACTTTGGCGGTGTCCTGCTCCTTGCCGCCGAACGGCCACCACCATTTGCCGCCCTTGTCGGCCTCGGCCTTGGCGACTTCGACTGGCTTGGCTTCGGGTTTGACTTCAGCTTTCACTTCAGGCTTGGCCGCCGAGTCGTCCGAGCCAAACGGCCAGTACCACGGGCTGCTGCTCTCGGCCTTGGCCACAGGCGCGGTGGCGGCCGGTTTCAAAGGCGCAGGCGCCGGAGCCGGCTCCTTGGCTGCGACTTTGTCGGAAGAACCGAACGGCCACCAGCTGCCGCCATCGGCGTCGTTCTTCGGGGTCTGTGCACAACCGGTGATTGCGAAACACAGGGCCAGGGCGAGAGTTTGTTTGGACGACATTGGAAACCCACAAAAAGAAGTTATGAACAATCAGAGGACTTTCGCCCGGATAAACAGACGCTTTGAAACGAAATTCGCCATGAGGTTCCGGCCCTGGAACCTCGGACGACGCTTTACAGACAAGTGGCTAGTACCCGCGCCAGCTTCTGCGCGCGCGGATCCATCAAGACGTACGGTCCCAGGGTATTTGTCACAAATCCGAAGGCCACATCGTGCTCCGGATCAGCAAAACCGATGGAACCGCCGGCACCCGGATGGCCGAATGCACGCGGGCCGAGGCCGTAAGTGGCGTTCGGCACGTCGGGTTGATCGAGCATGCAACCGAGACCGAAACGGGTGCGGGTCAGCAAGGTTTTGTCCTCGCCGAGGCTGTGTTCACGGGTCAGTTCGTCGAGCATTTCGCTTTCCAGCAGGCTGCCGTCGAGCAGACCGGCGTAGAACCCGGCCAGGCTGCGTGCATTGCCGTGGCCGTTGGCCGCCGGTTGCTGCATACGGCGCCATTCCGGTTTGTTGGTGCTGGTGAGCACCGACGGCGGATTGGTGAAGGCCCGGGTGGTCATGGCCGTCGGTTCGCGCATGGTCACTTGCAGCAGGCGCTGGGCAGCGGCGTCGCCAGTATTGCCCTTGCCCCGGGCGATGTGCGCAACACGATGGAATTCCTCGTCGGCCAAACCGACATGGAAATCCAGCCCCAGCGGTTTGGCGACCCGCGCCACAATCGATTCCCCCGGCCCGCGACCGTCGGCGCGCCGCAGCAATTCGCCGATCAGCCAGCCGTAGGTGATCGCGGCATAACCGTGACCAGTGCCAGGCGTCCACCACGGCGCTTCGGCGGCGAGAGCGTCGACCATGGTCTGCCAGTCATACAGCGCCTCAGGCGCCAGCAATTCGCGCAGGGCCGGGAGACCGGCCTGATGGCAAAGCAGTTGGCGCAGGGTGACGGATTCCTTGCCGGCAGCGGCGAATTCCGGCCAGTAACGGGCGACCGGCGCATCGAGCTGCAACTTGCCTTCGGCAACCAGTTGCAGCGCGGTGACGGCGGTGAAGGTCTTGGTGCAGGAGAACAGGTTGGCGATGGTGTCGCTGTGCCAGGCCTCGGCGCCGTCCTTGTCGGCGGTGCCGGACCAGAGGTCGAGGACGGTTTCGCCGCCGACCCGAATGCACAACGCGGCGCCGCGTTCCTGGGGATCGTCGAACAGTGCGGCGAAGGCTTCGCGCACCGCTTCGAATTGAAGCTCGTAATGGCCCTGAATCTGCACCCGCAACTCCCCCGCGAAAACGCTCTACAAAGTGGCCCGCATTGTTCCAGCCCGAGAGGCTTTTGGGAACCGCTGCGGGCCGGGCGGTCTTAAGGTTTCGTAACGATCAGTGGCCGTTGCCGGAATGCCCGCCTGTATGGCCTGCCCCCTGCCCCGGGCCTTTGCCGGCGTCAGCCTTGCGGCCGCCTTCGGTTTCGTGGCCGGCCTTGTCCGCTGCGGCAGCCGTTTTCTGCGCCTCTTTGCTCAACTGATCGACGGTCGCCAGGTTGCTTTTGCGCACCGTTTCGACAAAACCCTGGAACGGCAGATCGGTGACACCGACCAGACCAAAGTGCCCGTTCTCACCATCGAGCAGGCGCCCGGTCACCGGTTGGTCCAGATACTGGAACCAGTGCACGCCGACAATCGACGGCTCGCTCAGCGCCTGTTTGAGGAAGTTGGCGTAGGCCGGGCCGCGGTCTTCTTCCTTGCTCAACGGGGTCACGCCGCCCCAGAACGGGCCACGGTCGGTGGAGCCGAAGTTGAACTCGGTGATCAGCACCGGTTTGTCAAGGCTGCGCAGCGCGGCGAAGTCATAGCCGTCCTGCGGTTGCAGGGTGTACATGTTGAAGCTCAGCACGTCGCAATACTGGGCGCAGGACGCCACCGCTTCCGGGGTGCTGGTGGCGAAACGGCCACCGAGCAGCAACTGGTTCGGCGCGTGCCATTTCAGCGAGTCGGAAATGGTCTTGAAGTACGTGTCGGCGAAGACCTTCTGGAAGTATTTGAAGTCGGCCTCGATTTCCGGATGCTCAGGATTCGGCAGCGGTGCTTCGAAACCCGGGTCTTCCATCAATTCCCACGCCGGCAGATCAATGCCCCAGGCCTTCGACAGCCCCGCCTGATTGCGGTACTTGTCGCGCAACTGCTTGAGGAACGCACGTTTGGCCGGAACGTCGGTGGTCATTTTCAAGGTGCCGTAGGCCAGCGCGTAACGGGATTTCGGATCATCACCAGGGCCAGCCCAGGCCAGCTCGTTGTCGGCGAAGTAGCCGATCAGCCACGGATCATCGCGATGATCGCGGGCGGCAATCGCCACGGCGCGCTCGGTGGCCATGGCGAAGCGCGGATCGAACGGGTCAGGCATGCCGCCCCACCAATCGGTGCCGGTGCTGATGCTGGCGTAATCGCCGACGATCGACAGCGGCAAGGTGTACGGCATGCGCTCGGCGTTACCGAGGACGGGGGCGCTCCAGTTACCGACCGTGTTGAAGCCCCAGGCTTGCAGGCGATTAAGGGTGTGGCTGGCCCACTTTTGCTCGTCGACCGTGTTCGTGCACGGCGTCGCAACGCTTTGCCCGCTGGTGGCTGCCGACTCGGCGACCCCGGCTTTCGGCTGTTCGGAGGCGGCGACCGGTGCACTGGCGTTGGTCGCGGCTTCTTCGGCGGCCCCGGCCTTGGCGGCTTCGGCGACTCCGGCCTTGTTGCCGCTGTCCTGGGTGCATGGCTCGCCATACAGGCGCTGAAGGTTGGCGCCGTAGAAGTCGTACCAGCGACCGAAGTTGTAGCCACGACCCTGATCGACACCGTTGCCGCCACGGTTGTCGCCTTCGCCGAAATGACTGGCCAGCGGCTCTCCCGGTTTTGGCAGGGATTCGAACATGTACTCGCGGCCGGCCACGTAGGTCTGGTTGACCTCCGGGCTGACGGTGTTCACGCCCAGGGAATAGAACGGATGGCCCTCGGGCGTCACCAGATACCAGCGGCCGTCACGCTTTTCGGTGCGGAAGAAACCGCTGGCCTTGAACGCCGGGCCTTTGCTCCAGCCACCGAACTTGTCCAGCGACGACTTTTCGCGCTCGGCCAGCCAGGTGTTCAGTTGTTGCTGCTCTTTGGCGGCGGCGGATTTCAGTTGTTCGTCATTGGCGACTTTCTCTGGCCACTTGCCGCGAGTCGACTGGCCGTAGGCATCCACCAGATTGCCGTAGGCGGATTTGATCACTTCGCCTTCGTCCTGCACGCCAAAGCGCTCGAGCAACAGACTTTGCGCGGCTTTCGGCTGATCCATCGACAGGCTGACCGACACCACCTGGCTGCGATCCAGCTCACCACTGCTGCTCGCCAGCAGGATGCGCTGCCCGTCGATCGTCATCGGCATCACCGGCCCGGCTTTCATGCCCTGGCTGAGTGGCGAGGTCGCGGTCAACGGCACGAGCAAGGTCTGCGCCGGGCCGGCCGGCAGATCGACGCGACTGACCAGAGTCTTGCCGTCGTTGCTCTGGATTTGCACGTAGACGGTCACTGCCCAGTTCATCGCACTCTGGATACGCAGGCTCATCATGCCGGACTGCGACCAGTCCCAGGCACCGGTCTGCGGGCTCAGGCGCAAGGTCGGGCGCGCCGTCGGGTTGAACGTCACCCGGCGCAGCACTTCGCCTTCGGGGGTCTGCTCGGCGTTGGCTTGCGGCAGGTCGGCGTTTTCGGTCGCCACTTTCACCACGTCGGCGGGGCGGACAAAGTTGAACAGGGTCTGCTGGCCGGCAGGTGCCGCCAGCAAGGGGCCAGCGAAAACCAGGGCAAAAACGGCAGGCAACGAACGACGAATCATGAGAACGGATTTCTCCCTAACGACCCACGAGGGCCAATGGAAAAGCAATAGCAGAGAGATAGACAACGCGGCGGGCAAAACTGCCCACCGATGTCTCAGGATATTTCACGACGGAAAGGAGGCAACGCATTGAGGATCGCCTTGCCATAGCGCTGGGTGACCAGCCGCCGATCCAGCAAGGTGATGGTGCCGCGGTCTTCTTCGGTGCGCAGCAGACGGCCGCACGCCTGAACCAGCTTCAGCGAGGCATCGGGCACCGAGATTTCCATGAACGGATTGCCGCCCCGGGCTTCGATCCATTCCGACAGCGCGGCTTCGACCGGATCGTCCGGCACCGAGAATGGAATCTTGGCGATCACCACGTGCTCGCAATAGGCGCCCGGCAAATCCACGCCTTCGGCAAAACTGGCGAGGCCGAACAGCACGCTGGAATCACCGCCATCAACCCGCGCCTTGTGCTTGTTCAGGGTTTCCTGTTTCGACAGGTTGCCTTGAATGAACACTTGCTTGCGCCAGTCGCGGTCGAGGCCGTCGAACACGTCCTGCATCTGTTTGCGCGACGAGAACAGCACCAGACTGCCGCGCGAACCTTCGACCAGTTCCGGCAGATCGCGGATGATAGCGGCGGTGTGGGCGGCGGCATCGCGTGGGTCGGCCTTCAGGTCCGGCACCCGCAACACGCCGGCATCGGCGTGATGGAACGGGCTCGGCACCACGGCAGTGACGGCTTTTTTCGGCAGACCGGCGCGCATGCGGAAACGGTCGAACGTGCCGAGCGCGGTCAATGTCGCCGAAGTCACCAGACAGCCATAGGCCACGTTCCACAGGCTGCGGCGCAGGGTTTCGGCGGCGAGGATCGGGCTGGCGTTGACCTCGATATCGAACAGCGAACCGCTTTCGGCCAGGGTCAGCCAGCGGGCCATCGGCGGGTTGTCTTCCGGGTCTTCGGCGGTGAACGCGGTCCACAGCTCCCAGTTGCCGGAAGCACGGGACAACAGGCTGCCGAACAGTGGATACCATTCTTCGGCCTGATTGCTGGCGATGCCGATGTTGACCTCGCCGTCCATGCCTTCCTTGAGCAGATCCGTCAGACGGGTGAACAGGTCGTTGAGGCGGGCGAAGCCTTTTTTCAGCTCGATGCCCATCTCGCGCATGTGTTCCGGAATCACCCCGCCGATGAAGCGATGACGCGGACGCTCGCGGCCTTCGACGTCTTCACCGGGCTTGAAATCAGCAATCTGTTCGCAGGCAGTGAACATGAATTGCTGCTGGGTCTTGATCTCCCGCGCCAGCTCCGGCACCTGCTCGATCAGCTTGCCGAGGTCGCCCGGCAGCGGGTGCTGGGCCAGCAGTTTGGTGAGGTTCTTGGCGGTGGTTTCCAGCCAGTCGGCGGTGGAACGCAGACGTGTGTAATGGGCGAAGTGGCCGATGGCCTTGTCCGGCAGGTGGTGGCCTTCGTCGAACACATAAATGGTGTCGCGCGGATCGGGCAAGACTGCCCCGCCGCCCAGCGCCAGGTCGGCCAGCACCATGTCGTGGTTGGTGACGATCACGTCGACCTTGCCCATGCCTTCGCGGGCCTTGTAGAAGGCGCACTGGCCGAAGTTCGGGCAATGACGGTTGGTGCACTGGCTGTGATCGGTGGTCAGGCGCGCCCAGTCGGCGTCTTCCAGCGCGTTGGGCCAGCTGTCGCGGTCGCCGTCCCATTTATTGCCGGCGAGCTTCTCGATCATGCTGGTGAACAGCTTCTGGCTGGCCTCATCGACCTCGATCTTGAAGCCTTCTTCTTCGAACAGCTGCGCGGTGGCGGTCTGCGCATTGCCTTCCTGCAACAGCATGTCGAGCTTGGACAGGCACATGTAGCGGCCACGGCCCTTGGCCAGGGCGAAGCTGAAGTTCAGCCCGCTGTTGCGCATCAGGTCGGGCAAGTCCTTGTAGACAATCTGCTCTTGCAGGGCGACGGTCGCGGTGGCGATCACCAGGCGTTTGCCGGCCAGTTTGGCCGTCGGGATCGCCGCCAGGCTGTAGGCCACGGTCTTGCCGGTACCGGTGCCGGCTTCCACCGCGACAATCGCGGGGTCGCCACTGCGCCGGCCTTCGTCGTCGGTGTCGATATCCCCGAGGACCTTGGCGACTTCAGCGATCATCAGGCGCTGGCCGTAACGCGGTTTGAGGCTCTTGGCCTCTAGAAAACGCGAGTAGGCGCCCTGGATCGTGGTTTTGAGTTCAGTGCTGATCATTGAGTGTCGGGCGCAAAAAACGCTGGATAAATTTTCAGTGGTTCGGTTCGGCGGCTATCATACCCCGCGAATCGATCCCGCGCAGAACGGAGTACCCCAATGACACCTTTTAGCCTCGTTTACCCCATCCATGTACTGGCCGCGCTGGTGTGGGTCGGCGGTATGTTTTTCGCCTGGATGGTGCTGCGCCCCGCGGCCATGAAGGCACTGGACGGCCCCGGGCGCCTGACGCTCTGGGTGGAAGTGTTTCAAGGTTTTTTTCGTTGGGTGTGGGGAGCGGTGATTCTGCTGCCGGTCACCGGGGTGGGCATGCTGCATCTGCAACACATCGCCTTCGATAACGCGCCGCGCTATGTGCAGGTGATGATGGGGTTGTATGTGGTGATGACCGCGCTGTTCATCCGGATTCAGGCATTGATGCTGCCTGAGCTGCGCACGGCGGTGCAGGCGAAGGACTGGCCGGCGGGTGCGGCGGTGCTGGGGCGGATTCGCAAGGTGGTGGGGTTCAATCTGCTGGTCGGGGTGGTGCTGGTGGCGGTGGCAGCTGCGCGGCCCTCGTTCTGACGAGCGCACCCTGACTGATACCTGATCGTTCCCACGCTCTGCGTGGGAACGATCAACGTAGAGGGTAGGTGCAATCGATTACAAGCGCTGTACGGTGACAGACCCCGCCGCACCCGCAGGCCCCGGCTGCCCGTCGGCCCCCGGCTTGCCGCTCTTGCCGCCGTCGGCGCGATAGACCAGGCAGCCTTTGGACTTGCCACCCGCCCCCGGCTTGCCGCCAGGACCGGCCGGGCCACCGGCACCGCCGGCAACTTCAACTTTGATCAGCTCGGCCGGAAACTCGCGCGGCACTTCAAGACGCACCAGCGCGCCCGGTGCACCCGGCTGGCCATCGCTGCCGTTGCTGCCATCAAAACCGTGTCCCGCCTGGCCCCAGGTGCAACCCGGCTCCTGACCGTTGGCGCCATCGAGCCCGACAAAACCCGGCGCACCGGTGCCGCCACGGGCATCGACCACCAGCTTCGGCGCATTCAACGCCTTGAATTGCAGATTCAGATTGCGCCCGGCGCGGGCGGCTTTTTCGTAGGTGCCCGGTGCACCACGGGCGGTGATCTGGCTGCCTTCGGCAAGTTGAGCGCGGATGACTTTCATATCCAGCGCCTGTTCGCTCGGCACGATGGCGATGCGCGCTTCATGGCCCAGTTGCAATTCGCCGACACTCAGCTCGGTCACGTTCGAAGGAATCAGCAAAGTGCCGTAATCGGCGACCACCAGTTTCTCCAGTTGCAGAGTGCTGGCAGTGTTGGGCAGACGCATCAGCGAGTTGGTTTCGACGCTGACCACCTGGGCGCAGGCCAGGGGACTGATGAATGCAGCAAGCAGGCAGAGATTACGCATGGGAAGCCTCCGGAGCGGCCGGGGCCGGGATGGTTTGCAGGTGGAAAACGCCGAACAACAGGATGCGGCCACGATCACGCCAAGGGTGCGGACGACCCTTGAGGCTGCGGTTGCACAGCAGCACTTCGAGCACGTGGATCGACAGCAGCAGACCGCCGGCCAGATTGACCAGCAGGTGCAGCGGATGAACAAACGGCACCAGCTGATTGGCCAGCACCACGCAGCAGAACAGCAGGGTCAACAATCGCCCCAGCCCACAGAACACCTTCATACGCTCCCCCGTGTTGCGAATTATTCTTTGGGCGCACAGTAACGGCTTCTGCAGGGGATAAGCCAGAGGGAAAAATGAAAAAAACCGATCCACCGCCGGATGGCTGCCGGTTCGACGATGATCATCGACCGACAGCTCTAGCCTGCGGACTACAGACGCATCCTAACGATTGATGTGCAGTTCCACCCGACGGTTTTGCGCACGCCCCTCGTCCGTGTTGTTATCGGCGACCGGTTCGCTCTCGCCACGCCCTTCACTGGTGAGTTTGTTCGGCGCTAGGCCCTGGCTCAGCAAGTACTCCGCCACGCTGCTCGCGCGACGTTCCGAAAGTGCCTGGTTGTAGGCATCCGAACCTTTGCTGTCGGTGTGGCCAACGACCTTGATGCTCACCACGTCGGCATTGCGCAGTTTGTCCATCAACGTGTCCAGCTGGCTTTTCGCGGCCGGTTTCAGATCGGACTTGTCGAAGTCGAACAGCACGTTGCCGGCATCGTTGAGGGTAATGACTTCGGTTTGCGGGGCCGGTTCGGCCGGTTTCTCGGTGACCGGATATTGCGGCAACGGGCAGCCACGGTGGTCGACCGGGGTGTTGGCCGGGGTATCGGGGCAACGGTCGCGACGATCGAACACGCCGTCGTCGTCTTCATCGCCATCCTGGGCATAGCAGATCAATCCGCCGGTGAGGATCCCCAGCGCAGCGCCACCGCCGGCCCAGCCGCCACTTTCGAGCGCGCCGAGACCGCCGCCGACCAGTCCGCCAATAAGGCTGCAGATCGGCCAGGTACGTTGATTGAGGGGAGCGGTGCCATCGCTGTGGGTGGCGCAACCGGTCAACAGGCTGCCCAGCAGCAGAACCGGCAAGACGGACCTTGTAAGAACACTCATCGTTAAAGCTCCTGTGTCACCGGCCCATACCGGTTACACAGGAGTAAAGACCCGCATCCGCGACTGCACAAGCCGCGGATGCGAGGGGGCTAGCGGTTGATTTTGATTTCGGTACGACGGTTCAGCGCACGACCGTCAGCAGTTTTGTTGTCTGCCACCGGCTGGCTTTCACCGGCACCGGTCACCGACACGAAGCTGCTTTGCGGTACACCGCTCTCGACCAGGTACTTGACCACCGAGTGCGCGCGGCGATCCGACAGTTTCTGGTTGTAGGCATCGCTGCCGACGCTGTCGGTGTGGCCGGTCACGGTCAGTTGTGCCGTGCTGGATTCCTGTTTCAGGCGCGAAGCGACCTTATCCAGGACCAGTTTGTCGGCCGGGGTCAGCGTGGCCTTGTCGAACTGGAAGTGAACATCGCGGATGACAATGGTTTCTTCCTTGACCACTACAGCTTCTTCGACCACTGGTGCAGGGGCTGGTGGAGGGCAGCCGTCAGCATCGACCTGTACGCCTTTAGGCGTGCCCGGGCACTTGTCGCGACTGTCCGGCACACCATCGCCGTCTTCATCGCCATCACCGTGAACCCAGCAATAGGCTGCTGCCGTACCGCCGACGAGTAACGCGCCATACCCCGCCCATGCGGAGCTTTCGGTCGCACCGAGCCCCGCACCGACGACACCACCGACTGCCGCACAGGTCGGCCAGTCGGTTTTCTGCAAACCTGCGCAACCAGTCAACACACTGGTTAGCAGAACCAAGGGTAATGCTGTCCGAACTATGCTCATCTAGTTTTCTCCTGAGGGATCGGCTTAGAACCGATTCAGGGAGTAAAGACCGGAGTTTTAATCTCCGCCAGCAATAGGCCATTGCTGTTTGTGCGCCTGTTCACGGGACTTCGACGAATTTGCCGCAAACCCGCAGGACAGAGATCTAGGCCTTGGCGTCCGGGCAGGCTAGTCTTGGCGCTCTGATTGAGGAGCTTCGATGAACGTCGCCATTTCTTCCCGCACGCCGCAGCAGGCATTGGCCGCCCTGCTCGACCGCTACGCTCCGGCACGTCTGCTGCTGATCGGCGCCAGCGAGTTCCCGGCGCTGGCTGCCTTTAAGGAAGCGCACCCGGACACCTGCGTCGCGCACGCCGCGCCCGGTGCGTTGCCGGCGGAACTGGCGGCCCGCCGTTTCGACCTGGCGCTGGTAGTCGACTGCCTGGAACATTTGCCCAAGCGCGACGGCCTGAATCTGTTGGGCGGGATCCGCAACCTCAACGCCAGCCGCATCGCCGTGCTGGCAGACCTGCCGGCCAGCGGCTGGCAGGAAACCGATTTTTATTCCCTGGCCCTGCAAGCCAGCGAACGCTTCGCCCGGGATGAGCAGGTATTGACCCTGTTCACCTACGATCTGCTTGACTACAAACAAGTCCCCGACTGGCTCAACTCGCGATTCTGGGCCAATCCGGAAAACTTCGGGAAATACTGGTGGTAATGCAATGAGTACAGCCATTTGCCCTTGCGGCAGCGGCAACCTGCTGGATGCCTGCTGCGGTCACTATCACGCCGGCCACCCGGCCCCGTGCGCCGAAGCCCTGATGCGCTCGCGCTACAGCGCCTATGTGCTGGGCCTGATCGATTATCTGGTGGCGACCACCCTGCCCGCTCAGCAAGCGGGGCTGGATCGCCAGTCGATCAGCGACTGGAGCGCCCAGAGCACCTGGCTCGGTCTGGACGTGGAAAGTTCGGAAGTGCTCGGTGGCCAGCCGGAACACGCGTTCGTCACCTTCACCGCGCGCTGGCATGACGGTCAGGGCGAGCACAGCCACCGCGAGCGCTCGTCGTTCGTGCAGAACAGCGGGCGCTGGTACTTCATCGACCCGACCGTGCAACTGAAGCTGGGCCGCAACGACGCCTGCCCGTGCGCCAGCGGCCAGAAGTTCAAGAAATGCTGTGCGGGGTATTTCGGCAGCTGAGGCTAGACTGGGCAGCAAAGGGAGTTAAACCATGCTCGGTCATTGGCGCGCATTTCAGGCTTTCACACTGTTCGTGTTTCTCGGGCTTGGCGGCTGCGCGTCATGGTTTACCGACGATTCCCGCGACCCCGCCGTGCACCTGGTGAAAGTCGAAGTCGTGCGCGCCAAATTGCTGGAACAGAAATTCATCCTGCACTTTCGCATCGACAACCCCAACGATAGCGACCTGACCGTGCGTGGCCTGGAATACCGCATACATCTCGCCGACATGCTGCTGGCCGAAGGCGAGCACGAGCACTGGATCACGGTGAACCCCAAAAGCAGCGCGTTTTACAACGTACCGATCCGTACCAACCTGTGGCCGAAGGTGAAAGAGGTGGTGAAAATGCTGAAAAACCCGCACCAGCAGATTCCCTATCGACTGGAGGGCGAGATGGAAACCGGTTTATTCATCGCTCACTACGTGCACCTGGCGCGCAATGGCGTGATAATCCCCGCCGATTTGATTACGGAGTGACCCCGATGACCCAGCAACCTCATGTCCATGGCCCAGACTGCAACCACGATCATGACCATCACCACCATGATCACGACCATGGCCATGTCCACGGCCCGAACTGCGGCCACGCCCACCAGGAACCGGTGCGCAACGCCCTGAAAGACGTTGGCCGCAACGACCCTTGCCCATGCGGCAACGGCAAGAAATTCAAGAAGTGCCACGGCGCTTGATGTTTCGGGCGAAAGCCTACTTCGCCTGAGACACCGCTTTCGCGAGCAAGCCCGCTCCCACATTCGACCGTATTCCTTCTGACGGAATGCAGGCAAAGGTGGGAGCGGGCTTGCTCGCGAAGGGGCCGGCCCATTCACCGTAAGCTTTTCAGCCTGCCGCCAGAATGTGCCCGGTGCTGACCACCGTCGCATACTCCCCGTGCAAATTCCCCAGCGACATCGCATGCACCTCTTCAGCTGAACGCAAGGTGCCGAAATAATCGGCCTTGTCGAAGGTAAAGCACGCATCCTCCGCCACCCACGCCTCGAACCCCAGATTGCCCGCCGTGCGTGCCGTGGATTCCACCGAGTTGTTCGTCGCCACGCCGACGATGACCAACTGCCCGATCCCCGCCTCACGCAACTTCGCCTCAAGCCCTGTGGCACAAAACGCATCCGGTACCTGCTTCTGGATCAGCCACTCGCCGTCCTGCGGCGAAAACCTTTCCTGAAAATCCACGCCTGACTGCTCGGGCCAGAACACCGAATCCGGCGAGCGCGACAGGTGCTGCACATGGATCACCGGCCGCCCGCTGCGTCGCCAGAAGCCCAGCAAATCAAGAATCCGCTCCTCGGCCGACGGATTGTTCCGCCGCCCCAGACGCGGTTCCAGAATGCCTTTTTGCTGGTCGATGATGATCAGTGCAGCGTTGGCCTTGAGCTCCATGGCGATTTTTCTCATGCGGGGTCATTGAATTTCCCGTACTTGAGCATCACCTCCTGTAACTAAGCAAGCTATCGAACGCACACAGGACAACCTGAAGCCGGCGTTTGCTGTCCGCACGTAAGCCATTTTTCTGATTTGGAGCTTTCCATGATCGACCTGTATTACTGGACCACGCCCAACGGCCACAAGATTTCCCTGTTCCTCGAAGAAGCGGGCCTGCGCTACGACGTGCACCCGATCAACATCAGCCAGGGCGAGCAGTTCCAGCCGCACTTTCTGAAAATCGCACCGAACAACCGCATCCCGGCCATCGTCGATCATGAACCGGCTGATGGTGGCGAGCCGTTGTCGCTGTTCGAGTCCGGGGCGATTCTGCTGTACCTCGCGGAAAAGACCGGCAAGTTCCTGCCCAAGGATCTGCGTGGCCGCCAGGTGGCGCTGCAATGGTTGTTCTGGCAAATGGGCGGGCTGGGGCCGATGGCCGGGCAGAACCATCATTTCAGCCAGTTCGCGCCGGAAAAAATCCCCTACGCGATCAAGCGCTACATCGATGAAACCGCGCGCCTGTACGGGGTGCTGGACAAGCAACTGGCCAACAACGAGTTCGTTGCCGGCGCCGAATACAGCATCGCCGACATGGCGATCTACCCGTGGATCGTCTCCCACAAGTGGCAGAGCCAGAACCTGGAAGACTTCCCGAACGTGCAACGCTGGTTCAACCACATCAAGGATCGCCCGGCGACCGTGAAGGCCTACGCGCTGGTGCAGAAGATCAATCCGCCGAAGGCTTGAGTCACCCGGCCTGATCGTTCCCGTGCGCGGGAACGATCAACGGGAAGAAATAACCGCTCGCCCCGCTTGCGCGGCCCCCTCCTGCTCACTAACGTAGCGGCTTTATTGCGCCCCCAGCCTCTACACCCCCGCAGGAGCTTTGCCATGGCCTCGCCAGCCCTTTCACATTTTCTTCCCCGGTTCGGCGTTGCCGCAGCAGTGGCCGGTGTTCTGAGCCTGACCGGTTGTCAGACCTGGAACGCCCAGGACACCCTCCCACCGACCTCCGGCGTGCAGCCGCTCAAGGGCCTGGCGCAGAACGTTTCGGTACGCCGCAATGCCATGGGCATGCCGCTGATCGAAAGCAACAGCTTCCACGACGCACTGTTCGCCCTCGGTTACGTGCACGCCAGCGACCGGATCAATCAGATGGTCACCCTGCGCCTGCTGGCTCAGGGCCGTCTGGCGGAAATGTCCGGTTCGTCGATGCTCGACGCCGACCGCTACATGCGCGCCGTCAACCTGAAGAAAAGCGCCGGCGAGCTGTACAAGGCTTCGTCGCCACGGCTCAAGCGCTTCTTCGAGGTCTATGCCCGGGGCGTCAACGCCTACCTGTTCCGCTACGCCGACAAACTGCCGGGAGATCTGGCTTCCAGCGGCTACAAGCCTGAATACTGGAAACCGGAAGATTCGGCGTTGATCTTCTGTCTGCTGAACTTCAGCCAGTCGGCCAACCTGCCGGAAGAAATCGCCTCGCTGGTGCTGGCGCAGACTGTGACCAACGACAAACTGGCGTGGCTGACCCCGTCCGCTCCCGACGAAAACCTGCCGCTGGCCGAAGCCGACAAGCTGCAAGGCATCAAGCTCAACGGGCAGATTCCGGGGCTCACAGAGTTGAGCAACGCCACTGAACAACTGGCCGCCCTCAACCTGCTGGGCACTCAGTCGTCGAACAACTGGGCCATCGCCCCGCAACGCAGCCGCAGCGGGAAGAGCCTGCTGGCCAGCGACAGCCATGGCCCGCTGGCCGCGCCGTCGCTGTGGAGTTTCGTGCAGATTCGTGCACCGAAATACCAGGCCGCCGGCGTGACCGTGGCCGGTCTGCCGATGGTGCTCGGCGGTTTCAACGGCAAGGTGGCGTGGAGCCTGACCAGCGTGCTCGGCGATAACCAGGACCTGTTCCTGGAAAAAATCCGTCGTCAGGGCAGCACGTTGTCCTACGAGGTCAACGGCAAATGGCAACCGGTCGCCGTGCGCAACGAAACCTACTTCGTCAAAGGCCAGCGGCCGATTCGCGAAGCGGTGTACGAAACCCGCCATGGCGCGCTGCTCAACAGCACCCAGGCTGCCGCTCAGGGCGCAGGTTTTGGCCTGGCCTTGCAGACGCCGAGCTTCACCGACGACAAATCCCTCGATGCATTTTTCGATCTGAGCCGTGCACAGAACGTTGAGCGCGCCTCGGACGCCAGCCGGGAAATCCGCGCCATCGCGCTGAATCTGGTGTTCGCTGACGCCAGCAACATTGGCTGGCAAGTCACCGGACGATTCCCGAACCGCCGTGAAGGTGAAGGCCTGCTGCCGTCGCCGGGCTGGGAAGGTCGCTATGACTGGGACGGTTACGCCGACCCCATGCTGCACCCGTACGATCAGGACCCGGCCCAAGGCTGGCTCGGCACCGCCAACCAGCGGGTCATTCCTCACGGCTACGGCATGCAACTGTCGAATTCCTGGGCGGCGCCGGAGCGTGGCGAGCGCCTGGCTGAACTGGCCGGCAGCGGTAAACACGACGGTCGCAGCGTGATCGCCATGCAGTACGACCAGACCACCACCTTCGCCGCCAAACTGAAGAAAATGTTTGAAGCGCCGGGCATGGCGCAGCCGCTGAAACAGGCGATCGACGGCCTGCCGGAAGTCGAGCGCAGCAAGGCCCGCGAAGCCTATACCCGCTTGATGGCCTTCGACGGCAAGCTCAGCCCGACCTCCGCCGACGCGGCAATCTACGAGCTGTTCCTGCAGGAAAGCATGAAGCAGATCTTCCTCGACGAACTCGGCCCGCAAAACAGCCCGGCGTGGAAAGCGTTTATCGCCAACGGCGACTTGTCCTACGCCGCCCAGGCCGATCACTTGCTGGGCCGCGAAGACAGTCCGTTCTGGGACGACGCCCGCACCCCGCAAAAAGAAGACAAACCGGCGATCCTCGCCCGCAGTCTGGCGGCAGCGATCACCGCCGGCGACAGCCAGTTGGGCGGCGACCGCCGGGCCTGGCAGTGGGGCAAACTGCACCGCTATGAGTGGAAAAATGCCAACGGCCAGACCGTTCGCGGGCCAATTGCGGCTGGCGGCGACCACACCACACTCAACACCGCAGCGTTTGCCTGGGGCCAGGACTTCAACACCACGCGTGCGCCGTCGATGCGCTTTATCGTCGACTTCGGTCAGAGCGAGCCATTGATGGGGCAGAACGGGACTGGGCAATCCGGAAATCCAGTGAGCCCGAACTACCTGAACGGCATCGATCCGTGGCTCAAGGGCCAGTACATCGGCTTGCCAATGCTGCCGCAGAACTTTGATCGGGTGTATGGCAAGACGCGGTTGACCCTGACTCCCGGCAAATAGCGCTACTCCCCAAAAGATCAAAAGCCCCCTCACCCTAACCCTCTCCCTTAGGGAGAGGGGACTGATCGGGGGATGTTCAAGAGGTTCGCCGACCTGAACTTGCTGCACCGAATCCAGATTCGTATTGCTGCTTGAAAGATCCATAATCGACGCGATCTCACAGGTCGATGTACCTCGCCAAACACCTCCGTAGGCTCCCTCTCCCTCCGGGAGAGAGGACTGATCGGGGGATATTCAAGAGGTTCGCCGACCTGAACTTGCTGCACCGAATCCAGATTCGTATTGCTGCTTGGCAGGTCCATAGTCGACTCGATCTCACAGGTCGATGTACCTCGCCAGACGCCTCCGTAGACTCCCTCTCCCTCTGGGAGAGGGCTGGGGTGAGGGTGCTTTTGAAAATCAATAGAACTTCTGACTTCGCGCCAACCTCATAGCTAACAAGTCCCTCCATTCCGGTAACGCCATGGACCTTGTTATCGCCCGCCCCGAAGGCCTCTACTGCCCCGCCGGGGATTTCTACATTGACCCGTGGCGGCCCGTCGAGCGCTCGGTGATCACCCATGCCCATGGCGATCATGCCCGTGGCGGCAACCAGCATTACCTGGCTGCCAGCGCCGGCGAAGGGATTCTGCGCGCGCGTCTGGGCGCGGACATCAACCTGCAAACCCTCGACTACGGCCAGCGCCTGACCCATCACGGGGTCACCCTGAGTTTTCATCCCGCCGGCCATGTGCTCGGCTCGGCTCAGGTACGGCTGGAATACGGCGGCGAAGTCTGGGTCGCGTCCGGCGATTACAAGATCGAACCCGACGGCACCTGCGCCCCCTTCGAACCGGTGCGCTGCCACACCTTCATCACCGAATCGACCTTCGGTCTGCCAATCTACCGCTGGCAGCCGCAGGCGCAGGTGTTCGCCGAGATCAATCAGTGGTGGCAGGCCAACATCGAAGCCGGCAAGGCCAGCGTGCTGTTCTGCTATTCGTTCGGCAAGGCCCAGCGGATTCTGCACGGCATCGATGAAACCCTCGGGCCAATCCTCAGCCACGGGGCGGTGGAGCCGCTGAACCGCGTGTACCGCGAGGCCGGCGTCTATCTGCCGCCAACCATCTACGCCGGCGATGTGAAGAAGAACGATCCGATGATGCGCCAGGCGCTGGTCATCGCCCCGCCGTCGGCCGGCGGCAGCAGCTGGATGCGCCGTTTCGGCGATTACAGCGACAGCTTCGCCAGCGGCTGGATGCGTCTGCGCGGCACCCGCCGGCGGCGCGGGGTCGATCGCGGTTTCGTGCTCTCGGATCACGCCGACTGGCCCGGCCTGTTGTGGGCCATCGAACAGACAGGAGCCGAACGGGTGATGGTCACCCACGGCTCGATTGGCGTGCTGGTGCGCCATCTGCGCGAGCAGGGTCTGGACGCACAAGGTTTCAACACCGAATACGGTGACGATGAAGAAGAGCTATCTACCGCCACGCCCGTCGTTGCCGAGGTGCAACCATGAAAGACTTCGCCGGGTTGTACGCCGAACTCGACGCCACCACCTCGAGCAACGCCAAACTGGCGGCCATGCAAACCTACTTCGCCCAGGCGCAACCGCAGGATGCCGCGTGGGCGGTGTACTTTTTGTCCGGCGGGCGGCCTCGGCAACTGGTGCCGGTGCGGATCCTGCGCGATCTCGCGGTCGAGGTGTCCGGCCTGGCCCCGTGGCTGTTCGAGGAAAGTTATCAAGCGGTCGGCGATCTGGCGGAAACCATTTCGCTGGTGCTGCCGGAACACCCGCACACCTCCGAGGCCGGGCTCGCCGAATGGATCGAAGACAAACTGTTGCCCCTGCGCGGTGAAACCCCGGAATACCTCGCCCATCAGTTGCCCGCACTGTGGGCGCAACTGGATCGGCCAAGCTTGATGCTGTGCATCAAACTGATCACCGGCAGCTTCCGGGTCGGCGTGTCCAAATTGCTGGTGACCCGCGCCCTGGCTTCCATGGCCGGGCTCGACAGCAAACGCGTGGCGCAACGGCTGGTGGGTTACACCGACCTGTCCAACCGGCCGAACGCCGCCGCTTACCTGAAACTGATCGCCCCCGAATCCAGCGACGAGCACGCCCAGCGCGGCGGCCAGCCCTACCCGTTTTTCCTCGCCCACGCGCTGGCGCAACCGGTAGAAACCTTCGAGGCCCTGCTCGGGCCGCCGAGCAACTGGCAGGTGGAATGGAAGTGGGACGGCATTCGCGCACAGGTGGTCAAGCGTGACGGGAAACTGTGGGTCTGGTCGCGCGGCGAGGAATTGGTCACCGAGCGTTTTCCCGAATTCGACACGCTGCTGCACGGTTTACCCGACGGCACGGTGATCGACGGCGAGATTGTGGTGTGGAAGAACAACCGCCCGATCACCGAAGACGCTTTCGACCCACAGTCGACGAAAGCCCCGGCGGTGCAACCGTTCGCGCTGTTGCAACAACGAATCGGCCGCAAGTCGCTGGACCGGAAAATCCTTGAAGACGCGCCGGTGGTGGTACTCGCCTACGACCTGCTGGAATGGCAGGGCGAGGACTGGCGCAACCAGCCTCAGGCCAGGCGTCGTGAACAACTGGAACAAGTTATCGCCCACTGCAACAACCCGGTACTGCTGCCTTCGCCGATTCTGACGGGTGACGACTGGTTCGACCTCGCCCGCCAGCGCGAGGCCTCCAGGCGCCTGGGGGTCGAAGGCATGATGCTCAAGGCTCGCGACGCGATGTACGGCGTTGGCCGCACCAAGGACATGGGCGTGTGGTGGAAATGGAAGGTCGACCCGTTCAGCGTCGACGCGGTGTTGATCTACGCCCAGCGCGGACATGGCCGGCGCGCCAGCCTCTACAGCGATTACACTTTTGCGGTGTGGGACGGCCCACCGGGATCCAGTGCAAGGTCACTGGTGCCATTTGCCAAGGCCTATTCAGGGCTGACCGATGCGGAAATGCGCGAGGTCGACAGCATCGTGCGCAAGACCACGGTGGAAAAATTCGGCCCGGTCAGCAGCGTGAAGCCGAGCCTGGTATTCGAACTGGGCTTCGAAGGCATCGCCCTCTCCCGCCGGCACAAGAGCGGCATCGCCGTGCGCTTCCCGCGCATGCTGCGCTGGCGCCAGGACAAGACCGTGGACGAGGCCGACAGCCTGGCGACCTTGCAAAACCTGTTGGTCTGACTTCTTCCCAACGATACTCCCCCTACCCCCGATCGTTCCCACGCTCCGCGTGGGAATGCCTCAATGGACGCTCTGCGTCCGCTTTGGGACGCGGAGCGTCCCGGGCTGCATTCCCACGCGGACGGTTCGACGCCTCGACGTGGGAACGATCACCTCAATCACGCCCATAAACAGTGCAACTGTTTACCCGCGCCCGTTTTCGTGCACCGACCGGCCCCGGCATGCACTTCCTGCACCTTTTAAAACACTTGTTCGGGACTCTGGTTCGGAAATTGCTACTTTCTATAAGTCGTAAGCGCTCCAGTAACAATCATTCCGCGCCACAAGCGCTCATATTGGTTCTTAGGGATTGAATAATGAAAAAAGCATTGCTGACCCTTTCTGCACTGGCGTTGTGCATGGCCGCCGGCTCCGCGCTGGCCAAGGAATACAAAGAACTGCGGTTTGGCGTTGACCCTTCCTACGCACCGTTCGAGTCGAAAGCGGCAGACGGCAGCCTGGTTGGCTTCGACATCGATCTGGGCAACGCCATCTGCGCCGAGCTGAAGGTCAAGTGCAAATGGGTCGAAAGTGACTTCGACGGTATGATTCCGGGCCTCAAGGCCAATAAATTCGACGGTGTGATCTCGTCGATGACCGTTACCGAAGCCCGCGAAAAAGTCATCGACTTCTCCAGCGAGCTGTTCTCCGGCCCGACGGCCTACGTGTCGAAAAAAGGTTCGGGCATCACCGACGACGTCGCCTCCCTGAAAGGCAAAACCGTCGGTTACGAGCAAGGCACCATCCAGGAAGCCTATGCCAAAGCCGTACTGGACAAGGCCGGCGTGAAAACCCAGGCCTACCAGAATCAGGACCAGGTGTATTCCGACCTGACTTCCGGCCGTCTCGATGCGGGCATTCAGGACATGCTGCAGGCCGAACTGGGCTTTCTGAAGTCGCCGCAAGGCGCTGATTATGAAGTCAGCAAGCCGGTCGACAACCACTTGCTGCCAGCCAAGACCGCTGTCGGTATTAAGAAAGGTAACACCGAGCTGAAAGCGCTTTTGGATAAAGGTATCAAAGCGTTACACGATGATGGCAAATACGCCGAGATTCAAAAGAAACACTTTGGCGATCTGAATCTGTACAGCGGCAAATAATGCCCCGGCGCCCATCCTCGATGGGCGCCTTTTTCATTCAGTCAGGTTGCTGATTTATGTTCGAAAACCTCTTACAAAATCTGGGGCTCTCCGCCTTCAGCCTCAAGGGTTTTGGCCCTTTGCTGTTGGAAGGCACCTGGATGACCATCAAATTGTCGGCGTTGTCGCTGCTGGTGGCCGTGTTGCTCGGCCTGCTCGGCGCCAGTGCCAAGCTGTCAAAAGTCAAACTGCTGCGCCTGCCCGCCCAGCTCTACACCACGCTGATTCGCGGGGTGCCGGACCTGGTGCTGATGCTGCTGATCTTCTACAGCCTGCAAACCTGGCTGACGACGCTCACCGATTACCTGGAATGGGAATATATCGAGATCGACCCGTTCAGCGCCGGGGTCCTGACCCTGGGCTTCATTTATGGCGCGTACTTCACTGAAACCTTTCGCGGGGCGATTCTCGCCGTGCCGCGCGGTCAGGTCGAAGCCGCCACCGCCTATGGCCTCAAGCGCGGTCAGCGCTTTCGTTTCGTGGTGTTCCCGCAAATGATGCGCTTCGCCCTGCCGGGCATCGGCAACAACTGGATGGTGATGCTCAAGGCCACCGCGCTGGTTTCGATCATCGGCCTGGCCGATCTGGTCAAGGCCGCGCAGGACGCCGGCAAGAGCACCTATCAACTGTTTTACTTCCTGGTGCTCGCCGCTTTGATTTACCTGTTGATCACCAGTGCCTCGAACATCATCCTGCGCTGGCTCGAACGCCGCTACGCCGCCGGTGCCCGGGAGGCCGTACGATGATCGAACTCCTGCAGGAATACTGGAAAGCCTTCCTTTATACCGACGGCCAGAACATCACCGGGCTGGCGATGACGATGTGGCTGCTCAGCGCCTCGATCTTCTTCGGTTTCCTCGTGTCGATTCCGCTGTCGATCGCTCGCGTCTCGCCGCACTTCTACATTCGCTGGCCGGTGCAGTTCTACACCTACCTGTTCCGTGGCACGCCGCTCTATATCCAGTTGCTGATCTGCTACACCGGGATTTACAGCCTGGCCGCCGTGCGCGCGCAACCGGTGCTCGACAGTTTCTTTCGCGATGCGATGAACTGCACGATCCTGGCCTTCGCCCTCAACACCTGCGCCTACACCACGGAGATTTTCGCCGGGGCGATCCGCAGCATGAACCACGGTGAAGTCGAAGCGGCCAAGGCCTACGGGCTGACCGGCTGGAAGCTGTATGCCTACGTGATCATGCCGTCGGCGCTGCGCCGTTCGTTGCCGTACTACAGCAACGAAGTGATCCTGATGCTGCATTCGACCACCGTGGCCTTCACCGCGACCATCCCCGACATCCTGAAAGTCGCGCGGGACGCCAACTCGGCAACCTTCCTGACCTTCCAGTCGTTCGGCATCGCCGCGCTGATCTACCTGACCATTACCTTTGCGCTGGTCGGCCTGTTCCGCCTTGCCGAACGCCGATGGCTGGCCTTCCTTGGCCCGACACACTAGGACCCTTTTGAGATGCGCCACCAGATACACGACCTGCTGGCCCCGCTGCCGGGGACCGCACGACAGATCCATAGCTTTCATTTCGGCCCGGACAAGGCCCAGGGCAAGATCTACATACAGTCCTCGCTGCACGCCGACGAACTGCCCGGCATGCTCGTGGCCTGGCACCTCAAACAGCGTCTGGCGGAGCTGGAAGCCGCCGGCCGCCTGCGCAGCGAAATCGTGCTGGTGCCGGTAGCCAACCCGGTCGGCCTCGAACAGGTGCTGATGGATGTGCCGCTTGGCCGCTACGAGCTGGAGAGCGGACAGAATTTCAACCGCTGGTTCGTCGACCTCAGCGAGGAAATCGGCAACGAAATCGAAGCGCAGCTGTGCGACGACCCGCAGCGCAACCTCGAGCTGATCCGTTCCAGCCTGCGCAATGCCCTCGCCCGCCACACCGCCACGACCCAGCTGCAATCCCAGCGCCTGACCCTGCAACGGCTGGCCTGCGATGCGGACATGGTGCTCGACCTGCATTGCGATTTCGAATCCGTGGTTCACCTCTACACCACGCCCGAGGCCTGGCCGCTGGTCGAGCCGCTGGCGCGCTATATCGAATCCCAGGCGAGCCTGCTGGCCACCGACTCCGGCGGCCAGTCGTTCGACGAGTGCTTCACCCTGCTGTGGTGGCAATTGAAGGAGCGCTTCGGCGAACACTTCGAGATCCCACTGGGCAGCTTTTCGGTCACCGTCGAGTTGCGCGGTCAGGGGGATGTCACCCATCCGCTGGCCAGTCGTGACTGCCAGGCGCTGATCGATTACCTGATTCATTTCGGCGCCATCGTCGGCGAGCCCAAAGCCTTGCCGGCCCTGCCGCATCCCGCCACACCGCTGGCCGGCGTGGAACCGGTGGCCACTCCCGTCGGCGGGCTGCTGGTGTACAGCGCCACACCCGGCCAGTGGCTGGAAGCCGGGCAGAAAATCGCCGAAATCATCGACCCGATCAGCGACCGGGTCACGCCAGTCCATTGCACCGCTTCCGGTCTGCTCTATGCCCGCTCGCTGCGGCGCATGGCCACTGCCGGGATGGTGATCGCCCACGTCGCGGGCGCCGAAGCCTATCGCAGCGGCTATCTACTTTCGCCTTGAGGATGCCTGTCCCATGTACAAATTGACCGTTGAAGGCCTGCACAAAAGCTATGGCGACCATCAGGTGCTAAAAGGCGTCTCGCTCAAGGCCAAGACCGGCGACGTGATCAGCCTGATCGGCGCCAGCGGCTCGGGTAAAAGCACCTTTTTGCGCTGCATCAACTTTCTCGAACAACCCAACGACGGCGCGATGAGCCTCGACGGCCAGGCGATCCGCATGGTCACCGACCGCCACGGCATGCACGTGGCCGACGCCGATGAACTGCAACGCCTGCGCACCCGCCTGGCTATGGTATTTCAGCACTTCAACCTGTGGAGCCACATGACCGTGCTGGAAAACATCACCATGGCCCCGCGCCGGGTGCTGGGCTGCAGCAAACAGGAAGCCGACGACCGCGCCCGGCGTTATCTGGAAAAGGTCGGTTTGCCGGCGCGAGTGGCGGATCAATACCCGGCATTCCTTTCCGGCGGCCAGCAGCAACGGGTGGCGATTGCCAGGGCATTGGCGATGGAGCCGGAAGTCATGCTGTTCGACGAACCGACTTCGGCGCTGGACCCGGAACTGGTCGGCGAAGTGCTCAAGGTGATTCAGGGCCTGGCCGAAGAAGGCCGGACCATGATCATGGTCACCCATGAAATGAGCTTTGCGCGCAAGGTCTCGAGCCAGGTGCTGTTCCTGCATCAGGGACTGGTGGAAGAAGAAGGCGCACCCGAAGAAGTGCTGGGCAATCCGAAAAGCGAACGCCTGAAGCAATTCCTCAGCGGCAATCTCAAGTAAAACTATTGCCCGGCCGGCGCGGTCATTGAAGGAACACCTTCAGAGCACACGTCGCCGGCATGGGCACTTCCACCGACTTCGCCAAACATTGGTTCAGCGCCCGCGACTGGAAGCCGTTCGCCTTTCAGAAACAAGTGTGGGCGGCAGTCAAACGTGGCGAATCCGGCCTGCTGCACGCCAGTACCGGCGCCGGTAAAACCTACGCGGTGTGGTTTGCCGCGCTCAATCGGTTTGCCCGCTCCAGGCCTGCTGCTGAAACCACCCGCAAACGCCCACCGCCGGCCGAACCGCTGACAGTCTTGTGGATCACCCCCATGCGCGCGCTGGCTGCCGACACCGCGCGCGCCCTGCAAGCGCCGCTGGACGATCTGCAGATCCCCTGGAGCGTCGGCCTGCGCACCGGCGACACCGGCAGCAGCGAACGCGCCCGGCAAAACCGGCGCCTGCCCACGACATTGATCACCACCCCGGAAAGCCTGACCCTGATGCTCGCCCGAGCCGACTCTCAAACGGCGCTGTCGACATTGCGCATGGTCGTGGTGGATGAGTGGCACGAATTGCTCGGCAACAAACGCGGTGTGCAACTGCAACTGGCCCTCGCCCGGTTGCGCCGCTGGCAGCCGGGGCTGATCGTCTGGGGCGTTTCCGCAACGCTTGGCAATCAGACCCACGCCGAACAGGTGCTGATCCCAAAGGGCGACGGAATCAGTATTCAGGGGCAAAGCGAAAAGTCGCTCAAGGTCGACACCCTGCTCCCACCGCAGATCGAGCGTTTTCCCTGGGCCGGGCATATCGGCTTGAAGATGTTGCCGCAGGTCGTTGCCGAACTGGACGTCTGCGCCAGCAGCCTGGTGTTCACCAACACCCGGGCGCAATCGGAAATCTGGTATCAGGCGTTGCTGGAAGCGCGACCGGACTGGGCCGGCTTGATCGCCCTGCACCACAGCTCGCTGTCCCGCGACACCCGCGACTGGGTCGAGCAGGCGCTGAAGAACGGCCAACTCAAAGCCGTGGTCTGCACGTCAAGTCTGGATCTGGGAGTGGATTTCCTGCCCGTGGAGCGGGTGCTGCAGATTGGCTCGGCCAAAGGCGTGGCGCGCCTGATGCAGCGTGCCGGACGTTCGGGCCATGCGCCCGGAAGAACGTCGCGGGTCACCCTGGTGCCGACACACAGCCTGGAACTGATCGAAGCCGCGGCCGCCCGCGATGCCGTGGCGCAGCGGCGGATCGAACCGCGACTGTCCCCGCACAAACCGCTGGATGTACTGGTGCAGCATCTGGTCAGCATGGCCCTGGGCGGTGGCTTTGTTCCCGATGAGCTGTACGAAGAAGTCCGTGACGCCTGGGCCTATCGTGACCTGACGCTCGCGGACTGGGCCTGGGCGCTGGCTTTCGTACGCCACGGCGGGATGTCGCTGACGGCGTACCCGGATTACCGCCGGGTCGAGCCGGATGAACACGGGATCTGGCGCGTCCCCGATGCCCGCCTGGGGCGCCGCCATCGCATGAGCATCGGCACCATCGTCAGCGATGCCAGCATTCATCTGAAGTTCTGGAGCAAGGGCGGAGGCGGCAAACAGCTGGGCAGCGTTGAAGAAGGCTTTATCGCTCGCCTCAAACTTGGCGATGGGTTTCTGTTCGCCGGTCGCTTGCTGGAGCTGGTGCGGGTGGAAAACATGACCGCCTATGTCAAACGCAGCACGGCGAAAAAAGCCGCGGTGCCGCGCTGGAATGGCGGGCGCATGCCGCTCTCCAATGAATTGGCCGAAGCCGTGGTCAGCCGCTTCAGCGCGGCGGCACACGGTGAGTTTGCCGGCCCGGAAATGCACGCCTTGCGCCCGCTGCTGGAAACACAGATGCGCTGGTCGGGCCTGCCGACAGACAACAACCTACTGGCCGAAGTGCTGAAATCCCGCGAAGGCTGGCACCTTTTCCTCTACCCGTTTGCAGGACGCCAGGTGCATCTGGGCCTGGCCAGCCTGCTGGCGTGGCGGGTCAGTCAGCGTTTGCCTGTGACTTTCTCGATTGCGGTCAACGATTACGGACTGGAATTGCTCAGCGCCACGCCCGTTGACTGGCCTGTGCAACTGGATGGCGCCCTGCTCAGTCCCGAGGACTTATTGAGGGATGTGCTGGCCAGCCTCAATGCGGGGGAACTGGCACTGCGCAGGTTTCGGGAAATCGCGCGGATTGCCGGGCTGGTGTTTGCCGGTTACCCCGGCGCGCCGAAAAGCACCCGTCAGGTGCAGGCCTCCAGCGGGCTGTTCTTCGAAGTGTTCAAACAATACGACGCCGACAACCTGCTACTGGCGCAGGCCGGGGAAGAAGTCCTGCGGGAAGAACTGGATATTCGTCGACTGGAACAGACATTGGAGCGGATCAACCGGATGAAACTGGACATGCACCTGATCAAACGTCCTACACCGCTCGGGTTTCCATTGCTGGTGGAACGCATGCGCGAAAGCATGAGTTCGGAAAAACTCGCCGACCGCATCCGCCGAATGGTCGGCGATCTGGAACAAACTGCCGACAAGGGCCAATCCTGATGAACGCGCCCTACCCGGTGCGTCTGGCAGGCGAAGACCTCTGGCTGCTGCCGGAAAAGGCACTGTACTGGCCGGCGCAACAGGCGCTGCTGATTGCCGATGTGCATTTCGGCAAGGCTGCCGCTTACCGGCGCCTGGGGCAGCCGGTGCCGCAGGGCACGACAGCGAGCAACATCGCCGTGATCGAGCAGTTGCTGGCGAAACTGCCGTGTCGGCAACTGATCTTTCTTGGGGATTTTCTGCACGGGCCCGGTTCGCATGCCCCGGGCACTTTGAGTGCTTTGGCTGAGTGGCGCTCACGCCACGCCGATCTGCCGATCACGCTGATTCGCGGTAATCACGATAAACGCGCCGGTGATCCGCCAGCGACGCTGAACATTCGGGTGGTGCCGGAGCCGATGCTGCTCGGGCCCTTCGCGTTGCAGCACGAACCCGATCCGCACCCGGAACGCCACGTGCTTGCAGGCCACGTTCACCCGGTCTATCGATTGAACGGCAAGGGGCGTCAGCGTTTGCGTCTGGCGTGTTTCAGGCTGGGGGAACGCATCAGCCTGCTGCCGGCGTTTGGCGCCTTCACCGGCGGTTATCCGGTGGAGAAGGAAGACAGCTGTCGGATCTATGTCATTGGCGACAACGAAATATGGCCCGTCGGCTGAAGTCCTGTTCAGGATTCAGCCGACGGGCCATACATTCGATCAAGCGACAGGCGCAGGTGGCGGTTTGTCCGGCAGCGTAGGCTCGCCGGGCTCGGTTGGTTCTTCGTTGGGGGTATCGGGATCGGGCTGGTGAGGAATTCCGCCAGCCATGGCGATGGGCGGGTGTGCCAACAAGGACCAGGCCAATACGCCAATCTGATTGGGCTCGAGCCTTGCCAGTTCGGCAGTGATTTGCGGATCGATCTTCATGGAGCACTCCTCGGCGAAGGCCCGTCCCGCTGTTCGCGAAACGGGCAGTACACCCCATAGAGTGTCTACCCGCCGAAGAATTCCCGGTAACTGCCGGATGGACGGATCAGGTGCGCGGCAGGGTCACGCCACGCTGGCCCTGGTACTTGCCCGCACGATCCTTGTAGGAGACTTCGCATTCCTCGTCGGATTCGAGGAACAGCATCTGCGCCACGCCTTCGTTGGCGTAGATCTTCGCCGGCAGGTTGGTGGTGTTGGAGAACTCCAGGGTCACCTGGCCTTCCCACTCGGGCTCGAGCGGAGTGACGTTGACGATGATGCCGCAGCGAGCGTAAGTGCTTTTGCCCAGGCAGATGGTCAGGACGTTGCGTGGAATACGGAAGTATTCAACGGTCGTGGCCAGGGCGAAGGAGTTTGGCGGAATGATGCAGACGTCGCTGTGGACATCGACGAAGCTGCCAGCGTCGAAGTTTTTCGGATCGACGATGGCCGAATTGATGTTGGTGAACACCTTGAAATGATTGGTGCAACGCACATCGTAGCCGTAGCTCGACACACCGTAGGAGATCACACGGCTGTCGTCGCTGCCACGTACCTGGCGCTCGACGAACGGCTCGATCATGCCGTGTTCCTGCGCCATGCGGCGAATCCACTTGTCCGATTTGATGCTCATGGCGGGTGTCCTGAATAGCGAGGTGGAAAAAATCTGTCCGGCATCTTACCGGGCGCGCCGCCGGGTTCAAAGTCCGGGCTGCAAATCTCGGCGAACGTGCAGGAATTACGCGGCCTGGCGACGAACCGTCACACCGCCGATCCCTAAAACAGAGAAACCTTCGCAAGAAGCATTGGCACGTTCCGGAAAAAGGGTTAAGGTGGCGCCACTGTGCTGCTTGTGTCACTGAGAATCTCTACACGATATGTTGAATTTCGATCCAACCATCTACAAGAATTTTTCCTGCTCTTTGCACTCAGTCTCGGCCAGGGTTCTTCCTGAGTCGCAGTTATCTTTGTTCAAGGAGTTACACCATGTCTAATCGCCAAACCGGTACCGTTAAGTGGTTCAACGATGAAAAAGGCTTCGGCTTCATCACTCCACAATCCGGTGACGACCTGTTCGTTCACTTCAAAGCTATCCAATCCGACGGCTTCAAAAGCCTGAAAGAAGGCCAACAGGTTTCTTTCATCGCTACCCGCGGTCAGAAAGGCATGCAAGCTGAGGAAGTACAAGTTATCTAACTTGTAGCTTCTTTAGTAAAAGGCCCCGCCCTCAAAAGCGGGGCTTTTTTGTGGGCGTCTGTTTTTCCAGGCGCAAAAAAAAGATCGCAGCCTGCGAAGGCTGCGATCTTTTTTGTTGCTTACCAAGCGACGCCGAAGCCGGCGGTGTAGCGGGTCTTGCTCAAGTCCGCATCCTCGGTGCCGCTGATGATGTCGCGCTCAGCCTTGAGGTTGAGGGATGCCCAGTCGGTGACCTTGTAGCGCAGGCCCATTTCCGCATCCAGCGCGTAGTCAGCCACGCCGGACAACGGCTTGCCGACTTCGCCATTGGTGAAGAACTCGACTTTCTTGCCGATCAGGTAGCGGTTGTAGTCCCACTTCATGGCGACTGAATAGAAGTTGTCCTTGCTGCCATCGCGGTACTGGTAGTCCGTGCGGTTGAGCAGCGAGCCGAGGGAGAACGCCCCCAGCTCGTCATCCCAGAACTGGTAACCCGGACCGGTACCGACCACGCGCTGGCGCGCCAGCTCTTCGATGTGATCGCGCTTGTAGTTCAGGCGGCCCTGCCAGAACCACTTGTCCGTCAGGAAGCGGTCGAGTGCGTACTCGGCGCGCCAGTTGTCGGTGGTGGTCACGTCGTCCTGCACTTCGCGGTTGTACTCGCCCTCGGCGGTGTGCCGCCAGCGACCATGGCGGGCGGACGTCTTGAAGCCGATGTCGTAGTCGTCGGTGTCCTTTTCCGCACGCTGGTAATCCAGCGCCAGGTCGACATTGCCCTTCCACACCAGATCCTCGACCACCGGTTTGGGCTTGAGAATCTGCTGAATGCTCGCCAGCTCCACGGTTTTCGGCGCTTCGCCGTTGGCCAGGGTGACCTTGCCGTCTTCGGCGGCGCTCAGCGACTTGGCCTTCTCGCCATTGTAGGCGTCCTGCTTGACCAGCAACTCCTGATCGCTCTCCAGAGTCTTGACCTGCTTCCAGTCGATGGTCACGGCCCCGGCGTACTGGGTCTGGACCAGCAACTTGCCGCCGTCGAACAGCGTGATTTTACCGCTCAGCTTGTCACCGTTCTTCAACCAGACGGTGTCGGCAAGCAAAGGTGTGGACGCACTGAAGACAGCAAGGCACAGCAGGGTTCTGGACAACATAAGCGAATCGAAGACTCAAGTTTGCGAAAAAAGGGTCGGCATTATCCGTAGGAATAATTCCCTGACAAGGAGTGACCCGGCTAATTCTGTTGAGTTCATTTCTCAATTGCCCCTCCACCGATTACGCTTAAGCACATAACGCGATCAAGTTCAGGAACCGCGCACGTGACAGACCCGATGCATGCCTGCGAAAACGATCCGCAAATCCGACGCACGGCACTCTATTCCACCCTCGCCCAAGTGCCTGAGGGCAAAGTCGTCAGCTATGGTCAGTTGGCCGAACTGGCGGGATTGGGGCGCGCCGCCCGCTGGGTCGGCCGGACCCTGAGCCAATTGCCCGGCGACACCAAACTGCCCTGGCACCGCGTACTCGGCGCCGGCGGTCGGATCAGCCTGCCGGCGGGCAGCCCGTCCGGGGACGAACAGCGGGCTCGATTGCGCATGGAAGGCATCACCGTCCTGAACAATCGTGTGGATATTCGGCGCCATGGCTGGCGTCCGGTAGAGCACAGCGGTTAGAGTGCGCGCTTTGTTTTCGCAATCTTGAGGCAGACTTCAGCCCATGCCCCGTAAAACCTGGCGCGCCGCGCTCGCCGCCTATGCCAGTCCTTCGACGCTCGTGCTGTTGTTGCTGGGTTTCGCCGCCGGCCTGCCGTACATGCTGGTGTTCTCGACACTTTCGGTCTGGCTGCGTGAAGCCGGTGTGGCCCGCGAGACGATCGGCTACGCCAGCCTGATCGGTCTGGCCTACGCCTTCAAATGGGTCTGGTCGCCCCTGCTCGACCAATGGCGCCTGCCGCTGCTGGGCAAGCTGGGTCGTCGCCGTTCGTGGCTGGTACTTTCACAGACGCTGGTGATCCTCGGTCTGATCGGCATGGGCTTTTGCGACCCGCAAAAACACCTGTCCTGGCTGATCGCCATCGCGGTGGTCGTTGCATTCGCCTCCGCCACCCAGGATATCGCCGTCGACGCCTATCGACTGGAAATCGCCGAAGACAACCGCCAGGCCGCACTGGCCGCCAGTTACATGTCCGGTTATCGGATCGCCGCCCTGCTCGCGACCGCGGGTGCGCTGTTTTTCGCCGAGGGCTTCGGCTCTACAGGCTTCAAGTACCAGCATTCGGCCTGGACCGGCACCTACGTGCTGTTCGGTGCCCTGATGGTGCCTGCCCTGCTCACCACCCTGCTGATGCGCGAGCCGCCGGTGCCGTTGCGCACCCAGTTGCAGGCGGGGCGTTACACCTTCATGCATCAGTTGATGTCGGTGTTCGTGCTGATCATTTTGCTGGTCTCCGTGCCGGCCATGTTCACCCAGCTCTACAACACCGATTTCGCCAGCGTGCTGTTTGGCGACATGAGCCCGCTGGACCTGCTGCTGGAAGACCGGGCGTTCTTGCGCGCGATTCTCTACACCACGCTGACCTGCCTGTGCCTCTCGGCCATGGGCCGTCGCGGTCTGGCGCCGGTGCTGACACCGGTCAACGACTTCATCCTGCGCTACCGCTGGCAGGCGTTGCTGCTGCTCGGCCTGATCGCCACCTATCGAATGTCCGACACGGTGATGGGCGTGATGGCCAACGTGTTCTACATCGACCAGGGTTTCACCAAGGACCAGATCGCCAGCGTCAGCAAGATCTTCGGTCTGATCATGACCCTCGTCGGCGCCGGCATGGGCGGTCTGCTGATCGTGCGCTTCGGTATCCTGCCGATCCTGTTCATCGGCGGTGCCGCGTCGGCGGGCACCAATCTGCTGTTCCTGATGCTGGCCGACATGGGCCCGAACCTGCAGATGCTGGTGGTGACGATTTCCCTCGACAACTTCAGTTCGGGCCTGGCCACCTCGGCGTTCGTCGCCTACCTGTCGAGCCTGACCAACCTGAAGTTCTCCGCCACCCAGTACGCCCTGCTCAGCTCGATCATGCTCCTGCTGCCACGCCTGATCGGCGGCTACTCCGGGGTGATGGTGGAGAAATTCGGTTATCACAACTTCTTCCTTATCACCGCGCTGCTCGGTGTTCCGACCCTGGTGCTGATCGCCCTGCACTGGTTCCAGGAAAGCCGCCGCGAAGGCCCGACGCCGACCCCGGAACCTGCACCGACCTCCGTCGTGGAAGAATCGTAAGACATCTCGCACCCGGCGAGAGGCTTCGCGCCGGGGTTGCACTTCTGTACGTCGGCGGATCTCGCCGTTACACTGCTCCGTCATTTCCAGTCATAGCAACCGACAACGGCCAACCATGCGCACCAGTCAATTTTTGCTCGCCACACAGAAAGAAACGCCTTCCGACGCGGTCGTGATCAGCCACCAGCTGATGCTGCGCGCCGGCATGATCCGCAAACTCGCCTCGGGCCTGTACACCTGGCTGCCGATGGGCTTGCGAGTGATGCGCAAGGTGGAAGCCATCGTTCGCGAAGAAATGAACGCCGCCGGCTCTCTGGAAGTGTTGATGCCGAGCACCCAACCGGCCGAGCTGTGGCAGGAATCGGGACGCTGGGAAGAATACGGCCCTGAGCTGCTGCGCATCAAAGACCGCCACGGTCGTGATTTCTGCGCGGGCCCGACCCACGAAGAAGTGATCACCGATCTGATGCGCAACGAGTTGAGCAGCTACAAACAGCTGCCGATCAACCTGTACCAGATCCAGACCAAATTCCGTGACGAAATCCGTCCACGCTTCGGCCTGATGCGCGGTCGCGAATTCATCATGAAGGACTCGTACTCCTTCCATGCGGATCAGGCGTCGCTGCAGATCACCTATGACCGCATGCACGAAGCGTACTGCAACATCTTCACCCGCCTGGGCCTGAAGTTCCGTCCGGTGGAAGCCGACAACGGGTCGATCGGCGGCGCCGGCTCCCACGAATTCCACGTGCTGGCCGAGTCCGGCGAAGACGACATCGTCTTCAGCAACGGTTCCGACTACGCGGCGAACATCGAGAAGGCCGAAGCCGTGCCGCGTGAAACCTCGCGCGCCGCGCCAAGCGAAGAGCTGCGCCTGGTCGACACACCAGACACCAAGACCATCGCGGCCCTGGTGGAGAAATTCAATCTGCCGATTGAAAAGACCATCAAGACCCTGATCGTGCACGCGGAAGAAGAAGGCAAGCTGATTGCACTGATCATCCGTGGCGACCACGAGCTGAACGAAATCAAGGCTGCCCAGCAACCTGGTGTTGCCAGCCCGCTGGTCATGGCCTCCGATGGCGAACTGCGTGACGCCATTGGCGCCGGTGCCGGCTCCCTCGGCCCGCTGAACCTGCCGCTGCCAATCATCATCGACCGTTCGGTCGAGCTGATGAGCGACTTCGCCATCGGTGCCAACATCGACGACAAGCACTACTTCGGCGTGAACTGGGAGCGTGACCTGCCGGTTCCGACCGTGGCCGACCTGCGTAACGTTGTAGCTGGTGACCCAAGCCCGGACGGCAAGGGCACCCTGGAAATCAAGCGCGGCATCGAAGTCGGGCACATCTTCCAGCTGGGCAACAAGTACAGCAAGGCGATGAAGTGCGAAGTGCTCGGCGAGAACGGCAAGCCGGTGACCCTGGAAATGGGTTGCTACGGTATCGGTGTTTCCCGCGTGGTGGCTGCAGCCATCGAGCAGAACAACGACGAAAACGGCATCATCTGGAGCGACACCCTGGCGCCGTTCCAGATCGCCCTGGTGCCGCTGCGCTATGAAACCGAGCTGGTGCGCGAAGCCACCGACAAGCTGTACGCGGAACTGACCGCGGCCGGCTTCGAAGTGCTGCTGGACGACCGCGACAAGAAAACCAGCCCGGGCATCAAGTTCGCGGACATGGAGCTGATCGGCATTCCGCACCGGATCGTGGTCAGCGACCGCGGCCTCGCCGAAGGCAACCTGGAATACAAGAGCCGTACCGAAGGCCAGGCGCAAGCGCTGCCGGTTGCCGACGTGCTGTCTTTCCTTCAGGCCCGTATCCGCCGCTGAAACCAGATAGAGACGTCATGTTCAAGCGAAACACCTTAGGCCTCGGTGGTGCCGCCCTGTGCGGCACCCTGCTGGTCAGCGGCTGTGCCAATCACATGTCACAACGCAGCGAGCACGAGGAACGTGTCGAGCGCAAACTGCTCGATCACAGCCTGCAGATCGATGTCGGCGAGCCCAAGGTGCTTGAGCTGCCGCAACGGCGCGTGAAGATCAACGAACAGAAGACTTTCGAAGTCACCGAGTTCGAGGTCACCCGCCATTACGACCGTTACACGCCTTACCAGCCATGGCGGGAGATCTACGAGATTCCGCTGGGCGCGGTGGCGGTGGTCGGCGGCGTCGGCGCGAACGTGGTCAACGTGTTTGCCCTCGGCAATCTGCCCGACAGCGTGACACGGGACTGGCTCAGCTACGGTTTCGCCGGCCTCAACCCGTTCATGAACGTGCAATCCAACGGTCGCGCGCAACAGAACCTGGCCGGCATCGACGAAGTCCAGCGCGACAAGCGCACGGAATATTCGAGCCTGCCGTGGAGCGAGCGCCCGGTTCAGGTCAAGGTTGGCAAGCAGACCTTCGACATGACCACCGATCGAAACGGCGTGCTGCGCCTGAACCTGCTGGACAGCCCGTTCGCCGAAAACGACCTCAATCATGTGGGCAAACTGCAGATCAGCGTCGAAGACAGCAAGGATGACGTGCATTCCGACTCGTCTTTGGCGATCAGCACTCACCTGCGCGGCAAGCTGCTGGAAGCTCACGGGCTGATCTACGACGATCTGGAAGACGACGAAGTGAGCCAGTGGGTGCACCGGGTCAAGCGTCTGTCGGAACTGGGTCTGGAAGAAGAAGCCAGTGAGCTGGAACAAAGCCTGATCGAACTGACCCGCAACGATCCCGAGTTGCAGGCCGAATTCCTCAAGTCCCTGACCCGGGATGCGGGGCGTCTGGTGGCGGATCCGGGGCCGAACTGAAACCCCTGAAAAAATGCCCGAACCTGCTTCGGGCATTTTTTTGCTCGTCTATCGCTCGAACAGCTCCATCTGCTCGAACCCGCCGCGCAAATCCTCGAGCCGCACACCCACTCCCAATAGCCGTACCGGTTTGCCACCGCGATTGAACGCTTGCGTCAGCATCAACTGGTAACTGCCCAGATCCCGCCCTGCCCCGGCCTGCTCCAGCGTGGTCTGGGTGAAATCGTGAAACTTCACTTTGACGAACGGCTTGCCCGGCCGGTAGCTGCTGTCGATCCGCGCCATGCGGGTTTTCAGGGTTTCCAGCAATTCCGGGAGCTTGTCGAGGCAACTGCGCAGGTCCGGCAGATCGACGTCGTAGGTGTTTTCGACACTGATCGACTGACGGCGACTGTCGTTGTGTACCAACCGCTCATCAATCCCACGGGCCAGACTCCACAATCGCTCGCCAAAACTGCCGAATTCCCGCACCAGCGCCAGCTTGTCCCACTCGCGCAATTGCAGACAGTCACTGATACCGAGCCTGCTCAGCTTGTCGGCGGTGACCTTGCCCACCCCGTGCAACTTGCTCACCGGCAGACCACTGACAAAGTCTTCGACCTGATCCGGGGTGATCACGAACAATCCGTTGGGCTTTCTCCAGTCGCTGGCGATCTTGGCCAGAAACTTGTTCGGCGCCACGCCGGCGGAGACGGTGATGTGCAATTGATTGGAAACCCGGCGACGAATGTCCTGGGCAATGCGCGTGGCGCTGCCGCCGAAATGCGCGCTGTCCGAGACATCAAGATAGGCCTCGTCCAGGGAAAGCGGCTCGATCAGGTCGGTGTAATCGCTGAAGATCGTATGAATTTCCTTCGAGGCCTCGCGATAGGCATCCATTCGCGGCTTGACGATGGTCAGGTCCGGGCACAGCTTCAAGGCATGCCCGGACGACATCGCCGAACGAACGCCATAAGCCCGCGCCTCATAGTTGCAGGTGGCGATCACCCCGCGCCTGTCCGCCGAGCCACCCACCGCCAACGGCTTGCCGGCGAGACTCGGGTCATCCCGCATCTCGATGGCGGCGTAGAAACAGTCACAGTCGACGTGGATGATTTTTCGCTGAGTCATGACAGAAAAGTAAACGTGGCGAGCCGGACCGGCAGTATCTCACTGACACCTGTATATAGCACCAGTGGTAGGAATGTTCTTTTCAGTTTGTAGGAAACGGACTTTGAATTTATTTTCTCAATCGAAAACCAACCTCCAATAGAGCTGAAACCCTTGCCCTGCCTGACCTGCAGCCCCCGAAAAGACCGTCCGTCAGCGCTAACCGATTGAAGCTGAAGAGGTTTTATCCAAATTGAAGGTTGACACCCCGGCGTTCCCCTGTAGAATGCCGCCACACAGACGCGGGATGGAGCAGTCTGGTAGCTCGTCGGGCTCATAACCCGAAGGTCGTCGGTTCAAATCCGGCTCCCGCAACCAAACATCAAAAAAGGCTACTCGAAAGAGTGGCCTTTTTTGTATCTGTGGAAAAAGTCCTTTCGCAACAATGATCTGTCACTGTGCAGTACCGTTCAGGATCTGAAGACCGCCAAGTTGCGACTATGCTTGAAGTCGCGGGCAAGGCGTCTGCAATCCAGGAGCTGCCCTCGCCGATACCCGGTGAGAGGCGTAGTATTTTGTGATTATTTTTTTCTACAGGGATTGGTAACTTGGCTGGATACCTCCATCCTGTCGCGCACAATCCAAGAGGTGATTGATGCGCGCCAACTCGTCTGATTCACAAGACACCGTCACAGCAAACCCACCGATCAAACCTGAGCGTTTGCGCCTGCTGGATCGGATCAGCAAATACCGGCAACCGATCGGTCTGGCGGTCACTTTGCTGCTGTTCGCCATTGCGCTGATTGCCTGTCGCCATCTGCTCAGCGAACTCGATCTCGACGCCTTGCACGACTCGATTCTCGACGTGCCGAAACCGGCCCTGCTCGGTGCCCTCGGTGCGACAGTCGTCGGCTTCATCATTCTGCTCGGCTACGAATGGTCGGCCAGCCGTTATGCTCGCGTGACGCTGGCGCCGAAAGTGCTGGCACTGGGCGGCTTCACCGCGTTTGCCATCGGCAACGCCATCGGCCTGTCGATGCTGTCCGGTGGCTCGGTGCGATACCGTCTATATGCACGCCATGGCCTGGGCGCTTCCGAAGTCGCGCACATGACCCTGTTCGCCAGCCTGTCGCTGGGCTGCGCTCTGCCGCCGCTGGCCGCGCTTGCGACCCTGAGCAACCTGCCCGCCGCCTCACAGGCACTGGGGCTCTCCGAGACCTTGTTGGGGACGGTTGCCGGCGTGGTGCTGCTGCTCGGCGCGATCCTGGCCATCGGCATCTATCGCCGGCGCCTGCCGGAACAACCTTATCCGGAAAACCTGCTGGTCCGTGCCGGTCGTCGCACCCTGCGCCTGCCGGGTCGTCGCCTGACGTTCCTGCAACTGGTCATCACCGCCCTCGACGTCGCCGCCGCTGCAACCGTCCTTTATCTGTTGCTGCCGGAAGCGCCGCCCTTCGGTGCGTTCCTGCTGGTTTATCTGCTGGCACTGGCCGCCGGTGTACTCAGTCACGTTCCAGGTGGCGTAGGTGTCTTCGAAGCCATTCTGCTCGCGGCGTTTGCCGACAAACTCGGCGCCGCGCCATTGGCTGCCGCCCTGCTTCTGTATCGCCTGATCTACGTGGTGCTGCCGTTGCTGGTGGCCTGCGTGCTGTTGCTGATCAACGAAGGCCAGCGCCTGTTTCAGTCGCAGACCATGCGTGCGGCTTCCGGCCTGGCAGCACCGATTCTCGCGGTGCTGGTGTTCCTGTCCGGCGTGGTGCTGCTGTTTTCCGGCGCGACGCCAGAGATCGACACCCGTCTGGAACACATCGGTTTTCTGATTCCTCACCGTCTGGTCGACGCCTCGCACTTTGGCGCCAGCCTGATCGGCGTGCTGTGCCTGATGCTCGCCCAGGGCCTGCGTCGCCGGTTGTCGGCGGCGTGGATGCTGACCACCATTCTTTTGCTGGTGGGCGCCCTGCTCTCGCTGCTCAAGGGTTTCGACTGGGAAGAAGCGACCCTGATGACCCTCACCGCCGCGCTACTGGGGGTGTTCCGTCGTTCGTTCTACCGCCCAAGCCGCCTGACCGAACTGCCGTTCTCGCCGCTGTATCTGGTGGCCAGTCTGTGCGTACTCGGTGCTTCGACCTGGCTTTTGCTGTTCGCTTATCAGGACGTTCCGTACAGCCATCAACTGTGGTGGCAGTTCACCCTCGACGCCGACGCCCCGCGCGGCCTGCGCTCTCTGCTCGGCGCCGCCGTGTTGCTGCTGGTAATCGCCCTGACCTGGCTGCTGCGCACCGCTCGCCCGGTGATCCATCTGCCGACACCGGATGAACTGGAACGCGCCTCGAAGATTCTGATGGCCTCCTCGCAACCGGACGGCGGCCTGGCCCTGACCGGCGACAAGGCGCTGCTGTTTCATCCCAACGACGAAGCCTTCCTGATGTACGCCCGTCGCGGCCGCAGCCTCGTGGCCCTGTACGACCCGATCGGCCCCGGCCAGCAACGGGCCGAAATGATCTGGCAGTTCCGCGACCTGTGCGACATCCATCACGCCCGCCCGGTGTTCTATCAGGTGCGCGCCGAGAACCTGCCGTACTACATGGACATCGGCCTGACCGCGATCAAGCTCGGCGAAGAAGCCCGGGTCGATCTGCATCGTTTTGACCTGGAAGCCAAGGGCAAGGAGATGAAAGACCTGCGTTACACCTGGAACCGTGGCACCCGCGACGGCCTTTCGCTGGAAATCCATGAGCCGGGCCAGGCGCCGATGGATGAGCTCAAGGTGATTTCCGATGCCTGGCTGACCGGCAAGAACGTGCGCGAGAAAGGCTTCTCCCTCGGCCGCTTCAGCGACGATTACCTGAAGCATTTCCGCATCGCGGTAATTCGCTTCGAAGGCCGCCCGGTGGCGTTCGCCAACCTGCTCGAGACCTACAGCCATGACCTGGCCAGTCTCGACCTGATGCGCGCGCACCCGGACGCCCCCAAGCTGACCATGGAATTCATGATGGTCGGTCTGATTCAACACTATAAGAGTCACGGATACGCGCGCTTCAGCCTGGGCATGGTGCCGCTGTCGGGGTTGCAACCCCGGCGCGGGGCACCGCTGACCCAGCGTCTGGGCTCGATGGTTTTCCGCCGTGGTGAGCAGCTGTACAACTTCCAAGGCTTGCGCCGCTTCAAAGACAAGTTCCAGCCTGACTGGGAACCCCGTTATATGGCCGTGCCAGCCGGACTCGATCCGCTGGTGGCGCTGGCCGACACTGCTGCCCTGATCGCGGGCGGCTTGACTGGATTGGTGAAACGCTGATGATTCAACGCTCCCTGAAGTACATCCTGGTCGCACTGCTGGTGCTGGCCGCGATTGCCGGCGGCGGTTTCTGGTACCTCAAACGCCCGGCACCGGAACCGACCCTCGAACAGCTCACCCCGGCCGATGGCGCCGCCATGACCCGGGTTATCCCTGGCACCAAGCCCAAGGCTCAGGTGCTGGTGGCGGTCAACGACGACCAGAAGCTCAGTGACAAGCAACTGACCACCCTGAGCCGCAGCGCCTCGGCGCAGATCGTCCAGGTGATCCTGCCCAAGGACTGCCTGCTGCAAAGCCGCGCCCTGCAAGCCGGCCTGCGTGAACTGAACGGCCCGGCGACGCTGGTCAGCGGCATCGGCCCTGGCGCCGTGCTGGCGTGGCGCTGGCTGTCCGAGCAGAAGGACGACAAGGCGCAAGCCGTATCGGTCGACCTGGCCCTGGAAAAACCCGGCTGCACCCACCTGCTGCCAAAAGCCGCCGCCCACGGCCACTGGCTGGTGGCGTGGAACGACAACCCGGACGACACCAGCGCCGGTTTCGTACGCGATCAACCGAACGCAGAAACCAGCATCAGCGACTACGACATCAACCTGCCGCAAGTGCTGAACAACGAACTGCGCAAGATCCTCGTCGGCGGCGACAAGGCCAACGGCGGCTTGCAGATCCCGGTGGTGGAAGTCCCGGCCGGCCAGGCCAAGGACACTGTGACCCTGTTCCTGTCCGGTGACGGCGGCTGGCGCGACCTCGACCGCGACGTGGCCGGTGAAATGGCCAAGATCGGCTACCCTGTCGTCGGCATCGACACCCTGCGCTACTACTGGCAGCACAAGAGCCCGGAACAGAGCGCCCTGGACCTGACCGAACTGATGCAGCACTACCGCCAGAAATGGGGCACCAAGCGCTTCATCCTGACCGGTTACTCATTCGGCGCCGACGTCCTGCCGGCCATCTACAACCGCCTGCCGGAAACCGAGCAGCAGCGCGTCGACGCAATCATCCTGCTGGCCTTCGCCCGCACCGGCAGCTTCGAAATCGAAGTCGAAGGCTGGCTCGGCAACGCCGGCAAAGAAGCCGCCACCGGCCCGGAAATGGCCAAGCTGCCACCGGCCAAGGTCGTTTGCATCTACGGTGAAGAAGAAACCGACGAAAGCGGCTGCACTGACAAGACGGCGGTGGGCGAAGCAGTGAAACTGCCTGGTGGCCACCACTTCGATGAGAACTACCCGGCGCTGGCCAAGCGTCTGGTGGATCTGATCGAGAAGCGCCAGAACTCGGCGCAGGTGGCGGAAGAGTGATCTGAAGCGCCCCCAAAAAAGCCCCCGCAACCTTAGGGTTGCGGGGGCTTTTTTACGCAAACTTGAAGCACTTCCTGCCAGTCAAACCCTGTATCGATGCCAAGACTAAAACTGAACATCTATCCATGTGATGTCATCTTCAACCTCGATACAGCTGCCATCCGGCGATTCTAACAAGCTGCTTTGCTGCGACTCGGTTAGCTCCGCCCAAAAGCCATCGGTTGCAAACACCAGTCGCTCTCTTAAACCCAACGGATGAAACACAAAGTCAGGGGTCGGTGGGCGACTCACCTTCAAGCATCGAGTCACCCGGTGCCGAGCCGGATCCTGCGCCAGCTCGAAGTGGGAACGGTCACGCCTCCAATTGGCTTTACAGTGCGGCGACGTAATCCATTCGATCACGCCTGCCGACGTCACAACACCGCAAGAACAATCACCCTCATACGCAAGCGTGAGTTTGCCATGAGCAGCGACACCCATCACATAACAAGCGGCGCCTGTCTGGCTTGCAAACAAGACGGGATGGAGGTCGGCCAGCATAGAAACCAGTACCTGTTCAACCGCTCCGTACTCAGTGATATCGAGGCCCTGATCAAAGTGTTTTGACCAGACCGCTAAAACACTTTTCACAAAGGACTCAGCCAACTGGCCGCTGCCAACCCTCGAAGTACCGTCTGCGATAACAAATACGCCGCTCTCTCCATCACAGAGCGCTCCAGCAAAGTCATGATTGGTTTGCCTGGCTCGCCCCGTTAGCGATCTGGCGTGGTATTTCATGCGCTGCCCAGTTCTTTCATGCGCCCATGAATGATTTGCCCTCTTCCCGGATTGGCTTGTACCGAGCCAGAGCTTTCAATCACATAGTCGACGCCACCGAGCCCCCTGAGTGCTCGAACTCCAGTCGTGATGAACTCCTTTAGCTCGGAATCCGCTTGTCGAACCTCTTCTAAAAGCTCTGGACGTCCATCAATCAAGATAATGATGTCCTCGACATCTTTATGGTATGGATCGCCACCGCCCCGACCGGTGAAGGCTTCCAGTTTTGTCGCAAGAAAATAGGTCGGTTTGAATATCTGGATTACGGTACCGCTGGGCAATGTAAATTTATCAGCCCGTGCCAAGCCCTCTACAAACCAGCGGTTGGCATATCCGAGAACCTCGGGATCAGATGGCATCACATCAACGACGATATCGTTGAAGCGGAAACGACAGTTGACTTCATCCTCGCCGGTAATCTTGAAATTCCTGGCCGACAATCGTTCGGTAAGCTGCTGCCAGGCGCTAATACCCGCCAGCTCGATCACCAGGTCAACATCATCGGTGAAACGAATGTCGTCCAGCACAACAGGATCGGTTACCAGCATGGCTGTGGTGCAACCTCCAACAAACGCAACCTCCACGAGAAACGCCTCTCCCAAGCCTTCGGCGACAAACTCTATCAGCTCGTAGTTGTGATCAGCGTTTGATGACATGTTATTTCAGTCCCATCCCTGCTTTTAGAATATTGACCGCGACACCGCCCTCTCGCGGGCCTCCAAGGCGGATTGCATCAGCAAGCGCAAGATAGTGGTAAAGAATCCTGTCCTTTTTCACGGCTTCCGGCACTGTCTTGTAGAGCGGCTCTATCGCCTTACCACGCTCCGTTCCAAATGCATCAGGCCAGACCGGAATCAGTCCGCCTGCACTTTTGATGCTTTTGGACAGTGCCGGGGCTGCGAAACCCGTCGGGATACCGCGAACCATTGCGCCGGGCTTTACGGGGAAAAAATACTTTAGAGCGTGCTCGGTGATGCTTAGTAGCTGCCGCCGATTAACTTTCGCAAGCCCCGTGTCGTAGTCATTGGTGAGCAGACCGGACTCACGACATCTGGCGAGGGAATTTGATACCTCGCTTTTGCTTAGCCCGAGAGCGGCAGACAACGCCCGCAATGAGTAAGCCTCACTCCAGCTTGCCAGCGGCGGGACAGCTACCGGCTCCGACCACCCTTCCCACCCCGCCTCATCGTCCAGGGGCGAATCGAAGTCCTGTCGACGGAATACAGTATCTTCACCATCAGTGGAGTAGGTGACCAATGGCTGCCCTACCTGTCCTCCTGCGGTCATTTGGCTGACCACATAAGGCTTCAACAGCTCCTCAACCCTGTTCGAATTCGACTCTGACTCCATTACACCAAGGAGGTTTTCCTCCTGAGCGTGAAGGCTGGCCATCTTGAACAAAAGCAAAATATCTTGACTCTTCATGAAGCCTATAACTCCAAGTGTCCACATTCCATAAAACGTGGACACTTGTCTCATTCAGAATATCTGATCGTCAAGCCTTTTATTCGGCCTCACTTGTTGTGGTGCCCACACAAAATCCACCGTCCCTGAAATTGCTCGCCACCTTAGTTCCGCTGACCGGTGTAGCAATATCAGATGACGTCCGCATACCTTGTAGGCAAACTCCTAATCTCGTGTTTGGGCACTTTGCCGCCCTGTTGCGCTGTTTTTCGACGGGATACTCTCCAGAGGTCGCTGACCCTTCAGTGATCGGGTGTGGTAACCCGGACAAACCAGCGCAACAGCGCCCTCATCTAAATCACAGGCACTTTCATTTCTGTGATCTCGAGTTATGGCAGCTGTGCGTGGGACGCCTTCGGGCGTGCCGGTTTCCTTGGTTCCCGGTTTACCACCCTGCGTACAGCTGCCTCCCTTTCGTGTGGTAACGGAAGTCGCAGCTCCTCGAACCAAGGAGTAGCACCATGACCGAAACGAAATCGCCGTCCCCCGCAGACCTCACAACCATCGGTTTCACCTCTTTCCTCTACAGCTCGGATCAGGCGTTACTCAACGTTCGCTCCGGCGTTCCCATCGTCGAAGCACTGTCCCAGGCTTCAGACTTGCTGTTTCTCGCCAAATCCTTCGCCGAGGATGCCGCCTACGACAAGGAAAGCGACCGCCACGCCTGGGCCGCGCATTACCTGACGATAGTCGGCAAGGCCTTGGTCGACGACGTGATGAAGGCTCTGATGCCGCGACCTGCGAGAACGAAGACCGAATCTGAGGCAGAACTGCCAGAAAGCATGTAACGGCACAAAAACGAAAAAGCCCCCGCCAGCCGCAAAACTGACGGGGGCTTTTCAGTTGAGACGGGGTTACATCTCCACCTGCGTCCCCAGCTCAATCACCCTATTCAGCGGCAGATTGAAGAACCGCAGGTTCCCATTGGCATTCTTCAACATGAACGCAAACAACGCTTCACGCCAACGGGCCATGCCTTCAAGTTTCGAGGCAATGACCGTTTCGCGGCTGAGGAAGTAAGTCGTACGCATTGGGCTGAAGTCGAGGTCATCCAGATGGCACAGCTTCAGTGCCTGCGGCACGTCCGGTTCGTCGGTGAAGCCGAAGTGCAGGATCACCCGGAAGAAGCCTTCACCGTGAGCCTCGACTTCGAAGCGTCGGGATGGCGGGACGCGCGGGATGTCTTCGTAGACCACCGTCAGCAGCACCACTTGCTCATGCAACACCTGGTTGTGCAGCAGGTTGTGCAACAGCGCGTGCGGCACCGCGTCGGAGCGGGCGGTGAGGAACACGGCGGTGCCCTGCACGCGGTGCGGTGGCTGCACGCGGATGCTGCTGATGAAGATCGGCAGCGGCAGCGCGCCCTCGTCGAGGCGCTCGACCAGCAGTTGCTTGCCGCGCTTCCAGGTGGTCATCAGCACGAACAGCGCGATACCGGCGATCACCGGGAAGGCACCGCCCTGGACGATCTTCGGCACGTTGGCGGCGAAGTACAGGCCGTCCACCAGCAGGAAGCCGAGCAGCACCGGCACCGCCAGAATCGGTGGCCATTTCCACAGCAGCAACATGACTGCCGAGACCAGAATCGTGGTCATCAGCATCGTGCCGGTCACCGCCACGCCGTAGGCCGAGGCCAGGGCGCCGGAGGATTCGAAGCCGATCACCAGCAACACCACGCCGACCATCAGCGACCAGTTCACGGCGCCGATGTAGATCTGGCCCTGCTCGTCGCTGGAGGTGTGCTGGATGTACATGCGCGGGATGTAACCGAGCTGGATCGCCTGACGGGTCAGGGAGAACGCACCGGAAATCACCGCCTGGGAGGCGATCACCGTGGCCAGGGTCGACAGACCGACCAGCGGAATCAGCGCCCAGCTCGGCGCCAGCAGGTAGAACGGGTTACGCGCCGCTTCCGGGTTCTCCAGCAGCAGGGCGCCCTGACCGAAATAGTTGAGCACCAGCGCCGGCAGCACCAGCAGGAACCACGCACGGGCAATCGGCTTGCGACCGAAGTGGCCCATGTCGGCGTACAGCGCTTCGGCACCGGTCAGCGCCAGCACCACGGCACCGAGGATGGCCACGCCCATGCCGGTATGAACCATGAAAAAGCGCACGGCCCAGACCGGGTTCATCGCGTGCAGCACTTCCGGGTAGTGGCTGATACCGTAGACGCCGAGGGCGCCGAGGACAAGGAACCAGGTGACCATGATCGGCCCGAACAGAATGCCGATCCGCGCCGTTCCGTGCTTCTGGATCAGAAACAACCCGACCAGCACCACCAGTGACAGCGGCACCACCCAGTGGTCGATGCCGTCGAAGGCCAAGCCCAGACCTTCAATGGCCGAGAGCACGGAAATCGCCGGGGTGATCATGCTGTCGCCATAGAACAGCGCCGCGCCGATCAGCCCGCAGACCACCAGCAACGTACGCAACCGCTTGCGCCCCGCCGCTGCCCGGCGAGCCAGCGCGGTGAGCGCCATGATCCCGCCTTCGCCCTGGTTGTCGGCGCGCAGGACGAACATCATGTACTTGATTGAAACGACCCAGATCAGCGACCAGAAAATCAGCGACAGAATGCCGAGCACTCCGTCGTGATTGACAGGCACGCCGTAAGCGCCGGAAAACACTTCTTTGAGGGTGTACAACGGGCTCGTGCCGATGTCGCCGTAAACTACCCCGACCGCCGCGACCAGCATGCTCAGCGGCTTGGTGGCCGAACCTTCGGCGCCTGCCGCGTGACTACTTGCCTGACCCATCCAACACTCCTGATTCCCAGACCGGCTTCTTAGATGAAGCACTATGCTTTGTGTGCAGCATGCGCGTTTTTACGCCCTGTAACAGACGTTTTCTTGACTGTAAAAATTCAGTAAAGCGCAACGGCGCGAAGCATAGCGCAGCACTCGTCGTATTTCCCTGCATAAAGCTGGTCAAGTGCGCTGCTCGTCGCTAGAATTGCGCACTTTTTGATCAGAGGCGCACTTCAAGCGCCCGTCCGTCGGCTTCTGCCATCAGGCAAGCGACGTCACAAAACACCGAGGTTAGACATGTCCACCACTCCTGCGCCGGCCAATCCAAAGGTTGGCTTCGTTTCTCTGGGTTGCCCGAAAGCACTGGTCGACTCCGAGCGCATCCTGACCCAGCTGCGCATGGAAGGCTATGACGTGGTGTCCACCTATCAGGACGCCGACGTGGTCGTGGTCAACACCTGCGGCTTCATCGACTCGGCCAAGGCCGAATCGCTGGAAGTCATCGGCGAAGCGATCAAGGAAAACGGCAAGGTCATCGTGACCGGCTGCATGGGCGTGGAAGAAGGCAATATCCGTGACGTGCACCCGAGCGTGCTGGCCGTCACCGGTCCGCAGCAGTACGAGCAAGTGGTCAACGCGGTGCACGAAGTCGTGCCGCCGAAGCAGGATCACAACCCGCTGATCGACCTGGTGCCGCCGCAAGGCATCAAGCTGACCCCGCGCCACTACGCGTACCTGAAGATTTCCGAAGGCTGCAACCACAGCTGCAGCTTCTGCATCATCCCGTCGATGCGCGGCAAACTGGTCAGCCGTCCGGTTGGCGACGTGCTCGACGAAGCCCAGCGTCTGGTCAAGTCCGGCGTGAAGGAACTGCTGGTGATTTCCCAGGACACCAGTGCCTACGGCGTTGACGTCAAATACCGCACCGGTTTCTGGAACGGCGCGCCGGTGAAAACCCGCATGACCGAACTGTGCGAAGCGCTGAGCACCCTCGGCGTCTGGGTCCGTCTGCACTACGTTTACCCGTACCCGCACGTTGACGAGCTGATCCCGCTGATGGCCGCCGGCAAGATCCTGCCGTACCTGGACATCCCGTTCCAGCACGCCAGCCCGAAAGTCCTCAAGTCGATGAAACGCCCGGCGTTCGAAGACAAGACCCTGGCGCGGATCAAGAACTGGCGCGAGATCTGCCCGGACCTGATCATTCGTTCGACCTTCATCGTCGGCTTCCCCGGCGAAACCGAAGAAGACTTCCAGTACCTGCTGAACTGGCTGACCGAAGCCCAGCTCGACCGCGTCGGCTGCTTCCAGTATTCGCCGGTCGAAGGCGCTCCAGCCAACGATCTGGATCTGGAAGTGGTTCCGGACGACGTCAAGCAGGATCGCTGGGAACGCTTCATGGCGCACCAGCAGGCCATCAGCTCGGCGCGCCTGCAAATGCGCATCGGCCGTGAAATCGAAGTGCTGGTGGACGAAGTCGACGAGCAAGGCGCGGTCGGGCGCTGCTTCTTCGATGCCCCAGAAATCGACGGCAACGTGTTCATCGACAACGGCAGCAACCTGAAGCCGGGCGACAAAGTCTGGTGCAAGGTGACCGACGCCGACGAATACGACCTCTGGGCCGAACAGATCTAAGCGCGAAAAATACAGAAAGCCCCGCTCTCTTTTACGAGATGCGGGGCTTTTTTACGGCTAGAGTTTGTGAGGGGAAGGACTCCCTCATCCATGACAAAGAGGCTATCGGGCATGCGTCACCACTCGGTCATCCACACGCCGAAACTCAGCGATTATCAGGAACTGACCCGGGTCTGGGAGGCCTCGGTCCGCGCGACTCATGATTTCCTGCCGGAATCCTACATCGAGCTGCTGAAGAATCTGGTGCTGACCCGCTACCTCGACGCAGTGATGCTGATCTGCACCCGGGACAGCCATCAGCGCATCACCGGGTTTGCCGGGGTCGCGGCAGGCAAGATCGAAATGCTGTTCATCGACCCGGCCCATCGCGGCCAGGGCCTTGGCAAGAAACTGCTGAAGTACGCGATGGAGCACCTGAACGCCGACGAACTGGACGTCAACGAACAGAACCCGCAGGCCCTGGGGTTTTACTTCAAGCAAGGGTTCGAGGTGATCGGCCGCTCGGAAGTCGATGGCATGGGCCAGCCGTATCCGCTGTTGCACATGCGCCTGAAACAACCGGAGCAGCGCGCCGTACGCGGCTAAAAGCCACACGGCGCAAATGCAATCGGGCTTAACCGGCCCCAGGCAGGTACAATGCCCACCCCTTTTTTTGTTACGGCCCCTGTCATGACTGACCCGATTCGCCTCTCCAAACGCCTCATCGAGCTGGTCGGTTGCTCCCGCCGGGAGGCCGAGCTGTTCATCGAGGGCGGCTGGGTCACCGTGGACGGCGAAGTCATCGACGAGCCGCAGTTCAAGGTCGGCGACCAAAAGGTCGAGCTCGACAAGGACGCCAAGGCCACCGCGCCGGAGCCGGTGACCATCCTGCTCAACGTGCCGGCCGGCATGGATGTCGACAGCGCCATGCAGTCGCTGAACGCCGAAACCCTCAGCGTAGAACACCGCTACGGCAAGCGTCCGCTGCGCGGGCACTTCCTGCGCCTGACCGCCAGCGCCGACCTGCAACCCAAGGCCAGCGGCCTGCTGGTGTTCACCCAGGACTGGAAGGTGCTGCGCAAGCTCACCGCCGACGCGGCCAAGATCGAGCAGGAATACGTGGTCGAAGTCGAAGGCGACATGGTTGCCCACGGCCTCAATCGCCTGCAGCACGGCCTCACCCACAAGGGAAAGGAACTGCCGCCGGTCAAGGCCAGCTGGCAGAACGAAAACCGTCTGCGCTTCGCCATGAAAAACCCGCAGCCGGGGATCATCGCCCAGTTCTGCGAAGCGGTCGGCCTGAAGGTCATCGGCATCCGCCGCATCCGCATCGGCGGCGTGTCCATCGGCAAGGTGCCGGTCGGCCAATGGCGCTACCTGTCCGGCAAAGAGAAATTCTAAGGCTCGCAAGCCACCCTACATTCCGGCATCGCGCCCCGCTCGGTGCCCACAGCGAACAATCAGGATTGCACACATGGTTCACAACGACGTTCTGCGCAGCGTGCGCTACATGCTCGACATCAGCGACAAGAAAGTGGTCGAGATCATCAAACTCGGCGGCCTGGACGTCACACTTGCCGATGTCGTGACGTACCTCGACAAGAAAGAAGAAGACGAAGAAGGTTTCGTGCGCTGCCCGGACGAAGTCATCGCGCACTTCCTCGACGGTCTGGTGATCTTCAAGCGCGGCAAGGACGAAAGCCGTCCGCCGCTGCCGATCGAACTGCCGGTGACCAACAACATCATCCTGAAAAAGCTGCGCGTGGCCTTCGAACTGAAGGAAGACGACATGCACGCGATCCTCAAGGCTGCCGACTTCCCGGTGTCCAAGCCTGAGCTGAGCGCATTGTTCCGCAAGGTCGGCCACACCAACTACCGCCCGTGCGGCGATCAGTTGCTGCGCAATTTCCTCAAGGGGCTCACGCTCCGCGTGAGAGCGTAAAGCAGCGACAGGCGTCGAGCTGCAAGCTTTTACTCGTAGCTCGACGCTCGCAACTTGAAGCTGGCCCTATGGCCTCCCATTCCTTCCAAAAATAGTGGCTCCGCTTTTCGCAGCCGGCGACTAGGGTGTACTGAACCCTAGCCCTCAGGATTCGCCATGCACCCGTATTTCTCCCTGCAAGGCCGCACCGCCCTGGTGACCGGCGGCACCCGTGGTATCGGCAAAATGATCGCCAAGGCGTTTGTCGAAGCAGGCGCCCGCGTGTACGTCTGCTCCCGTGACGCGGAAGCCTGTCATCAAACCGCTGAAGAACTCAGTGCCCTGGGCACGTGTCATGGCATGGCGGCGAATCTGGCGACAGAAGAAGGCGTGAAAGAGCTGGCCGCGCGACTGGGCGAGCAGATCACTCATCTGGACATTCTGGTGAACAACGCCGGCACCACTTGGGGCGCGCCGCTGGAGAGCTACCCGGTCAAGGGCTGGGAGAAAGTCATGCAACTCAACGTGACCTCGGTGTTCAGTTGCATCCAGCAGTTTCTGCCGTTGCTGCGCCAATCCGGGTCGGCGGCCAATCCAGCGCGGATCATCAACATCGGCTCGGTAGCGGGGATCTCGTCTTTCGGTGAACAGGCCTATGCCTACGGACCGAGCAAAGCGGCCCTGCATCAACTGTCGCGGATTCTCGCCCGGGAACTGGTGAGCCAGCACATCAACGTCAATGTCATCGCGCCGGGACGCTTCCCGAGCAAAATGACCCAGCACATCGGCAGCGACCAGCAGGCGCTGGCCGAAGACACTGCGCTGATCCCGATGAAACGCTGGGGGCGTGAGGAAGAGATGGCAGCGCTGGCGATCAGCCTGGCGAGTACCGCCGGGGCGTACATGACCGGGAATATCATTCCGCTGGATGGCGGGTTTAGTCTCTGATATCGGCGGTGAGGCTATCGCTGGTAAGCCAGCTCCCACAGGTCTTGTGGTGTACACACATGATGCGAACTCCCGCGAACCCTGTGGGAGCTGGCTTGCCGGCGATAGCGTCAGGTCTGCCAGCACCAGACTGGCGGCCGGACGGGTTATCATGCCAGCCCTGCTCCGCTTCGAATGCAAACCATGACTTACAGCGTTTCCCCAATCGGCTTCGTCCGCTCCTGCTTCAAGGAGAAGTTCGCCATCCCGCGCCAGCCGCAACTGGCCCCCGCCGCCCGTGGCGTGCTGGAACTGGTGGCACCCTTCGATCAGGGTGACGCGGTGCAAGGGCTGGAGCAGGTCAGTCATGTCTGGCTGCTGTTCCTGTTCCATCAGGCGCTGGAAGACAAGCCGCGACTCAAAGTCCGCCCTCCGCGCCTCGGTGGCAACAAGTCGATGGGCGTGTTCGCCACCCGCGCCACGCACCGGCCGAACGGCATCGGCCAGTCGGTGGTGAAGCTGGACAAGGTCGAGGCCAACCGCCTGTTCATTTCCGGCATCGACTTGCTGGATGGCACGCCGATTCTCGACGTCAAACCCTACGTGCCGTACGCCGACATCATTGCTGACGCTTCCAACAGCATCGCCAGTGCCGCGCCGCAACTGATCGACGTGCAGTGGACGGACGCGGCGCTGCAACAGGCGCACACGCACGCTCAGCGCCTGGCCGAGCCGCTGGTCGAGCTGATCGAGCAGTGCCTGGCCCAGGATCCGCGCCCGGCCTATCAGACGCCCGCGCCCGAACGCGAATACGGCGCGCAGTTCTGGGATCTGGACGTGCGCTGGCATTACCCTGTGCCTGAGCAGATCCGCGTCCTGGAAGTCATCCCCGCCGCTGACTGAATCGCGAAAACGAAAAAGCCCGCGCTGCCTTCTCAGGCAACGCGGGCTTTTCTTTGGCATCGTCGGGATTACTTCTCGACGAATGCGCGCTCGATCAGGTAGTCACCCGGCTCGCGCATACGCGCCGAGATCTTCAGGCCGAAGCTGTCGAGCACTTCGCTGGTCTCGTCGAGCATGCTCGGGCTGCCGCAGATCATCGCGCGGTCGTCCTGCGGGTTGATCGGTGGCAGGCCGATGTCGCTGAACAGCTTGCCGCTGCGCATCAGGTCGGTCAGACGGCCCTGATTCTCGAACGGTTCGCGGGTCACGGTCGGGTAGTAGATCAGCTTGTCACGCAGCGCCTCGCCGAAGAACTCGTTCTGCGGCAGGTGCTCGGTGATGAATTCGCGGTAGGCGACTTCGTTGACGTAACGAACACCGTGAACCAGGATCACTTTCTCGAAGCGCTCGTAGGTTTCCGGGTCCTGGATCACGCTCATGAACGGCGCCAGACCGGTGCCGGTGCTCAGCAGATACAGGTGCTTGCCCGGGTTCAGGTCGTCCAGCACCAGGGTGCCGGTCGGTTTTTTCGAGATGATGATCTCGTCGCCTTCCTTCAGGTGCTGCAGCTGGGAGGTCAGCGGACCGTCCTGCACCTTGATGCTGAAGAACTCGAGATGCTCTTCCCAGTTCGGGCTGGCGATCGAGTAAGCGCGCATAAGCGGGCGGCCGTTTGGCTGTTGCAGGCCGATCATCACGAACTGACCGTTCTCGAAGCGCAGGCCCGGATCGCGGGTGCACTTGAAGCTGAACAGAGTGTCGTTCCAGTGATGAACACTGAGGACACGCTCGTGGTTCATGTTGCTCATGTACGTGGGACTCCTGGAGATTGATCTGCGCCTGCCCGGCTCGTGTTGAAGAATGCCGACGGTGCGCAATTGCATCGCATTCTAATAGCGCCGACAATATCTGTTAACTGGATTATTAAGATAAGGGTTATCGGTTATATCGATATGCGATTTACTCTTCGTCAACTGCAAGTCTTCGTCGCTGTCGCTCAGCAGGAAAGCGTGTCCCGTGCTGCGGGTCTGCTCAACCTGTCGCAATCGGCCGCCAGCACTTCCATCACCGAACTGGAGCGCCAGTCCAGCTGCCAGCTGTTCGACCGCGCCGGCAAACGCCTGAGCCTCAACGCCCTCGGCAAACAGTTGTTGCCGCAAGCGGTGGCCATGCTCGATCAGGCCAAGGAAATCGAAGACCTGCTCAACGGTAAATCCGGTTTCGGCTCGCTGTCGGTGGGCGCTACCCTGACCATCGGCAATTACCTGGCGACGCTGCTGATCGGCGGTTTCATGCAGCGCCACCCCGAAAGCCAGGTGAAGCTGCATGTGCAGAACACTGCCAATATCGTGCAACAAGTGGCTCATTACGAAATTGATCTGGGTCTAATCGAGGGCGATTGCAGCCACCCGGACATCGAAGTGCAGAGCTGGGTCGAGGATGAACTGGTGGTGTTCTGCGCCCCACAACATCCGTTGGCCAAGCGCGGCAGCGCGACCATGGAGGAATTGACTCATGAAGCATGGATTTTGCGGGAACAGGGGTCTGGGACGCGCCTGACCTTCGATCAGGCGATGCGTCATCATCGCAGCGCGCTGAACATCCGGCTGGAGCTGGAACACACCGAAGCGATCAAACGCGCGGTGGAATCAGGTCTGGGGATTGGCTGTATTTCGCGTCTGGCGCTGCGTGACGCCTTCCGTCGCGGCAGCCTGGTGCCGGTGGAGACGCCGGATCTGGATCTGGCGCGGCAGTTCTATTTCATCTGGCACAAGCAGAAGTACCAGACCTCCGCGATGCGCGAATTCCTCGATCTGTGCCGCGCCTTCACCGCCGGGGTGCAGCGCAGCGACGAGATCGTTCTGCCGAGCATCGCTTAAAGCAGAATCACCGCCCACACCAGGGCGATCATGCTCAGTGCCACGAATTGCGCGGCACTGCCCATGTCCTTGGCGTTCTTGGACAGCGGGTGCAACTCCAGCGAGATACGGTCGATGGCCGCCTCCACCGCTGAATTCAACAGCTCGACGATCAGCGCCAGCAGGCACACGGCGATCAGCAGCGCCTGCTCGACCCGGCTGACATTGAGGAAAAACGTCAGCGGAATCAGTACCACGTTAAGCAGCACCAACTGGCGGAATGCGGCTTCGCCAGTGAAGGCGGCGCGCAAGCCGTCCAGCGAGTAACCGGAAGCGTTGAGGATGCGTTTCAGGCCCGTCTGGCCCTTGAAAGGTGACATAAAGTAGATAACCGACCGAAAGGAAGTGGGGAAGCTAGATCAACGAAAGTCAAAAAAGCGTGAAGACGCCAGTGCTTACTGGCTCGGAATTGACTCAAGTTGTTGCAGCAGTAAAGCTGCCTGGGTCCGGGTCCGCACGTTCAACTTGCGAAAAATCGCCGTGACGTGGGCCTTGATGGTCGCTTCCGACACACTCAGCTCGTAGGCGATCTGCTTGTTCAGCAAGCCTTCGCAGACCATGGTCAGCACCCGGAACTGCTGGGGTGTCAGGCTGGCGAGGCCATCGCTGGCGGCTTTGGCTTCATCCGAAACGCTGACCGCTTCGAACGCCTGGGGCGGCCAGAACACGTCGCCATCCAGCACTTTGCGCACCGCTTCCTGAATCACGCTCAGGTCGCTGGATTTGGGGATGAAACCACTGGCACCGAATTCCCGAGACTTGACCATCACCGAGGCTTCTTCCTGGGCCGAAACCATCACTACCGGAATCTGCGGGTACTGACCGCGCAGCATCACCAGCCCGGAAAACCCGAAAGCGCCCGGCATGTTCAGGTCCAGCAGCACCAGATCCCAGTCAGCCTTTTCGGTCAGGCGGGATTCCAGTTCGGCGATGCTCGCCACCTCCACCATGCGTACGTCCGGGCCAAGGCCCATCGTCACCGCTTGATGCAGTGCGCTACGAAAAAGAGGGTGATCATCGGCAATCAGGATGTCGTATGTGGCCATTTTTCAAATGATCCTGTTTTTGATGGCAGGCTCGCGCATTCGAGCCGTGCCAAGGCAAATCCAGACACCGCCCGGCAGCGGCATCCACAGGGGCACGTTCAACGCCAATCACGAACAAAAACGGCGTTTCAAACCTTGGCCGCACCCCAATCGGCGCCAAGCATGACCAGCGAAGCCGGGGTGGTCAAGCCGCACGGCCACTGCTTTAGCAGTATGGGCCAGGATCAGGCCGGTACTGGCGCCGCGTTTCGGATATAGGGCAGCAATTCGGCGTGGGCCGGCGTCGACACATTGACGTCCAGTTGCTGCTTGGCCCCCAGGTAATGCTGGCTGAACACATCGAAATAGGCATCCAGCGCCGATGCCGCGTCCGAATCACCGGCCAGCTCCAGGCACAGCGCCGCCACTTCGGCGGTGCACAGGTGCTCGCTGCGGGTCGAGCGGCGCAGGCGATAGCGCGAGAGTTTGTCGGGCAACAGGCTGAGTATCGGCAAACGGTCGAAATACGGGCTCTTGCGGAAAATCTTCCGGGCTTCGGTCCAGGTCGCATCCAGCAGGATGAACAGCGGGCGCTTGCTGCTATCGAGATCCACGGTGTTGGTCACCCGCGAAGGTTCGACGTACTCGCCGGGGAACACCAGATACGGCTGCCATTGCGGGTCGTTCAGCAGCGCCAGCAGTTGCTCGTCGGGCTCGGTCCGCGACCAGATGAAGGCATGGTTGTCGCGCACGATGTCGGCGATCAGCCAACCGGTGTTACTTGGCTTGAACACTTCCTTGCCGGTCATGATCAGGCAAACGCCCGAGCGTGTATCGACGGTTGGCCGCCAGGCGCACAGGCAATGGCTGATGATCACCCGGCAATCGCGGCAGCGCGGGGAGCGAAAGCCACGGGCCTGGATCGGCTTGATGCCTTCGTCCTCGCGCTGATCGCGCAGGCGGGCCACGGCGTTGGGGGCATGATTCATCGCAGGCGGCACCGGCAGACAGGAAAACTCGACACGAACGACACTCGGCAGGGCAATAAAGGGCGGCAGTTTACCAGAGCGACGGGCACAAGCCTGTACCCTCCCGACCGGCTCCCCTATAATTCGCCGCCACTGAACGCACAGTCACGTGGCTGGTCGAACCACCAGTCACTGAACCAGGAGAGTTTCATGCTGCGCCTTATCGTTCCCACCGCTGCCATTCTGCTGGCCTCGTCCTTCAGCGCTCAGGCTGCATCCCTGAGTGAGCAGAATCTGAACCGAGAGCTGCGCAATGTCGCCGCACAAAGCAGCGTCGGCACGCCACGGGCGATCAACGAAGACATTCTTGATCAGGGCTACACCGTCGAAGGCACCACGCTGGTCAATCACCTGAGCGTGCAAAAGAGCCACGCCGACAAAATGCGCGCCGATCCCAAAGCCGTGTATTTTCAGCTGGGCGCCTCGGTCTGCAACAATCCGTCGTACCGCAAGCTGATGGCCAAAGGCGCGATCATGCGTTATGAATTCACCGAAGTGAAAAGCAACAAGGCGATCGGCTCCGCCAGCTACCAGGAATCGGATTGCCCGAAAGCGGCTCCAGCGAAGAAGAAGTAATCATCTCGACGTGGCGCGCCGCTGTTCATCCTCGGCGCGCAGTTCGGCCAGCAAGGCCTGCAAGTACCGCGAGCGGCGATCCCCTCCCGCCAGGCGTCGGCAGCACTCCTCTTCGAGACTCACATGGTTGGTCTCGGCCGATGCTTTCAACAACCGATACAGCTGCGTATCGATCTCCAGAATGACTCTGGTCATGTGTCCTGCCTCCTTGCCACCCGCAAATCCTTGAATAGCGTGCACCTTGCGTACGGTCGTTGACGCAAAGTTATCGTACGGCGCCTTTAACTTAGTAAATCAGAGCATTCAGCCCTCGACGTGGCATCGGACGAGCGGTGAAAACACTTCGAAAAGCGGCAATAAGCAGTTGCCAGGAAAGACTTTGCGGCGCGATGTTCAATGAGCGAAAAATGCTTTGAGGGTCTAGATTCAACGTATTCCCGTTCATTTTTCTAACGGCAGGAAAGGAGCTGCCGGATGTTTGTTTTCTTGCAGCGCGGCACTGACGCCGCACGTCAGGGCCGGAAGCTCTGTGCAGAAGGAGAAGTTGCATGCCTTACCAACCGAATGACCTGCTCAGCCGCCATTTTCAGGAAAGCGGCCACGACCTCATCAGCAAGGTCGAAGAACAACTCAACCTGGTATCACCCAACAGCCCGAATTCCCCCATCTACCGCGACATGATCCTGACCGTGCTGCGCATGGCCCAGGAAGACCACAACCGCTGGAACGCCAAGATCACCCTGCAAGCCCTGCGCGAACTGGAGCAGGCGTTTCGCACGCTTGAACAGTTCAAGGGGCGACGCAAGGTCACAGTGTTCGGTTCGGCTCGCACCCCGGTCGAACATCCCCTTTACGCCATGGCTCGGGAACTCGGAGCCTCGCTGGCCCGCTCGAACATGATGGTCATCACCGGTGCCGGCGGCGGAATCATGGCCGCCGCCCATGAGGGTGCCGGCCGCGATCACAGCCTGGGGTTCAATATCACCCTGCCCTTCGAACAACATGCCAACCCCACCGTGGACGGCACCAATAATCTGCTGCCGTTCCACTTCTTCTTCACCCGCAAGCTGTTCTTCGTCAAGGAAGCCGATGCGCTGGTGTTGTGCCCCGGCGGGTTCGGCACCCTGGACGAAGCGCTGGAAGTGCTCACGCTGATCCAGACCGGCAAAAGCCCTCTGGTGCCGGTGGTGCTGCTGGACGCACCGGGCGGGACTTTCTGGCAAGGCGCGCTGGACTTCATTCGCCAGCAACTGGAGGAAAACCGTTACATTCTGCCGACCGACCTGAAGTTGGTGCGCCTGGTCTACAACGTTGAAGAGGCGGTGGAGCAGATCAACCAGTTCTACGGCAACTTCCACTCCAGCCGTTGGCTCAAGCGCCAGTTTGTCATTCGCATGAACCACAAGTTGAGCGATCAGGCCCTGGAGCATATGCAGGAAGCGTTTGCCGATTTGTGCCTGAGTGACCAGTTCCATCAACACGCCTACGCCGGCGAAGAGCACGACGATGCTCAATTCAGCCACCTGACGCGCCTGGCATTCGCCTTCAATGCCCGGGATCACGGGCGTCTGCGGGAGCTGGTGGACTACATCAACCTGCCGGAAAACTGGGCCCACTCAAAACCCCAAACCGCGCAACGCACTCGCGAACCGTCGAAGGTAACGTGAAGGCAAAAAAAAACGGCCCGCTATCGAAATAGCGGGCCGTTTTTATTTTTCAGATGAAGCTGAGCTGAAGCTGGAACAATTTAATCGTCCATCCCTCTGCCGCTGAACAAGCGGTTGATCATCTCCATCGAGAATCCCCGGTACGCCAGGAATCGACCTTGTCTGGCGCGTTCCTTGGCATCGCCAGGAAGCTGTCCGGAGAACTTCCGTTGCCACGTGTCTGTTAGCTGTTCTTGCCAGTTGATACCGCTCTCGCGCAAGGCGAGTTCGATATCGGCGCGTTGCAAACCGCGCTGGCTCAGTTCTTCACGAATCCGCAGTGGGCCGTAACCGGAGCGGGCGCGATAGGAAACAAAGCTTTCAAGATAACGGGCTTCGGAAAGCAGCCCTTCTTCCGTCAAACGGTCGAGGGCTGTTTCGATCATCTCGGGGGGAGCGCCACGCTGACGCAGTTTGCGCGTCAGCTCAACTCGACCATGCTCGCGGCGTGCGAGCAGGTCCATGGCGGTTCGCCGCACCGCGACGAGGGTATCGAGTACGGCGGTTGTCATCGGTGCAATCAGATGTCAGCGTCAGCCAGGTCGTCTTCGGTCTCTTTGACCGCAGAAGCCTTGGAGTCGGCGATCACGGCTGGCGACAGCAGTTTGTCACGCAGTTGCTTCTCGAGCTTGGCCGCGACTTCCGGATTGTCCGCCAGGAACTTGGCCGAGTTGGCCTTGCCCTGACCGATCTTGGTGCCTTCGTAGGCATACCAGGCGCCGGACTTCTCGACGAAACCGTGCAGCACGCCCAGGTCGATCATCTCGCCGTTCAGGTAGATACCCTTGCCGTAGAGAATCTGGAACTCGGCCTGACGGAACGGCGAAGCGACCTTGTTCTTCACAACCTTGACGCGGGTTTCGCTGCCGACCACTTCGTCGCCTTCCTTCACCGCGCCGGTACGGCGGATGTCGAGACGAACCGAAGCGTAGAACTTCAGCGCGTTACCACCGGTGGTGGTTTCCGGGCTGCCGAACATCACGCCGATCTTCATGCGGATCTGGTTGATGAAGATCACCAGGCAGTTGGCGTTCTTGATGTTACCGGTGATTTTACGCAGCGCCTGGGACATCAGACGGGCTTGCAGGCCCACGTGCATGTCACCCATTTCGCCTTCGATTTCAGCCTTTGGCACCAGTGCGGCCACGGAGTCGACGATGATCACGTCAACGGCGTTGGAGCGCACCAGCATGTCGGTGATTTCCAGGGCCTGTTCGCCGGTGTCCGGCTGGGAAACCAGCAGGTCGTCGACGTTGACGCCCAGCTTGCCGGCGTACTCAGGGTCGAGGGCGTGCTCGGCGTCGACGAAGGCGCAGGTCGCACCGGCTTTTTGAGCCTGGGCGATCACGGACAGCGTCAGTGTGGTTTTACCGGAAGATTCAGGACCGTAGATTTCAACGATACGGCCTTTTGGCAGGCCGCCGATGCCGAGTGCGATGTCCAGACCCAGAGAGCCGGTGGAAATGGCCGGGATCGCCTGACGGTCCTGATCGCCCATACGCATTACGGCACCCTTGCCGAATTGACGTTCGATCTGACCCAGGGCCGCAGCCAAGGCTTTCTTCTTGTTGTCGTCCATTAAAGTCCTCACGTAATCAATAAGGCCTGACGGCCAACACCTGTATAAGTAGCCAGTATTATTCCACAGCGTTCACGGATCGCCTACCCCTGATTTTCGATTTCTCGTGCCGCTAGTCGCAGCAAGCCCTCTAGCGCGGCCTTCACCGTTTGTCGGCGGACTTCGTCGCGGTTGCCGGGGAAGTGCTGGACCTCGCTGGAAACCGTGTCGCCCACACCCCACGCCAGCCAGACGGTGCCCACCGGTTTGTTCGGCGAACCACCGTCCGGCCCGGCCACGCCGCTGACCGCCACGGCAAACCGCGCCAGGCTTTTTTCCCGGGCGCCGCGCACCATGGCCTCGACCACTTCGCGACTGACCGCGCCCACGGTGCCGAACAGCTCCATCGGTACATTCAGCTGCTGGGTTTTCTGGCGGTTGGAATAGGTCACGTAACCCGCCTCAAACCACGCCGAACTCCCCGGAATGCGGGTGATGGCTTCGGCAATCCCGCCACCGGTGCAGGACTCGGCCGTCGTGACGTGGGCATTGAGCAATTGCAGACGTCGGCCAAGTTCGGCCGCCAGTTGGGTGATTTCTTTCACGGCGCGCTCCGGATCGGATGGAATGGGTACCACCGTACACGAGCCGGTTGCGCTTTCAATACACAAGCTTATTCAAAATGTGCAGGCGCCAGCGCTCTGATATAGGCCTGACAGGCCTGCAAGGCAATCAGTCCGCGGTCGCCTTCGCCGGTGATGGCGACAATTCGTCGAGCATGCGCCGGGTCAAGTCGGGCGCGTACGGCTGCATGATCCACGCCGCCGGCGCCGGAGGTGGCTGGCACACCGCAGCCTTGGGCAGCGTCGCCTGCGTCGATGAGGACTGACAGGCGCAGATCAGCAGTGGCAAGACGATCGCGCAGGCGATCCTGATCACGTTGGGCATCGTTCAGTGCTCGATAATGGGTTTGTTCACTGGCCGTGAGCCGTTGCTCCAGGGCCAGGCGCTTGTCCTGCTCGGCCTGTTGCGCTGTGGCGGCGGTCAGAGTCAATTGATTGAGGGCTTCGGCATGCAGCCGGGCCTGCTCGGCCAGCCGCCCTTCGTAGCGCCAGTCCTGGACCTGCCAGGCCAGCGTCGCCAAACCACCGGCCAGCAGCAAAGCGCCGATGACACACCAGAACTTCAGACCGAAGGCTGGCATAACACCGCCCTCGCCCGCGCCCAGATGTCGAGGCGATCCTGCAAGCCGTTCAACCCGCCGTTGATCCGCCGGGTAATGCTGTTGAACTGATCCTGATCCGCCAGTTCGTTCAAGCCATTCTTCTCCCAGAACCACGCCGCGGACTCCGCCGCCCATTGCGGTTGTTCGAGCAACTCAGGCAAGGCCAGCAGGCGCTCGTCACCGAAAAGTCCGAGACTGCACTGACGATAATTGCTGCGCCCGGTGATCTGGATCAGCCCGCGCCCGCGATACTTCTGCCCGTCGCCGTCAGCCTCGGGCGTGTTGCCCAGGCGCAAGGCCAGCGTACCGGTGTCGTATTTGCTCAGGTACTGGTTGTTGCCCAGCTCACGTACGTACTGCAATTGCCCGGACTCGTGTCCGATCTGAGCGAGAAACGTAGCGATGCGTTTCGGTGTATCGATGCGATGGCGGGCCATGGCGTCGTTGAGCGGTGAAACAAAAACGCCCGCTTGGCGGCGGGCGTTGGGCATGATGTTGAGTAGGTTGTCTTCAGTAATTTGCATAATGCTCGGTCCTCCCTGGATGCTCCGATTGAACCATGGCTGCAGGCTGATGCCAGCCAGCCATTTTTTGCCAGAATTTTCAGGAGTACCGTCGTTCGCTCCCGTGACTGACAAATGGAAAGGCGAAACCGAAGTGATCCGCAGGCACGCACTGTGCTGCCTGCGGTACCCGGTTCAGTACTTGATGACGTAAAGCAGCGCGACGTTTCGTGGGCGTGCTTCATTGCCCCCGTCTGCAGCGATCGTCACCGCGTGGGTGTGATCACCCACAGCGTTGACCGTGATCGCGTGCGAGTGATCACCGGCCGCGTTGATATAGAGACCGTGCGCGTGATTACCGCCTGGAGCCGTGACGGCGGCATAGTCACCAGGGCCACTGCCCGTACCCTGACGGCCATAGGAAGTGTTGTTACCCGAAGCCAGAATGCCGTGCTGGTGATCCCCGGACTCATTGGTGATACCGGAGTGGGCGTGATTGCCGGCAACGGACGCCGAAGCACCGTGGGCATGCGCCCCTGCCGCCGCCGCCGAAGCGCCGTGGGTATGCGAAAGGTTCTGACCGGCCTGGGCACTGCCCAGAACTCGAGCATTATCGACCTTGCGACCATCGTCCCAGCCCCGCACGAACTCGCCGCGCAGATCCGGCAGGGCAAAAGTCGTGCTGCCATTACCGGCCCCGAATCGCGTGCCGATCGCCGCAAAGAGCGCCGCATATTGCGTGCGGGAAACAATGTCACCATTACATTTGAGCCATCCCTTGGGCGGCTCTGCCGTGGCTACGGTTTTGATATCACCAATGTCACTGCCGGTCTGTTTGACCATGCCGGTGCTCGCGATCATCACCCATACGCCACCGGCAATGGTGCTGTTCCACTGCACCCACACGTCGCCGGATGCCGTGATCTCCCCTTCCTGAACCGCGTTGTGGTCAACCCCGACAATCGGTTTGGCCGCCAGTCCGTTGGCCGAGAAGGTACTGGCACCGGTGTTGGCATTGAGGGCCTTGAAACGCAGCACCAACCCGTCCACCACATTGAGAACGACCGGCGCATAGTTGGCGCGATAGGCATTGGCTGTGCCCGTGTCCATCGCGTAATCGACCAGCCCGGTCTGATTGATCCTGCGCACAGCCAGCAACAGTTGCCCCAGATCGACTTCGTCGGGAGTCACACCGGCGCCCTTGATCACGCCCAGCAATTCATCGGTGACGGAGTTGCCCCAGATCGCCGGAATCAGCGAACCGGGCGTTCCCGCCACCGGGTTTTCATCGACAAACTTGCCATTGACCAGTCCAACGCTGGGCACACTCTTTGGATAATCCATTATTCATTCCTTAGTCATAATTGATCTGCACCTGCGTATGAGCCGGTGCGCTGCGGTGAATCAGGCATTCCAGGGCAGAGCCCGGGTTCATGCCAAAACGTTCGCCCCAGTAACTGGCGCCATAACGACGGCCCAGCGACAGGCGCCCACCGGTGTTGAGTACCCACATGAACTGCGCCTTCCAGGTCCCGAAATGCGCCTGACCAAACCTTGAGCGCCCCATGCGGGGTGCCCGAAGTTCGGTGACGGTGGCGTCCGGATAGCCCTGGCTGCGAGCGATCTGAATGAAATACGCGGCCGTCTGTCCGCCCACCGCCAGCAATCGCCGGCGTACGGCAAGGCGTCGATCGTCGTACAGGGGCGTAGCGCCAAGGCACGGATCCGGCAGGTTCATGACCCGTTCCCAGTCCGGCACCAGCTCGCTGACGCCAGCCGGATCCATCTCGTTCAGCAGGACGATGGCGCGCGCATCCAGTCGTGCCAGCTCCGCAGCGATGCCATCGAGCACCTGGCCCAGTTCCGGCAGACGCTCCAGTTCCCAGGCCGGACCACTGGGCAGCAGGCTGCGCAGTTGACTGCGGTATTGCTCGGCATTTCTCAGGACAGCCATTCGCAACCTCCAAAGGTCAGCAACTCGTTGCTGGCGGCTGTCACGTTGGCTTTTGGAGAGGTGAGCGAGTGGTCGGTCTCACCGGTCGCACTGCTGATGGCTTCGGAGATATGGCTGAGCAACAAGGTCTCCCCCAGCCCGGCTTCTCGGTTGTGCAAGTCACGCAGCTGACTTTCGATCGCTGCCCGCACTGCGCTGGTATCGGGGGTGATGCGCAGCTTGTAGCTGACCAACACTTGCACCGGGGCGAGCACCCGCACATCCGCCGTCACCGGCCGCAACTGTTCGATATAGGCCTGTACTTCAGCGAGCTGCTCGTCATTGGGGATGGGCTGCGCATCGTCGTCCCGCATGACGAATACGCCGACCGTGCCCGGCCCCAGGAAGTTGCCGCGACACCATGCCCGGGTGATCCCGGGGCACTCCAGCGCCCATGTCTCGTAGTCCTGGGCCGAACCGCCGTGAGGAATGAGGCGGTAGGAGCGGATCACCCGCGAACGCAGGGACTCCAGACTTTCCCGGGCGATGCCGCCCGTCAGCCCGGGTGCCAGGACGGTAAAGCTGTTACCGGCAATGCCCAGAATCGGTTGCACCGGCACCAGTGTCAGCCCGGCATCGGCATTGCCCTGGCTACCGGGATCCAGGGCCGCAATGGTCGTGCTGTTGACGCCGTTGCTGGTGGTGCGTGCGGCAGTGACCCGGTAAGTCCGGCCGTCATTCGATTGCAACAACGTATCGACATCCAATACCGCTCCGGCGCTGGCACTGAAGCTGACGCTGCCGGTGGCAACCTGCGCGGATTTGCGCGGCTGGTTCAGGCGCAGGGCGGCGATCCGTTCCAGGGTCGACTCATCGGCCGTGTCGGGCAGGATCTGCTCGGCGATCCAATCGAGATAGCCATACAGTCCATAGACCGCACCACCGAGGGTGCGGGCCAGGACTTGCGCATCGGACTGGCGCAGCGAATCGCCGGCCAGGTCGCTTTGGGTGCGCTTGATCAGCACCGGCAGCGAAGGGGTTTCAAACGGCATAGATCACCTGCCAACTGTTTTCAGGGTTGATGTCCAGACGCTCGCCGTCGGCCAGGGTCAGGACCGTGCGCAGGTTCAGGCGCTGGGCGTCGAGGCGTTCGCTGATGATGTCGATGGCGCTGCAATGGCCGTCGTCGATCAGCCATTGCAAGGCTTCACGGGCGTAGAACTCGGCGTCCATCTGTGTCTGGCGGGTCAGCTTGACCCGACGCAGCAGCCACAGCCGCGAACCGATGCGGTCATTGGCCACGGTGGGAAAAGTGTCGCCCCACCAGCCGTAACGTTCCTCGTCGTCGAGGGCATCGTCGTCGGCAGCGCGGCGCCAGGTAAAAAGGCTGATCAACACCGCGCGAGTCAGCGCGGCGTGCAGGTTTTGACTGATAAACATCACTGGCCTCCCGCCGGCGCACCGGTCTGGCCGCTACCGGCCTGCACGCCGACGTGCACGTGCTTGATCTGGCTGATGCCGCCGGCCACCTGATCGCCGGTGGACAAGATCTTGCCGGTCTGGTTGATCACCGGTGTGTCGAAGTTCACGGCCGTACTTGCGCGGATATTGAGCGTGGCGGTTTCGATGTCGATGATCCGCCCGCGCTTGAAGTGGATTTTGTCGCCCTCGTCGGTGTAGATCGCCACCTCGCCGGCCGCCAGCGATTGCAGGCGGTAACGACGGTCAGCGACCACCAGGGCGATGGCATGAGAGCGGTCACCGCCGAGAAACGTGACGACGCCTTCGGCACCGGCCAATGGATGGCTGGTGAAACCGTAGGGTTCGAAGTGCTCCACGTCGTCGTTCACTTCACCGGCGGTGAGGCGCATTTGCAGCGATTGCAGCTTGGAGGCCGAACTGGCGAGCACGACAGTGCCGCGCGCCAGCAGGCGTGTCAGTAGGCTCATAGGGTTTCCTTGGAGGGAGGTGCCGGCTCAGGCTTTTTTCGGTGGGATCGGATTGGCGTCGAAGGTATGCGGCGGCGCCACTTGCAGGGTGGTCACCGAGCCTTGCGCCGACAACGAGTACGTGACCTTGGAAATCAGCATGTCTTCATCGAACCCGAGTACCGGATCCTTGACCTTCACCAGCGTGTTGTGGCGCCACAGATCGCCGTTGGACTGGCGCCAGCCCTGCACCTGATAGGTGGTGGTCAGCGCCCGGCCCATGCGCGTGGCGCTTTCCCACTGGGCCCGTTGCTGGGCCAGTTCGAACGTGAGTTGCGAGCCTTCGTTGATGATGGTGGTGCGTCGACGCTTGAACGTCAGATCGGTCGCACTGGATTCAACCTCGCTGACCGCCGCCCCGCTCTTCTTGTCGTTGCCCTTTTGCTGGCCGATCACCCGGTATTCGGAGAACACCTGGCTGTAATCCATCGGCGCGTTGGCCGACAGGATGTTCTTGCCCAGCACCAGCGCATCGCTGGCGCGGCCGCCGCTGCCCGGTCTGGCCAGCACCAGTCGACCTTCGGCGTCATCGGTGGAAAACACCCGGTACAGCGAGAGCAGACGATCGATCGACTGAAACACCGTTTCACCCGGGACGATCGTGTGCTTGCTCAGGCGTGCAGTCTCGGGAATCTCGTTGACCACAAACTGCGTGTATTCCCCGGCCAGGGCCTGGACGATGTTCAACAGCGATTGATCCTGCCATTGGCCGGGGATGTTTCGCGCCGCACAATCCACCAGATCCTGGGTCTTGGAACTGCCCTCGACACTCAGGCTGATCTGCCGCCCGTCATAGCTGATCGGGGCTTTGAAGACGTATCCGGTGAGGACCAGATCCTTGCCGATCCTCACCTCGCACGGGTCGCCGGCCTTGATCCGCTGATCGACGGTCTGTCCCGGCCATTGCCAGGTGATATCGAGTTTGAAGGTGCGGAACTGGCGCTCCAGATCGGCGCTGATTTCCACGCTTTTCCAGCCGCCATATTCCATGTCGCCGACCGTCAGTGTGACGTGGTTGTCCATCTCGTCCATGGCTCACTCCCTGGAGACTTTCACATCGTTGGGTGAGAACACCGGATGAGCGATGCCGTTGCGCTGGGTCACTTCCGTGACCCGGGTCGCATCGGCAAATTGCTTGTAGGCCACGACCAGCGCCGGCAGGCTTTCCTGAAACGACTTGCTGACCAGTCGCACACCGGACGACGCCACAGCCTTGAGGTGCGCGATCAGCGCTTCCTTCACATCGCTGATGGCTTGATAGTGCGCGGGATCGGCCTTGTTCTGCGCCAGCTGGAGCGCCTCGACCAGCTCTTTTTGCAGCAGTTGCAGATCGTCGGTGACCGGCACTTCCTGGCGGGTGACCGGTTGAATCGCCTGTTGCGCCACCGTGGGCGTCGACGTCAGTTTCACCGGTGTCGAAGCCACCGGCATCGAGGCGACCCACTGCGCCACTTTCACGATCAGCGTGTCCTGCACCAGATCGGCCATGGCCTGCGCCGCTGCCGTGGTGTCCTTGCCGGTGGTGAGTTTCGGCGCATCGGCCTTGCGGATGGCTTCGATCTGTTGGGACACGTCGGCAATCACGCCACGATAGCCCTCCTTCGCAAACGCCTTCAGCTCCTTGATATCGCCCAACAGCCCCTTGAACTCCGCCGCCACTTCCTTGGGCAGTTCCTTGACGGCCTTGACCAGCTCGGTGATCTCTTTGTACTGCTCGATCAGTGGCTTGAGCTGTTCCTTGATCACGTCATAGACCCCGGTGAGGCTATTGCGCAGATTGGCGATGCCGATCCGCGCAGCCTTGATCAGGGTCATGGCCTGTTCGAAACGTGCCACCGCAGAACCCAGCAAGGTATCAGCCTTGGCCAGAAGCACCTTCTGCGTGCTGACGGTGGCGGTCGGAAACGGCAAAGGACGGTCGGGATAGAACTTCAGTGCGAAAGTCACCAGCCCGCCGTCCTGGCGGGTGTGGGTCATATCGCATTCGCCGACCTTGACCTGCAGGCGCCCCAGCCACGGATGCACCAGTTCGCCGCTGCCTTGCTCCAGCGCCTTGAGCAGCTTGTCGCGCTGCTCGAGGCAATCGGGGCCGACGATAAAAGCCGTCAGGTCGTGGGTCTTGGCCTGCTGGCCCAGGTCCTCGAAAAACGGCAGGTCGCGTTGCGGATATTCGTGTAATTGCCCGTTGCGGCCGACCGGGGTTTTCGCCTGATCGACCCAAAAACCGACCCCACGAAAGGACGCCGGCACCAAACGGTCACGCCAGTTCATTGGAACCTCCCATGGACAGCGAGCGATAGCCGATGCGCGAAGACAGCGCCAGGCCCGGCTGATTGGTTTGCGGTTGATCGGTACGCAGCCCGGCCGGCGCATTTTCGAAGCGCACCGTCAGGCCGCCTTCGAGTTGCGTGCGGCTGTTGGCGGCACTTTGCTGGATCAGGGCGCTGGAGGACTGTGGCAACGGACTGTTCAACCCGGCCGCCCCCGCAGGTGTCGCAGCGCTGCCGGTTACGGTTTCGAAGAATCCGGAGAAATGGCCACCCAGCAGTTCCTTGACCTGTCCGAAGATGCTCTGCAGCCTCGTCCACATATCACTGAACCAGACGATGACGGGCTCCCACTTCTGTTTGATCGAGTCCAGCGGAGACTGGCCGAAAAGGTCACCGAACACACCCTTCACCGATTGCGCATCCGTGGTCAACGATGCCCACAAACCGGAAAAGTAGCCTGTCACGCCACCCCAGGCCGCCGTTGCGGACTCCACAGGCAAGACGTCGAACACTCGGCGCAAGCTGTCCTGCAACGAGGCCATGGAAGCCCCAACGACATCCCGCAGCGCCGAGAACACATCAGTGACCGGCTGCCAGGCTTCGTTGATGGTCTGGATCGGCGACCAACTGAACCGCGCCTTGAGCGACTCCACACCCGCCCCTGCGCTGGCTACCACGCCGTTGTAAAAATCACCGACCACACCACTGGCAGTGGCCAGCGCCTGGCTCAGCACTTCACGGGGCGAAAACGAGAACGAGGCCTTGAGTTTTTCGATGCCGGTCGTTGCATTGGCGACCGCACTGTCCCAGAAATCACTGACGACCGTACTGGCGGTTTTCAGCGCCTTGTCCATCACCTCGCGAGGCGAGAAAGAGAACTTCGCACTGAGTGCTTCGATACCCGCCTTCGTCCTGGCGATCGTACTGTCAAAGAAGTCACTGATGACTGTACCGGCGGTTGCCAGCGCCTTGTCCATCACCTCGCGAGGCGAGAAAGAGAACTTCGTACTGAGTGCCTCGATACCCGCCGTCGCGCTCGCCACGGTCTCGTCGAAGAACTTCGTGACGGTGTCGACGCCAGCGGAGAACAGCTCACGCGTCTCATCCCACGTTTTGCCGATCGAGGCGCCCATCGAAGCCAGCCCCTCCTTCACCGCCGTGACTCCGCTATCGAAGGCTTCACGGGTGGAAGTCCACATTTTGCTGAAGACCCCGGAAATCGAAGACCAGTTGTTGGTGATCAGGCGCGCACCAATCACAATCAGCGCCACAGCCCCGGCGATGGCCGCAGCAACCAGGCCGATCGGTGAAGCCAGGATGCCCAGCACTGCGACGAGCCCCATTGCACCGACCGTCACCACCGTGAACGCCACCGCCGCGGCAGCCAGTCCCTCGACGAGGTACGGATTGTTCGCGAGGAACTGACCAATCGAGGTGATCACCGGCGTGATAGCGGTGACGATGCTGTTGACTGCCGGCAACAGCGCCTGACCGATCTTCAGCGATACCTTGTCCAGTGCCTTGTTGAACTTCTCAAGGTTGGCCGAGGTTTCTCCGTGCACAACCTTGGGCACTTTCAGCCCCTTGTTCGCCCGGACTTTCTTCGCCAGCGCATCCTGCGCTTCGATGGCCTTCTTGATGCCGTCTTGAAACGGCTTGAGCAGGCCACCTTCGGAAATGAATCCGGCGACATCCAGCGGCTCCAGGCCGCTGTCTTCCATGCTTTTCTTGAATGCTGCGACCTTGCCGCGCAGCCCCTTCATCTCGGCCTCCATTTTCTCGGCGCCCTTGAGCACCACGAGCATGTTGACCGTGACGGGGAAGTTCTGCGGGATCAGGCTCAATTGTGTATTAGCCATCACTGCACCTGCTGCATCGCATTGATCCGTTGCGCGTGCTCCAGCGATTCGCGAAGCACATCCAGTGGCCTGGCCATCATCTGTTCGGGGTCAACCTTCCAGAACCAGGCCAGGTCATAGGCGACCGAAATCAGGTCGGTGATGGTTCCGACGCCGCACTCATGAAAAAACCTGCAACGGCCCAGCTCAGCGCGTTGAGGTCAGCCAGGTCCAGCTGGTTGACCGACGACGGCGGAATGCCGGCGCACACGGCGATGTATTTGGCCGCCACGTCCATGTCGAGGCTGACCTCTTCGCTCTTGTCGATCTTGTACGGCAGCGCCTTGATCGCTCGCACCTCCTGCACCGTCGGACGGCGCAGGACGAGTTCGGTCAGGGGCTCGCCGTGAGCTTCGATCGCAACTTGAAGCTTCACGGCGCCGCTCATTGCCAGGTCCCCTTGATGCCTTCGAATTTCAGTTCGATGGTGGCGTCATCGCCTTTGGAGACTGGCTCTTCGACCAGGTAGGCACCGGCCAGTACGTAGACTTTGCCGTTGCTGAATTCGCAGGTGACGGTGATATCGGTGCCTTCGATCAGCTTCTTCAGCGGGAAGTCGGCGGTGTGCAGCGCGGTCACCTTGAACGACGGCGCGACGTCGGTTTCCTTGTAGAAACCCGGCACGACGGTTTCGCGTTTGACGGCCATCAGCGGGGCTTCGCAGCCGCCGTTGATAGTCAGTTGTGCACCGTCGACCTTGACGTAGCAGGTGCCTGCAATCAGTTGACCCATGGTGTTACTCCCTTCAAATAAAAAGCCCACGCAAGGTGGGCTGAAATCACAGTGTCAAACGCGCCGATCAGGCGACGTCGTCGTACTGCAGTCGGAACTGGTTGAGCAGTGCGAACACGCGCAGACCGTTGATGTAATCCGGCGGGAACAGCACGTTCACGCGGCTCGGGTCCTGCACGTCGCGCTCGACGATCAGGTGCTCGGCGAACAGCTCGGCGTTTTCCACGTGGCCTTCGAGTTCGAGCTTGGCGTACTGGGCGATCAGCTCACCGCGAATGGTTGCCGGCGTGACGATCGGCTGGCCGGCGCCGAAGCGGGTGCCGTCGGAGGCCAGTTTGTGGCGACCGTATTTGCTGGTGATCACGCTTTGCAGACGACGCACGATGAACGCCGACTGGTGCATGGTTTCGCTGTCCAGGTATGAGTTGTCGGCCTGGCCGTAGGCGTTCTTCTGGTAGGTGGTGATCGAGCGCTGGATGCGCACGTAGCCGCCTTCGTAGTACGCGGTGGCGATGCCGTAGTTGAGCAGCGACTGACGCTCGGTCAGGGTGAAGCGCTCGCTGGCAGGGGCCGGGTCAACACCCGGCAGGCTGCCGCTCTGGGTCGGACGGCTGGCGTCGGCGGAAATGAACACGGCGGTGCGCGCAGTCAATGCGGCGGCTTGCACCCAGACCGGTTGCGGAACGCCCTGCTCCAGCGCCTGAATGGTCACATGCTGGTCGTTGCGCGCCTGACCGGCTGCCACCAGAGTGCCGACGGTGCCGCGCTTGGCGCTGTACACATGACCGAACAGTTGCTTGGCCCACGACCAGCGACCGGTGCTGTCGTCCATCACCGCTTGCCAGGTGTTGAGGGTGGCCAGGTCGGACCATGGCAGAGCGATAAACTCGAAAGGCTCGTCACCCAGCGCAGCAACCGCTGCCACCTGATCCGGCACGCCGACGCCACCGATCATCGGCGTGATCGCGGTGACCAGGCCGGCCGGCGTTTCTTCGCCGTTGCTCTTGCCCAGGCGATTGAATTGCAGACTGATGTCGTTACCGCTGTCGCCAGTCCATTTGGCGTTGAGCGTTACGACACCCTCTGCGACGGTCGCGCTCACCGGCAGATCGGCGGTGGCGTTGACCTTCTGCGCCAGCGAAGTGGCCGCTTGTGCGGCGGTGGCGCCGTTGGCGATAGTGGCCTGTACGCGGACGCCGCCGACATACAGGTTGAGCACGCCAGCCTGGGTCGCGGTGCCGGTCAGGGTCACGACGCCTTTGGCGATGGCGCCGGTAGCGTTGTGCAGCGGCAGGCACCAGATCTCGCCGATCGGGTCAGCCTTGCGGAAGGTTTCGTACATGGACGCGAGCATCGAGCCCTGGCCGCCAATGCTCTTGGCCAGCGCCACGCTGGAAACCAGCACCAGTTTGCCGACTTCGCCCGGAGCGATGTCGTCGTTGACCTGCGCCACGATCAGGCGACGCATGGACGAGGTCGCGCTATTGGCGGCCGAGTTGTCCATTTCGGCATAGAACAGCGGTACACGAATGTCCGCAGGGATGTTGCTGAATCCGATCGCCATTATTTGGCTCCCTTTTGTTTAGCTGTTGCGGTTTTGAGGGTGATATCGCCGTCGGCCAGACGCCGGCGCCACCAGGCGCTGTCCAGCACTTCACGGCCTTCCAGTGGCAGCAGGTCGCCTGCTTCCGGGTCCGGCACGGCACGGCCGGCAGCCGGCACTACGGTGATGCGGTTGCTCATGGGATTACGTCTCCAGAGAAAGTCAGTTCCACGCGCCCGTCAGGGCCCGGGCGTTTCAGGTTGGGGTCGGCCGGGTCGATCGCATCAACCCGCACAGTGGCCCCGGTAAAGGACGACAAACCGTCCAGTTCGCGTTCGTGCCAGCTCTCCGCAGGCTGACTTGGCAGATTGCGGCCCAGCTGGAACTCGGCAAAAAAGCGCAGCCGGTAGAACGCGCGGCTGCTGTTGATCGAGACCGTTTCGCCGCCGTCGTAAACGATGGCGCTGTAGTTGGAATCGGGTTTGAACCCCACCAGCGCACGCCACAGTTCGGCGCGCAGGTCGTGCAACAGATCCAGCGCTTTTGTGGCGTCCGTGGCATCCAGTGCCAGGATGATTTCGAAGCGGTCGCGGATCGGCTGGCTGAGGGAGTTCTGTGCGGTGCTGGCGCTGGCTACGTCAGCCAGCGGTAAAACATGGGCCGAGGGCATCGGCAGATTCGGGTCGCCTTGCAGAAGCACCAGGTCGACACCTGTCGCGATATGGCCGGCAAGGCTTGGGCATTGCGCACGCAGCTGCGTGAGGATCGGGGAGATCTTCATGGGGAGCGTTCCAGGATGTGTGAGTGGCCACAGTGAGGTGTGTGGCGGTGAGATCGGGGGATCAGTCCCTGGCTTTTGCCTCGGGATCCCGGCCGTTTGCTTCGATCAGACAGCGATAGCTTTCCTCGCGCTTGCCGCTGGCCGTGACCTTTTCAATCGACCAGCGCCCGCGCATGAAATCCGGCCAGGTATCGTCGAGCACCAGCAGACCTTCGGCCGCCAGCAACGGATCGCCCGGACAGGTGACCTTCAGCTTGTATTTCTCGCGCAGCATCTTGCGCACTTCGGCCTCGCCGATGGCTTTGGCTTCTTCTTCGCTGGCCAGTCTCTGGCGGATGACCTTGTAGGGTTCGGAACCGGTGACCACTTCGCGCAGTTTGCCGAGTGCACTGTCCCAAAAGGAGGTTTTGCAACCCTGATTCTGGGTTCGGGCGGTTTCTTCCAGCGTGGCGCTGATGAAGGCGTGATCGCCCGGTCGATTGTTATGGGTGACCGACAGCCTGACGTCCGGTATGACCTGTCCCGACAGGTTTTTCAGTTGCGCCGGTTTCGCCAGCACGTAGAGGTCGTTGAACGGCTTGGCCACCGCGTCGTACTTTTTCGCCAGGCGTGTGATGAAGCCCATGTCGGTTTCGTTCGACTGGTCGACATGGGCGATCCTGATCAGCGCCAGCTCGGGGTCGACGCGCGGCGAGAATCCGTGTCTCGAGACCAGCTCGCGAAACAGTCCGCCAAGGGTTGTAGGGCCATGACTGGCCGTGCGCCGTTCCTTGAATCCGGTGTCGTCCTTGCCGCTGAAAGGCGCGGCGGTCGCGACCAGCGTCAGGCGCAGCGGGAACAGCGTCGGCGTCAGTCGGGTCACCTTGAACTGGCCCTTTTCCACCAGTCCGGTCTCCAGATAACCCACCCGCAGGCCGATGGTTCCGCCCAGGCTCGGCAAGCCTTCGAGGCCTTCCAAGTCGAGCACCAGCGTCAGTTGATCGGACTCCATGCCGGCGGCATCGATGTGTTCCCAACTGATCAGGCGCTGGTTCAGCAGGTCCTTGTGGGCGCCGTAGATTTCGATCGCCGGCGTAAATCCCTGTGCCATGCAGCCTCCTTAATCCCAAGCCAGAACCGGTTTGATTGCAGCCGGTTTCGAGTCGAGCTCCGGCAGCGTCACCCAGACACCTGCCGGCAGTATCGGGCCGTGCTCGGCCAGGGTCGGGCTGAGTGTCCACAGGGCTTCTTCGGCGCTGTCATCGCTGCGACCGGTTTCGCGGTACAGCAAAAGATTCACCGAGTCACCGGCCACGCTTCGTACCTTACGCATTGTTGAACTCCGACAATCCGATGACCCACTTGATCACCATCGCGGTGCCGTCATCGATGACCTCGCTCTGGTTTTCGTCGATGCTGTTAATCCGCCACAAACCCCAGTTGCGGCCGATGCCGTCAATCAACGGCAGCGGTACTCGCAACGCTTGCAGCGCACGCAGCTCATCGAGCCGCTCCATCGCCACGGCGTACATCGAGGTGCCGGAGATGGTCAGGGATTCGGGCTTCTGTCCTGTCTGGTGGGATCTGGGTTTGCTGTTGAGAATCTGCAGGTCAGTCCAGCCGCCATCGGACTTTCGCGCCAGCGTGCTGTACGCAAAATCCCGGGACAGTCCGAAGATGAAACTGCCCAGTGCCATTTGTTGTTTCATGTGGCGACTCCATCGGTCAGGGCTGCGTCACGTCGTGTGGCGAGCGGATTGGTCGGCATGATCTGGCCCAACTGGCTCATCGTTGTCTGCACCACCAGATTGGCCAGTGCCTGGGCGCTGCCCTGATCCTGACCGTTGATGTGGATGGTGGAGTTGAACGTGACAGGCTGGCTCGCGGCTGTAGAGGCTGTGGTGGCAAGCGCCGCGGGGATCGTGGAGGTCGCCGAGGTCGCGATCAGGTCTTTACTGACCTGTGCAGGAGTGCCGAGACGATCGACTTGTTTCCCTAGCTTGTCGCCCAGGGAATCACCGATGGCCCCGCCCGTCATGCTCCCCAGCCAGCCGCCGACCATGGTGCCCACACCCGGCAGAATCAACGTACCCAGTGCAGCACCGACAGCGGCACCGGCAGACGACCCCGCTAACGATGCACCCGACGACACGACGGCACGCTTATCGCCCTTCATGACGCCGGTGACCATTTCGTATCCGGCGCTGAGCAACCGCAGCGGCGGTGCCCGTCTGGCAAGCAGTCTGCCTGCCCTGGCGTAAGAACCGGACAGTGGAGCGGCCGGTGCAGAACTGACGGCTGATGAGCCTGCAAATGCCGTCATGGTTCCCGGTATGGGCGTGCCGGACATGAGGGGCAAAACGGGTCGAGTCGGCGGCGCGAGCGGTGCCGACGGTGCACTGATCCGTGGTGCCCGAGGGGTCACCCGACCGATTTTTTCACGTCCGACTCGAGCCCTGATGCTTGACTGGCGAGGCTTGAGCTTGCCGCCTGTCCCGCCACCCAGCGGTTTGCAGCAGCAACAGTCATGGCCCGCGCTATTTCCGGCGGACGTTTTCTTCGCTTTCGGGTCTTCAATATCGGCAATCAGACCGCCAAGACCGAACGGCAATTTTGAAGCGACGCCCTTGAGCAGTTTGTCGGTGAAATTGCCGAATGCCTTGGCCATCACCGCGACTACGATGGCCGACAGTCCAGCGCCCGCAAGGGCCAATGCCGTCGAGGTCTTGGGATGGGCTTCAGCCATATCGGCCACGCCATTGGTCATATTCGTCAGCGAGTCCAGCGTGCCGGTCGCATCCGGCGCCAACGCCGTGATCAGACGATTGAGACTGGCATCGAACGCGTTCCAGCTTCGCTGCGGGTCTTTGCCCGCAGGCTCGGCGCTGCATTCAATCGCGCCGCTGTAAGCCGGTGTCAGTGGATCATTGGGCTTGAGCAATGAAATCGGCGTCTGTGCTTCACCGGGCTTGCCCATCCATTGACGCACGCCTCCTTCACCCTTGAATGGCGATGCGAGGCTGCTCTGGGCCGCTTGCGAGGACACAAGCGTCGACGTTCCTTCCAGTCTGGCCGGAGCGACCAGCGCAAATGCTTTTTGCAGGTCTTCAGGTTTCGCCAGCAGTTTGCGTACACCGTCGTCGCCACTGAAAAGTGTCTTGACCAGCGCCGCTTGCTGCTCTGCCGGTTGTTGCTTCAATGTCGCCAACGCTTTGACAAGGTTGTCCGCTACGTTTTCGGTCAGCTTGCCGGGATCAAGCCCCAACGCCTTCCACGCCGACTGCTCGGCCGCCGAGCCTTGGGTGCCTTTGCCCAGGGCTGCGCTGATGCTTTTCACCGCTGCCCCGGCCCCGGCCTTGTCGACGTCAGCGTTGAGCAACGCGGCTGACAGCGCCGCCAACTGCTCGGGCAGAATCCCCGCTGCAACGGCCGACTCGCCGGATTGCTGCACGACCGAACCGATATCGGCAGCCGTCGCATTCAGTCCGCTGTTGCCCAGTTGCTGAGTCGCATCGGCCAGCAGTTGACCTTGAGCGCGATCCAGTTTCATCGAAACTTGCCAGGCCGACAGCATTTCACCGGCCGACTTCAGGCTGATGCCGAACGCCGACGCATTGACCGCTGCATCCTGGGCAAAGTCCAGCAGCACTTGTTCCTTGTCGGCGCCCTTGAGACCGGCGCCAATCCCGGATCTGCCAGCCGCGACCTCGACCTGCACCAGATCCACGACCGTCGCCCCACTGCCGGCAACCCGTTTGTCGGTGGCCAGTTTGAGGTTGGCTTTCGACAGCGTGTCGAGGTCGCCACTCAGGCCTTGAACCTGCTTGAGCTGGGCCATGGCGGTTTCCAGGGCCATGTCCGATTGCAGGTAGGCCGGCGGCGAGCGTTGTTCAATCTCAGCCTTGAGCTTTGACTTGCTCTCGCCGCCTGCCGCCGGCGCGGCAGTTACAACTGGCACCTTGAACGATGCCATGGCCGTGTTCAGCCCCAGGACAACGGCGCCGAGTTTGATCTGTTCACGCACCAGACTGCGGATGTCCAGGCTGGCCGTGAGCAGCGCCTCTTTCAGTTCGGACAGTGGTTTGATCAGGCTGTCCGTGGCCGATCCCCCTGCCGACAAACCGGAACCTGCGCCGCCGGTTTGCGCGGCGTACATCAGCGAAAACGATGTGTCTGCCATGCCGCTCTACTCCTGTTTCACGCCAAGGCGAGTGATCGCTATGTCGTAGCGGCGCAACGCCTTTTCGGCGTCCCACTCCAGAATTTCCGCCTCACTTACCGGGTAAATGAGCGGCACGATATCGAGGATTACTTCGATGTCGCGTTCTGAAAGAAGGCCGCCGGCTGGTTTAAAAAATCGTCGATGCGCACCTGCAATTGCGTCCAGTCCGGCACGCTCAACAGGGCCAGATCGGGGATCATCAGGCCGGTGCAATGGGCGGTGATGAACTCGGCGCGTTCCTTGGCCGTTTTCAGTTTCTTCATCACTTTGGTGGCCCGCAGCGCCGGCATTTCCAGACTCAGCGAAGTCACGGTGCGGCCGGTGACGGCGAGCGGCAACAGCAGTTGCACCTGATCGGGATCATCGGACTGTTCCGCGTCTTCGACCTGGTCGAGAAAGAACGACGCCGGACGGGTCGAGAATTCGTGCACGTACTGCGCGATGGTCACGTAGTCCGGGCGCTTGAGCTGGTCGAGTTCCTTGACCGACAAGCCGGTGGCCAGCAGCGCCAGTTCGAAGAACTGGTCGTCTTCATCGTCGCCTGCGCGTTCCAGCGCTTCTTTCTGGGCGGCGTAGAACAGCGGCTTGAGCTGGATCGATTCGATCTGCGAGCCGTCGTCACCGGTGATCGGCGACAGCAGGTCATGCTTGGGTGGCATCCACGACATGAAAGGAATTCCTTGGGTGTTCTTGAAGATTCCTGTGGGCATGAACGCCCACAGGTTTTGTGCCTGATCTGCCGAAAGGCTTACGGCATCAGTACCGCACGACGGGCATCACCGAGGATGTCGACGCCGTTGAGGACGAACTTCTGGGTACGCACGTCGATGTCGATCACCGGCACGCCGTTTTCCAGGCGGTTGTAGGTGCGGCAGGAAAACTCAAGCGTCGTCAGGGCTTTGCCACCCATTTTGATTGCTTCTTCACCCATGGTTTTGAGCTTGCCGCCAATGGTGTGATAGGTGAACCAGGTGTTGCCGTCCTGATCCTGACCGGCTTCACGCACGTTCAGCAGAATGTCGTCGCCCAGTTTCACTCCCATCGCCAGCAGCACTTCAGCGCCGGTGCCTTGCAGCTTGAGCGTGGCATTCAGCGCCTTGGCGCTCTTGGCCATTTCCTCGACGATGAAGCGACCGCCCGTCATGCTTTCCATGTCGAAATCGATTTTCGGCGGAGTGAATTCCTCCACGGTCGCCGACAGCGGCAGGCCTTGCAGGGTGGCCGCGATGGCCTGTCTTACGCGGTTGGTAAACATTAGAGAACGTCCTCCAGGAACTGCTCGATGATTTCATCGCGGGCGTTGAGTTGATAAACCATGTGTTCGTTCGGCGCGTAGCGGCCGTAGTCGATGACCACGTACCAGGTGCCGTTCTTGTACTTCTCGACGCTGTTGAGTTCCGGGTGCAGATACACGCTGCCGCCGGGAATGGTTTCGTCGGCGACCAGGGTTTGCAGCCAGTCGTTGATGCGTTTGACTTCCTGATCCATGAACGACTTGGTCAGGTTCTTGGCCATGGCTTTCTGGCCGGCTTTCACCAGCTTGCGGCTGATGGCGTCTTCGAGACCGACGTAGCTGATGAACTTGCCGGTGATCGAGCGGTTGCCCAGCAGCGAGAAGCCGCCAAGGATGGTGCGGGCGTAGTAGCTGACGCCGTAGCGGTTGAGCAGATCGCCTTCGGTGGAGGTGTCGAGGATGTTGTATTCCACGACCCGCGACACGTCTTCGGCGTAGGTCACCTGGTTGCCCGCGCTCTCCCATTGCTTGACCTTGGCCAGCGCGGCAATCGCCAGACTGGATGGCGCGAGGAACACGTTTTTCTTCGCGGCTTTCGAGTACACGGCCGGCATGTTGTGCACCACCAGGCAACGGTCGAAACCCAGATCCGCACCGCCCAGTTCCTGGCTGTACAGCACTTGGTCGGCGACCGAGACGTCCTTGCCATCCAGCACCACACGGGCCTTGATGCGCTTGCCGAACGAGGCGAACTCGCTGGCCACAGCCTTGGTGCCGGTGAAACCCGGCGCGCCGATGATGGTCAGGTCTTCCGGGACGCTTCCCAATGCGGCCAGACCAAGCTTGCGGCCGGTGGCCGGTTCAACACCGCCGATCACGGCGTTGACGGTATCGGCCGGGGTCGCGCCCGCTTCGACGATCACTACATATACCGGCACCTTGACCACTTTGAGGATCTGGTAAACGGCGTGGTACAGGGTGCCCTCTTCCGAGCCAGTCGGATCGAGCAGCGCGTGGGTGGTGAAGCTGTTGATGCGAAACGGTGCGTTGCGCGGAATCAGCGGATCGGCTTTCGGCGCGGTGCCGACCAGACCGATGACGTTGTCGCCCAGGCCACCCATGGCCTCGGGGGATTCGGTGGCATTGACGGTAATGCCGTTGTGCTCGAAGTTCAGAACCTCAGCCATAGTCAGTCAGCCTTCTTGGCAGCGGCCTTCACGGCCTTGGTGGTAGGTGTTTTCAGCTCCAGTCGACCGGCGCTGTGCAATGCGCTGGCTTCGACGTCGAGCAGATCGAGTTCCTGGCCGACGCTCGACCAGTGCCCACCGCCGGTGGGGAATGGGACGAGCACGGTGTAGGTTTGGCGGGTTGCCATTTTTCGTTTCTCCATAAACGGGAAAGCCCCTCGTTGGGAGGGGCTTGGCGGGTGTTGAATGAATTGGGCGTCAAAGAAAACGCCCCGGGGTGCGGGGCGTTTATCAGGTTTGGTCAGTTAGCCAGTCAGGTGCTACCGGGCGATGTTCAAGCGTTGGAAAGAGCGCGCCTTGAGGCCAAGTACGCAACTCCTGGCGATAGGCTTGGAGTTCTGCATATCGCTCAGCGGTGAACGTAGTTGCTCCGCCGGCCTCCAGTTCGTCGCGCTGGCGTGCAACGACTCCATCGGTCTTTAACAATTGTGCATTACGCCATACTCGCTCAAGCTCAGCCAATTGTTCAGCTTGAAGGGGTGGCCGTTCAATCAACGCAGGAGGATATGTATCAAAACTGATACTCAGAAACTGTGACTGACCGTTCAAAAGCTCAGCATGTAGTTCGCGCGATATTTCGATGGCATCCGACGGCAGATCGCCACCCAAATCAGAATCGTGAAAAAGACCGGTTTCCTTGCTGCAATAAATCATGTTTCACCTCTTTAAATTCCGAACGCAAGTACTCGAACTGCCGATGAACTGAATGCGTAGTTCGACTGCAAAATCACCTGCCCTCGACCATTTGCCATACCCGCAACAACCGGCGCTCCATCAGGGGCATAAATTGTGCTGTCGGTGAGCGATACCGTGCAGCCAAAGTTCATGTTCGGGAAAGCAGTCGGCAAATTAAAAGGTGTTGAAAGTGCCGCCTTTGAAAAATTTGCTGTCATCCACTGAATGATCAAACCGGAGGGCAGTCGCTGATAGCCGTTCGCTGACAGCAACGCAGAGAACTCATTCGAGTACTTCAGCGAAGAAACTCCTTCCTCAACGACATAATTGTTATCGCCGCAAGTAACGACAAGATTGGAACCGCTCTGAATCGTAATGCTTGTAAGCGTTTTAGCGAGCGCTACGATGGTGTCATTGCCCTGACGATTCAGTGTCACGTCAGCCGCTCCGATGTTGAGAATGTAGAACTTAGTCCCAACAGGGCTGGCTACCAATGGAGGCAATGTCACGGCTCCCGGCCCGGTAATAACGATTCTGCGCCCGGCCATGGCCGGAGTCAGCGAAGCCGGCAGAGTCACGATATTCGTCTGACCGCTGAAATTTCCTGCCGCACGCTGAACGAACTCAGTGGTGGCAAGTGCCTTGCTCGTGTCGAACTGTGGCTGAGTGGTGAATACCGGAGCGCTCATAACACTTGAATAGCGGACAGCGACGCTTCCACCTATCAAACGCCATTGTCCGTTTAACCTGATGAACTCTGCCGTATCCCCCAGACCAAGAACAATTGGCCCAACGACCCCGGTCGACGTATTCAGGGTGTCTCCACCAGCGTTTGCGGAAATCGTTACAGCCCCGGTACCAGCGCTGACTATTGTGATGATCGCAGTTGCGGTAGCGGGAACCGACGAGGTCGGCGGGAGGGTGCAATTGATCGGACCGGCATTCGAAAGACTGACCAGTCCACCAATGTCAGCCAGCGTCACGACGTAACTGGTTCCAACCGACTTGAACGACGAGTATTGCAATCCCTGGCGCCGCACAAACTCCGCGTTGACCAGCAACTGACTACCATCGAATTGCGCCGGTGTCGGACAAGTCGGCACACCCTCAAACGCGGGCGACATCAAACGAGCAAAACCCGCCGTCACGTCCTGGAACGTCAATGGGGTTGTATCAAGTACTATCGGGCCATCTGTTATCAGCTGCCAGATCGTATCAGCGAGGGTTGCCCCTGCTTCCACCGTAACCTCTAGATTAGGCGTTACCTTCGCACTGGTATCGGCATCTTTCGCCCGAATCCAGGCACCGTTTGCCGCAATGTAAATTCCGTTGTCTTTTGCTTGCGTCTGGTTTTTAACGAGCACGCGATCGCCTGAAATGACAGCAACCGCGTCAATCATTTGGGCGCCGCTCAAAACAATATTTGCCTTGGTTGCGACCCGTACCGACTGTTTTTTGTCGAGCTTAGCCAGTTCATCCGCCACGTAACCAGCCACCCACGCCCGAGTGGCCTTGACCACCGTGTCATCGATCAGCAGCGTCACCAGCGAGGCATTGCTGGTCTCGAAAATCGAGCGGATGTAGAACTCTTTGCCCGAGCCCGAGGTGGCCAATACCGGCTTGAACGACTCCGGGTATTTGACGATGGCGTAGAGAATGCCGGTGTCGGTCCACAGCCCGGCTTCACGCACATACCAGCCGCCGACGTCCGGCGGGATGGTGACTTCGGCGAGCAGCCAGCTCGGATTCTTCTCGTCCTGGAACAGCGCATTGAGCGGACCGCGCCAGACTTCGCGTTTAAGCGCAGTAGCCGTCGCGGCCGGGTTGTAGACCGCGCCGCCGCCGTCGCCGACGGAAATCTGCGTCAGCTTGATCGGTACGCCCGCCGCCTTGCAGGCAGTTTCGTAGGCAATCCCTGCGTTGGTGAGCAGGGTGTAATAGTCAGCCATTCAGGCCCCCTGAGGATAAATAGTGGATGTTTCGACGGTGTACATGCCTGCGCCCAAGAACGCCTCTCCCGAGGTTTCGAGCCCTTCAATGAACACCGGATAGACCGTGGTCAACTCACCGCAGAAGGTCGCAGCGCCAATGACGTGATTGCCAAAGGCGCTGAGGCCGACCGACACCGACAGCACGTCCCGCTCGCTCTTGGCATCGGCCAGGCGTCGGTCGAGACGGGCGTCGATGGCTTCGCTGTAGGGTTGTTCGGTGAAGGCCCGCACGGAAAAGCTGTAAGGCTCGCCGGGCGGTGTCTGTTCGTACCAGGCGCGGATTTCCGGCCTGAGCTGCAAACCCTTGGCGGCGTTCTCCAGTGCCTTGCGAGTGCCGGCCTGGCGCGCGGTGGGCCAGGCCAGTTCGACGGTCAGGCGCTTTTCCGCTTCCGGTGCGTCGGTGCTCCATTCGGCAACACCACGATCTGCCGCGAGATACGGCAGGAAGGCGACGGGAGTTGAAGCCGGATTCATCAGTTCGGGAAACGGCGGCGCGACGCGATCAAGTAGTGCGCCGAAGCCGATGTCGAGGGCCCGTTCCAGCGCCGAGCTGTTGGCTGGCAGCAGGGTCGGACGCGGTGTCTGATCGGTCATAGCGTCTGCACCTCGACTTCGACCGCCGTGCAGTACGGCGCTTGAAATGCGCTGCAGACGATGGGCGTCAGCGGTTCAAGAATCTGCAATTGCACGGCGCCGGCGCTGTGCAGCGTGTAGTCGATCCAGCTCGGATCGACCCGGCCCTCCAGGCGATGGCAGCTGTCGGCGTAGGCCTGCAGGTGTTGCTGCGCGGCGACCTTGGTCAGGCCCGAATCCGGACCGGAATTGATCTTCGCCACGACGCGGATTTTGTAGCGCTGAATCTCTGCGCCTTTGACCGTGACCTTGTCGGTTTCCGGACAGACGTCGGGCCGGGAAAAGTGTTGGCGCACGCCTTCAAGCAAGGTCGGGGACGGCGTACCGTCGCCCTCGCGGGCAAGCACGGTGACTTGCACTTCGCCAGGCGCCGTGCGGCGACCGTTGCCGTCCTTGACCTGCGCGGCGAGTCCGTCCCGGGCGAAGGTATAAGTGACGTTCACGACACCGGCATCGGTGGATTCGACTTTTACCGTCGGACGTTCGCCCAAGGTGAACACCTCGCGGCGGTATTGCATCCGCGAACCCGCCGCCGGAGCGTGGGGCGCCAGGTAATAACGCAGCCGCGCGTCGTCGTCGCTTTCGTAAATCGCTGGCACTGGCGGGAACGCCGCCGGATCGCCCGGGTCGAGCAACTGCCGCTCCAGGCCCATGTCAGCCAACCGCGCATCAAGGTTGCTGCCCGTTGCCCACCACGCCAGCATCTGCTTGATCCGGGCGTTGTATTTGCGTTCATGGGTTTGCAACCGAACGCAGAAAGCCTCAAGCGCCAGTGTCAGCAGTTCGCTTTCGTTCTCCAGGCTGGCCTTGAGTTTGGCCGCGCTCTGCGGCGAACGCGCGCCGACATACTCGACGACGAACGTCTTGAACTCGGCGAGCAAGTCTTCGAAAACGTCGACGGTGATCAGCGACGGTTCGGCCAACTGGTTCTGGCCAGGGATCAACATGCTCATGTCACGACCTCGAAAGTCTGTTGGCGGTTTTTCCAGGTGCCGGCAAATCGCAACAGCAAACCCGCGCCCTGTCGGGTGGCGACGATCACGCCGGGCTGAAAATCGCTGATGCCGTTTTGCGGGTTGTAGAACGCTTGAGCTGCGTGGCTCTGGGCGAGCAACAGGATGTCGTCGCCCAGGTTTTGCCCTAGCAGCGTGGGTATCAACGAACCATAAAGGGGCCTTTTTTGCCGGGTGCCCAGCGGCGTGGTCAGGGCTCGTGTCGCGCGCTGCACGAATTGCAGCCAGTCGTCGACCGTGGCCCCGCTGTCTCTATCGATTCCGATCATGGGAGGCTCTTGATTCAGGGGCTGATGACGCGACCCTGGTGATCCACCAGCGGGCCACTGAAGTGCACGCCAGAGGCGTCGATGGTCAGCCCGACAGCACCCAGTTGCAGGTTGATCAACTGGGGCGTCATCGCCAGCCGCGCCGGGCCGATGCTCAGCTCAAGCGATTCGCGAGAACCGTTGAAAGCTGCCGGACCGTTTTGCCAGTGCAGGGTGTGCGTGGCGTCGTCGTAGCCGCTTTCGCTGCCGTCCTGATGGACGCGACGAGTCAACGTCGGCACCGTCGAGGTAGGCGGAAAGCGGTCGCTGTTCAGGCCGAACAACGCCACGCTCTGCGCACCGCTTTCGCCACTGCCGTAGTTGAACAGCAGACACTGTTCGCCCTCCGTCGGGATCCGCGACTCGCTCTGCGCGCCGGCGCTGGGGTTGAAGAATTTGATGGCCGGGGTGAGCAAACCACCGTGACTGACCCGGCAGGTGTTGCTCGCGGCATCCACTTCCTGACAGATGCCGATGCGGCAATAACTCTCGGCACGCCGGTGCAGGTCTTCAATCTCCGCTTCCATTTCCGCCAGGCGCTCGATGATCGGTGCCATGTGCATTCGCAGTAATGCGTCGAACATCGATCAGGCCTCCAGCGAGGTGTATTGGTCGGGATCGTCGATGTCGCTGACTTCCCAGGTGCGGGCGAATTTCGGTGTGCCGAGCGGGTCGTCCAGCAGGGTCGGGCCCAGGTAGAGGGTCTGGTTGAACGACAGCGTCCAGGCTTTGTTTGGCTGATCGGCGTGGACGAGCAATGACGGCATTCCATCGATGTTCATCGGCAGATCGCATTGCTCGCCGGGCAAGCCCCAGCGGTTGTCGGTGATCAGGTTCTTCAGCGCGGCGATCAGATCACAGGCGGCAAATGCCGTGGCGGACAGCGCCGGAATGACTTGCAGCGACAGCGTCAGCACATGGGCAATCCGTCCGTTGGCGGCGCGCTCTCCCGATGCATTGCGTTCGATATCGATCAACACCCAGGCCTTGTCGCCGGGGGCCGTGAAGTCATCGTGATTACCGACCTGCACGTTCAGATCGGAGCTGTTGCGCAAGGCTGTCGCCATCGCCGTGAACAACTGCGAAGGCTGCTGGATCGGTGTGGGCATGCTTGACCTCCTTTTTCTGATGTCCACGCGAAGTCCTGCCGCACGGCGTGCAGCGAGACAGGAAAGTGAATGGGTTATTGCGGGTCGCGCGGCGGAACTTCGCAGACGCCGATGCGCTTGGCAGCCCAGCGTTCGTAAAGGCCGATGGCGACGTCGGCACCGGCCATTGCAGTGAGGCAACCAAATGCCCCGGCGGCCCAGATCGACATGCCGGCGGCGTACAGCAGCATGATTGCCGACACGCCGCAGATCATGCAGGCACCGGAGCGCAAGGCAAGCCGCCGCAGCAGCGGCCAGCCGCGGGCGCCCTCCTTGTCGGCGCGCCACATTTCGCCGGACACCCCGCCCGCCACGGCAAGGAGGATGACCAGCCAGATTGGCATGTCCAGCAACGCTTGTTGCTCGTTTGTCATGTCACGCCTCCTGAAAGCGTTGATGAATGAAGAGAAAGTGAAGAGGCGACACCGGACGGGTGTCGCCTCTGATGCGGGGAAGAACAGCGAAAGGTTCCGCGCATTCAGCAGTTACAGGCGCTCGACAATGACGTTGTCGATGAAGGCGTAGTTGGCGTACGGGTTCTGCTCGTTGGAAAACGCCAGAGTTGTCTGCGCGGTAATCGCGGTGAACTCGTAAGTGACGGTGCTCCACTCGACCGCGACGCCTTTGGCTGTCGGTGTGTTGAACGCAGCGGTTTGCCCGGCCACTTTCACCTGAATGACACCGTCGCCGGAGCGGCTGGCGAATCGGGAGTTGCCGGCACTGAAAGTCAGACGGTACTTGGCGCCCGGAGTGGTCGCGAAATTCTGCTGAATCCCGCCACCGTTGCCATAAACGTAGTTGGCCAGGTCGACGATCATCACGCCATCCGCTGCCACAGAACCGCCGATGGCATTGGGCATGTTGAAGTATTCGGCACCGGACAGGAACGTCGTCCAGCCTGTGATGGCATTGGTTTTTGCCGGGGTGTCCAGAATGCAGCCACCACCGCATGTCGATTGTTCAAAGCTGCCGTTCACCAGGAGGTTGGCGGCAATTGCGCTGCCGCCATTGCCCAGCAGTGCAACAGCGAGAAACGGTGCTACGTATTTCTTGAGAATGTTCATGTCTTTACCTATGAGGAGATTGATCAGGTTGTGCTGACGATGCAGCACGCATGTCGCTCACAGGCGATCGCTCGGGGCTCGCGGCCTTCACATGATTCAACGTTCCGCAGCGGGAACATTTGATCTGGAGTTCTGTGTACTCGCCCACCCGGGCGAGCAGTCTTTTGCAATGGCCGCAGCGGCACTCTTTCAACATCGACAAATCCTTTTGATTCTCTGCGTGGCCTTGCTCATGCCGCGAAACCTTGTTGAAGCGCCTGCCTCAGGCAGGCATTCCAGAAAGCCCGGCGCAGGGGCCGGGCTTTTCGGTCATACAGACCAGAACAATCGGGTCGTCGATTCAAACCAGCGAAAAAGGCTCTGTCGGCCAAATCATGGTGTACGGGTAACCCGGTTGATTCCTGTAATCGCACACGGCGATGACGTATTGCTTGTAAGCCAGCAACGCCGCTTCTTCCTCCGGCGTTGCGATGCCCAGATCCTGCTTGTAATCCAGCGGGTTGAACGTCAGCCAACCTTTGGCATTCGATAGCTTCTCAGTGGCGAGGAACTTGACCTGGCTTGCCACCTCTTCGAAAGTGGGCGCATGCAACTCCCACTGGTTGTTGACCAGTCGGGCATTCCATCCGACCACGACTTCCGTGTTTCCTGTGGCATCCACCCACAGCCCCCCCAATCCGTCAGGAAAGCTGACCGGCATCCCTTCGTCGGTATCAACCACCCGATATACCTTGGAATTGGGCATCGTGATGAAAACGTATCGATTCATTCTTATCGTCCTTTTTGATTGCCGGAATCCCGGCATTTCCGTTCCTGCCGGACAGGCAATCCAGAAAGCCCGGCTATACGCCGGGTCATTCAGTCATGCGGTCCTTATGCAGAGTCATGAAACGGTGATTTATGGAACTTCAGGCCAGGTGATTGCCAGCGGGTAACCTAGCTGTTTGTTGACGTTGCTCATATCAACGAAAAACTGCTTGTAAGCCTGCAACCCCGCGATATCGGCAGGCGTCGCCAGACCCAGCTCAACCTTCTGCTCCAGGGCGGTAGCCAGCAGAGTGGCGTTGACTCGATCAAATCGGCGGGAACGTTCGGCGCGCAGCTGCATGGACAACTGCGATGGCTGACCCCACATATCGCTGTCGGTAAAGGTCCAGACGCCATCGGTATTCACCGCGTTCCAGGAGTAGTCGATCTTTGGCAATGCGGTGACATCCACCCAGACTTGACTCGCCGGAAAATCGTCGGTGATCGGGTTGTTGGTTTCGAAGATGTTGTCGACTTTGCCATCCACAACACGCACGTACTTCTTCATGGTCATCATCCTTTTTGATTGCCGGCCTCCCGGCATTTCTGTTTCTGCCCAGAAGGCATTCCAAAAAGCCCGGCAATCCGCCGGGCTTTTCAGTAATGCACTCCTTTGCCTTCCTTCAATCCTGTGTTCGTGAAGGAAGCTGACTTTTCGGCGCTACTGGCGCGGTACGAGTCCATTCAAATTGTTTTTCCGACCGCGGTCCCTGCCCGCCGGATAACTGCTTCTGGTGCTTTACGCTGCACACCCGGGTCAGTTGCCAACCCTCTGAACCGTTGAGGCCGGTTCATCGCTGCCTGTTCTTGTGGAACTAAAGAGCTGTTGTTGCCAGCCGCTTTGTCGAGCGGCTTGGTGGCAAGAATATGCATGGATGCATATACAGTCAATGCGTAAATGCATTTATTTATGCACGAGAAATGCGCGGATGCATGGAAGCCCCGCCAATCAAGGGTTGCCCGGTTTTCTACAGGCGAAAAAAAACCCGCCGAGGCGGGTTTTGTCAGAAAGAAATCAGGTTACCGGGCGTACATGCCCCACCAGAAGACGTGACCGAGGATGACGATCTGCTCTTCCTGCATATCCTGGAAGCTGTAGTCCTCGTCCGGATGTTCATCGCGGTTGAAGCTGCGCAGACGGATACCGGTAGGCAGGCGATAGAGCTGTTTCACCCGAAGTTGACCGTTGTGGTTGATGGCGTAGAGGTCGCCATCGATGATGTCGCCGATCCCGCACTTGCCGGCGTTGACGCCAACCGTGGCACCGTCGCGTAGTACCGGCAACATGCTGTTGCCCCGTACCGTCACGCATTTGGCCTGATCGAACTGCACACCGTTATGGCGCAGGCTGCGCTTGCCGAAGCGCAGGCTGGAGCGTTCGCTCTCTTCGATGACGAATCTTCCTGATCCAGCAGCCAATTCAACCTCGCGAAGAAAGGGCACCGACACCTCATCGTCATCGACGGGGGTGTCGTCGTCCCACAGGCTTATGTCCTTGAGTTCGGAATGCAACTCGTCGCGTCCGCCGTTGGCGGCAGGCGCAACATCCGCGCGCCCGCGCAACTGATCGGTGCTCACGGCGAAGTACTCGGCGATCTTCGAGATGTGTTTATCCGAAGGATCGACGATCTTCCCGCTGAGAATCCGCGAGAGCGTGGATTGAGGCACGCCGGTGCGACGGTGGAGCTCCGTGGGGGAGATCCCGTGCTGGTCGAGCAGTGCTCTTAAGACGGTAGATACGTTGCGTTTTTGCATAACGCGCATAGTGCTTGAAGTTTTTCGGGAAGACAAATGCTGATTTGCATAAATCGTGCATAGTCGACCTTTTTACCACCGATGCATGTCACCCGACCGCGATGCCTGCGTCCGACAGACCGCCCATGGTAACCTTGCGCCCATCGCGGAAAAGCCCGGCCACTGCCGCGCTTTTGCCCCACACCTTTGAACGAGTTGCCTGACAATCCGATGAATAAAGCCGTCTCCGACCTGTCCTCCCACACTCCGATGATGCAGCAGTACTGGCGCCTGAAAAATCAGCACCCGGACCAGCTGATGTTCTACCGCATGGGCGACTTCTACGAGATCTTCTACGAGGACGCGAAGAAGGCGGCCAAGTTGCTGGACATCACCCTGACCGCGCGCGGGCAGTCGGCTGGGCAGGCGATTCCGATGTGCGGGATTCCGTATCACGCGGCGGAAGGCTACCTGGCGAAGCTGGTCAAGCTCGGCGAGTCGGTGGTGATCTGCGAGCAGGTCGGCGACCCGGCCACCAGTAAAGGCCCGGTGGAACGTCAGGTGGTGCGGATCATCACCCCGGGTACGGTCAGTGACGAGGCGTTGCTGGATGAGCGTCGCGATAATCTGATCGCGGCGGTGCTGGGCGACGAGCGCCTGTTCGGCCTGGCTGTGCTGGACATCACCAGCGGCAATTTCACCGTGCTGGAGATCAAGGGCTGGGAAAACCTGCTGGCGGAGCTGGAGCGGGTCAATCCGGTCGAGTTGTTGATCCCGGATGATTGGCCAAAAGACTTGCCGGCAGAAAAACGCCGTGGGGTACGTCGTCGTGCACCGTGGGATTTCGAGCGCGATTCGGCGCTGAAAAGCCTCTGTCAGCAATTCTCCACCCAGGACCTGAAAGGCTTTGGCTGCGAAACCCTGACCCTGGCAATCGGCGCCGCCGGTTGCCTGCTGGCGTATGCCAAGGAAACCCAGCGCACCGCCCTGCCCCACTTGCGCAGCTTGCGCCATGAGCGGCTGGACGACACCGTGGTGCTGGACGGCGCCAGCCGCCGCAACCTCGAACTCGACACCAACCTGGCTGGCGGCCGCGACAACACCCTGCAATCGGTGGTCGACCGTTGCCAGACGGCCATGGGCAGCCGTTTGCTGACCCGTTGGCTCAACCGTCCGCTGCGCGACCTGACTGTGCTGCTGGCTCGCCAGACCTCGATCACTTGCCTGCTCGACCGCTATCGTTTTGAAAACCTGCAACCGCAACTCAAGGAAATCGGCGACATCGAGCGGATTCTGGCGCGGATCGGCCTGCGCAATGCCCGCCCTCGCGACCTCGCTCGCCTGCGTGATGCGCTCGGTGCGCTGCCTGAACTGCAAGTGGCGATGTCCGATCTCGAGGCGCCGCACCTGCAACGTCTGGCGACCACCACCAGCACTTACCCGGAACTGGCGGCGCTGCTGGAAAAAGCCATCATCGACAACCCGCCAGCGGTAATCCGTGACGGCGGCGTGCTGAAAACCGGTTACGACAGCGAGCTAGACGAACTGCAATCGCTGAGCGAGAACGCCGGCCAGTTCCTGATCGATCTGGAAGCCCGTGAAAAGGCCCGCACCGGCCTCGCCAATCTCAAAGTCGGCTACAACCGCATTCATGGCTACTTCATCGAATTGCCAAGCAAGCAGGCTGAATCGGCGCCGGCAGACTACATCCGCCGTCAGACCCTCAAAGGTGCCGAACGCTTCATCACCCCGGAACTGAAAGAGTTTGAAGACAAGGCACTGTCGGCCAAGAGCCGCGCTCTGGCTCGCGAGAAAATGCTCTACGAGGCGTTGCTGGAAGACCTGATCAGCCAGTTGCCGCCGTTGCAGGACACCGCTGGCGCCCTGGCTGAGCTGGACGTGCTGAGCAACCTCGCCGAACGTGCGCTGAATCTCGACCTGAATTGCCCGACATTCGTCAGCGAACCGTGCATGCGTATCTCCCAGGGCCGTCACCCGGTGGTCGAGCAAGTGCTGACCACGCCGTTCGTGGCCAACGACCTGAGCCTGGACGACAACACCCGCATGCTGGTGATCACGGGTCCGAACATGGGCGGTAAATCCACCTATATGCGCCAGACTGCTCTGATCGTGCTGCTGGCACACATCGGCAGCTTCGTGCCGGCGGCCAGTTGCGAACTGTCGCTGGTGGACCGGATTTTCACCAGGATCGGTTCCAGCGACGACCTCGCCGGCGGGCGCTCGACCTTCATGGTGGAAATGAGCGAGACCGCGAACATCCTGCACAACGCCACCGAGCGCAGCCTGGTGCTGATGGACGAAGTCGGTCGCGGCACCAGCACCTTCGACGGTCTGTCCCTGGCGTGGGCGGCGGCGGAGCGTCTGGCGCAGCTGCGCGCCTATACTCTGTTTGCGACGCACTATTTCGAACTGACCGTGTTGCCGGAAGCCGAACCGCTGGTGGCCAACGTGCACCTCAACGCCACCGAACACAACGAGCGCATCGTGTTTCTGCACCATGTGTTGCCAGGGCCCGCGAGCCAGAGCTACGGCCTTGCGGTCGCGCAGTTGGCCGGTGTGCCAAGCGAAGTGATCGTACGTGCTCGTGAGCACTTGAGCCGCCTGGAAGATACCGCGCTGCCGCATGAGGCGCCAAAACCGGCCGTCAAGGGCAAACCGGCGACGCCGCAGCAGAGCGACATGTTCGCCAGCCTGCCGCACCCGGTGCTGGATGAGTTGGCCAAGCTGGATCTGGATGACGTGACACCGCGTCGTGCACTCGAAATGCTCTATGCACTAAAGAACCGGATCTAAGCACCGACGAACCGGATATAACGCAAACGGCTTCAAGCTGTTAGAATCTCGCGCGGTTTGGGATGCTGCTGGCTAATAGCCTGGCTGGCAGACATCGCTCCCGAACCTGGCGACCCCAACCGTGAAGGGGCAACGCTGCCGCCGCCTGAGGAGAAAATTAGAAATGACCTTCGTCGTCACCGACAACTGCATCAAGTGCAAGTACACCGACTGCGTAGAAGTCTGTCCGGTGGACTGCTTTTACGAAGGCCCGAACTTCCTGGTGATTCACCCGGACGAGTGCATCGACTGCGCCCTGTGCGAGCCGGAATGCCCGGCCGTGGCCATTTTCTCAGAGGACGAAGTTCCGGAAGAGATGCAGGAATTCATTCAGCTGAACGTAGAACTGGCCGAGATCTGGCCGAACATCACCGAAAAGAAAGAATCGCTGCCGGATGCCGAAGAGTGGGATGGCGTCAAAGGCAAGATCAAAGACCTCGAACGCTGATCTGTCCCGCGTTTGAAGAAAAGGCCCCTTGCGGGCCTTTTTGCTTTTGCGGGTTTTGCTTTATTTCAGGCAAAAAAAAGGGGCGGTTTGACCCGCCCACATTTTTTCCCTATTCCCTGTGTTCCTTTTCATCGTCCTGATGAATCGCTTCCTGCGATGTCCGTTCCCCTCTTCCTTGAAGGGCGTGTCTATCCGTCGACACAACCCAGATACTAGAGATTTCCCCGCCGGCGGCAACTGGCCTCCAGCGCACTAACCTGCTGTCATAAGCCCTTCACATTAAAAAATAACCATATAAATCATTGCGTTACGATTCAGCCATGAGCGCAATCGCCTTCAGCGGCAGTGTAAAAATAACGAACACTTACGATACAGTCAGCAAAGGCTTACAACGCAAACCTACAAGGTGGGAACGCCTCCCGCTTTCAGTGCGCCAACAAAAAGCCCCGAACCAGTCGGGGCTTTCTGTATAGCGGTCATGCGGGTGGCTTATTGAAACAGCGACTCGCTCGACAGGCCGTTTTTCTCGAGAATTTCCCGAAGGCGCTTGAGGCCTTCTACCTGGATCTGTCTCACCCGTTCCCGGGTCAGGCCGATCTCCAGGCCTACATCTTCCAGCGTGCTGCTCTCATGGCCGCGCAGGCCGAAGCGGCGCACGACCACCTCGCGTTGCTTGTCGGTCAGCTCCGAGAGCCATTGATCGATGCTCTGCGACAGGTCGTCATCCTGCAGCAGTTCACATGGATCGGTCGGACGGTCATCCGTCAGGGTGTCCAGCAGGGTTTTATCCGAATCCGGACCCAGCGAGACGTCGACCGAAGAAACCCGCTCGTTCAAGCCCAGCATGCGCTTGACTTCGCCCACCGGTTTTTCCAGCAGGTTGGCGATTTCTTCGGGTGAAGGTTCGTGGTCGAGCTTTTGCGTCAGCTCCCGTGCAGCCCGCAGGTACACGTTGAGCTCCTTGACCACATGGATCGGCAACCGGATGGTCCGGGTCTGATTCATGATCGCGCGTTCGATGGTCTGACGAATCCACCAGGTCGCGTAGGTCGAGAAGCGGAAGCCACGCTCCGGATCGAACTTTTCCACCGCGCGGATCAATCCGAGGTTGCCCTCTTCGATCAGATCCAGCAGCGACAGCCCCCGATTGACGTAACGCCGGGCGATTTTGACCACCAGCCGCAGGTTACTTTCGATCATGCGCTTGCGCCCGGCAGGGTCGCCACTTTGCGACAAGCGCGCAAAATGAACTTCTTCTTCCGGGGAGAGCAGTGGGGAAAAGCCGATTTCGTTGAGGTACAGCTGCGTGGCATCGAGTGCCCGAGTGTAATCGATGTACTTATGTTGTTTAAGTGAAGCGGAGTGTTTGGATTTGGCACGAACGGAAGGTGGAGCAGCCCCTTCATCATTCGACATCGAATCCGAATCGATGCCGGTCTCCATCAGGAGAACCTCATCGTCGATGTCAAACTCCGGCACTTCTTTACTGAGAGCCATTGTTATAGTCCTTTGGTGAGTTCGACCCCAAGCTCAAGCGGCGCCTTTATCCTTGGCAACGCTGGAGCCTGTCCCCTCTACGCGACGGAACAGGCTGGTCTGCAAATCAACGTCTTGGCAGGAACTGCAGCGGATCTACAGGTTTACCTTGTCGGCGAATCTCAAAATGCAGTTTCACCCGGTCTGTACCCGTTGACCCCATTTCGGCAATTGTCTGTCCGACCTTGACCTGCTGCCCCTCCCGTACCAACAGCCGACGGTTGTGTCCGTAAGCACTGACGTAGGTTTCGCTGTGTTTGATGATGACCAATTCGCCGTAGCCCCTTAAGCCACTCCCGGCGTATACCACCGTCCCATCAGACGCAGCTAAAACAGGCTGTCCCAAATCTCCGGCGATATCAATTCCTTTATTCAAACTACCGTTTGAAGAGAATTTTCCAATCAGAATGCCATTAGATGGCCATCCCCAGCCGGTCGGGGCCGGGCCCGGTGGAGGCAACGGAGCGGGGGTTTGCTTGTTGGCGACGGACGGTACAACCGCCGTGGAAGCCGCACCGGAACCCGTGGTCGTGGTGGTTGTCGTGCCATTTGCCTGGCGCCGGATAACCGTGGTTTTGCTGGACGAAGACGCTGAAGAGCCGGAGTTGGTGACGACCGCCGTCGACGTTGAACCGGTGCGTCCGTCGAAGCGAATCGTCTGACCCGGATGGATCGTGTATGGCGTAGGAATGTTGTTCCGGGCAGCGAGGGCTTTGTAGTCCCAGCCGTAGCGAAAAGCGATGGAAAACAAAGTATCGCCCGGACGGACTACATACTGCCCGGTCGTCACGACCGGACGCTGGGCCACCGCATTGTTGCGATCGACGACCCGAACGTTGCTCGATTTTGTGCTGGAGCAACCGACCAGCAAGGTGCTCAAGACAAGGCCAGTCACCAGGCGCTGAAAGCTCGTGTTACCCATACGCTGCGCAATGACTGTGAGACTCACCCGCCGCTCCCTTTGTGGTGGCTGAAAAATGTGGAATGCCGATTCCGGCATAAAACTTCGCAAGTATAACGGGCGCAACCGGCTTTACCTTTATAGAAGCGCTATGGCTCGGCGCACACGTTTGCTTGTAGACGATCCATCCTGTTTAAACATTCGCTGCCGCTGTAAGACAGGCGCACTCGACAGGAATTCAGCATCGTGAAACAAATGCTCAGGCCAGCGGACCGTTCAGCAATGGCACGAAACGCACTGCCCCCAGAACGTGTCGGGAGAAGCCGTTTTCTTCGCGCACGATCAGCATCAATTGCTGCACTTCACCCGAGCCGACCGGGATCACCATCCGCCCGCCCGGCGCCAGTTGATCAAGCAAAGCCTGAGGCACATCGGTCGCCACCGCCGTGACGATGATGCCGTTGTATGGCGCCAGCGCCGGCCAGCCTTCCCAGCCATCGCCCCAACGAAACACCACGTTGCGCAGGTTGAGCTCGACCAGGCGTTCCTTGGCCCGATCCTGCAGAACCTTGATGCGCTCCACCGAGAACACTCGCTCGACCAGTTGCGACAGCACCGCCGTCTGATAACCGGAGCCGGTGCCGATCTCCAGTACTTTATCCAGCGGCCCGGCCTCCAGCAGCAGCTCGCTCATGCGCGCCACCATATAAGGCTGGGAAATGGTCTGGTTGTTGCCGATCGGCAGCGCGGTGTCCTCATAGGCACGGTGCGCCAGCGCTTCATCGACGAACAGGTGGCGCGGGGTGCGGCGGATCACTTCCAGCACGCTGGCGTTGGAAACGCCCTCTTCGTACAGACGCTGGATCAGGCGCTCACGGGTTCGCTGGGACGTCATCCCGATGCCGCTGCGCAGCCTGTCGTCTTGTTCACGAGCCATCAGTTGAGCCCCTCCAGCCAGCCGTCGAGACTTCGGAAGGCATCATTGAAGGTGCGATCGAGCTGCAACGGAGTGATGGATACGTAACCTTGCATCACCGCATGGAAATCGGTGCCCGGCCCGCCATCTTCCGCATCACCTGCCGCTGCGATCCAGTAGCCGGCCTTTCCACGCGGGTCGACGACTTTCATCGGTGCAGCCGCACGGGCGCGATGGCCGAGACGGGTCAGTTGAATGCCGCGAATGTGATCGATCGGCAGATTCGGAATGTTCACGTTCAGCACCGTGCGCGGTGGCAGATCAAGCCCGGCGTGGGCCTCGACCAGTTTGCGCGCAAAGTAGGCGGCCGTGGGCAGGTTGTCGACCTGCCGCGAAACCAGTGAGAAGGCAAACGACGGGCGCTCGAGAAAGCGGCCCTCAAGGGCGGCTGCCACCGTTCCGGAATACAGCACGTCATCCCCCAGGTTGGCGCCCAGGTTGATACCCGAAACCACCATGTCCGGCTGGCGTTCGAGCAAGCCGTTGAGTCCCAGATGAACGCAGTCGGTCGGTGTGCCATTGAGGCTGATAAAGCCGTTGGCCAGGTATTGCGGGTGCAGCGGACGGTCGAGTGTCAGCGAACTGCTGGCACCGCTCTTGTCCTGTTCCGGGGCGATAACCACGCACTCGGTGTAATCCGCCAGCGCAGCATAAAGCGCGGCAAGACCGGGCGCAGTCACCCCATCGTCGTTAGAAATCAGAATACGCATGGGCTGTCCGTCTGCCCCACCGGCACCAGATCAACGAGTTCGCGCACCAATACGGTGGCGAAGCATCCGGCCGGGAGGACGAATTCCAGTTGCAGAATGTCAGGCTCGGGATAATGCCACGTCAACCCGCCAATGGGCAGCCGCAGGATGCGACGTTCGTGGCTCATACCGGCATTAATCAACCAATCGCGCAGATCCGCCTCGCGTGCGGCAATCCCCTGCTCCAGATCATGGACAACCCCGGCCGCCGGCGAGTCACCTTCGCCCCACTGCGGACCGGTCGGATGCAGGTCAAGAATCGCCAGACGCGGGTCGCTGCACTCGGCTTCACCGGCCGGGAAAAAGCTGCGGCTGTCAGTGAAGGCCAGTAGATCGCCAACCTGGGCACGCTGCCAGGTGCCATCGGCGACCCGCGCTGCGAGCACCTGATTGAACAGAAAACTGCGCGCGGTCGACAGCAGGCGCGAACGCACATTGCGTTGTTCCGGCAGTGCCTTGCGCGCGGCCCACGAACGGGCATCGACGACGTTGCCACCGTCATGGCCGAAACGCTGGGCACCGAAATAATTCGGGATACCTTGTTTGGCGATCAGTTGCAGACGCTCGTCGATGGCGGCCTTGTCGCCATTGAACTGGGTCAGGCGCAGCGTGAAACCGTTGGCCGAATGCGCACCGCGCTGCAGCTTGCGTTTGTGGCGGGTGGTCTTGAGGATTTTCAGCGTGTCGTTTTCCGCCGCCGACAGATCCGGATCGGCCTTGCCCGGGAGTTGCACGCTGAACCACTGACGGGTCAGCGCCTGACGATCCTTCAGACCGGCATAGCTCACCGTGCGCAGCGGTACACCGGCGGCCTTGGCGATACGGCGCGCGGCTTCTTCAGTATTCAGACCGCGCTTTTCCACCCAGATCCACAGGTGCTCGCCGTCACCGCTGAACGGAATGTCGAGAACTTCATCGACCTGGAAATCTTCGGCGATGGCTTTGAGTACCGCGGTGCCGAGGGCGTCGCCATAGGCCCGCGGGCCGAGCAGTTGCAGTTCGTTCATGCGCGCAGCAACAAGGCAACGGAATGCACGGCGATGCCTTCTTCGCGACCGACGAAGCCGAGCTTCTCGGTGGTGGTGGCTTTCACGTTCACTTGATCCAGTTCTACTTGCAGATCCGCGGCAATCAGCGCGCGCATCGATTCGATATGGGGGGCCATTTTCGGTGCCTGGGCAACGATGGTGTTGTCGACGTTGCCGACCTTCCAGCCTTTGGCGTGGATCAGACTGACCACGTGACGCAGCAGCACACGGCTGTCGGCGCCCTTGAATTGCGGGTCGGTATCCGGGAAATGCTTGCCGATATCACCCAGCGCAGCCGCGCCGAGCAAGGCGTCGCTCAAGGCATGCAGCAGGACGTCACCATCGGAGTGAGCGAGCAGCCCGAAGCCGTGTGCGATTCGCACGCCGCCCAGAGTAATGAAATCGCCTTCAGCGAAACGGTGCACATCATAGCCGTGGCCAATACGCATAAAAAAACGCCCCGAATTTTGTCAGGGCGTGATTCTACCTGCTTTGTCAGGCGTTAGGCGCCTAGAGCGCGTGCGTGATGCTGCAAGTGGTCGTCAATGAAGCTCGCGATGAAGAAATAGCTGTGGTCGTAGCCCGGTTGCAGGCGCAACGTCAGCGGGTGGCCCGCTTGTTTTGCCGCTTGTTGCAGGGCTTCCGGTTTGAGCTGGGTGGCGAGGAAATCGTCGCGGTCACCCTGATCGACCAGCAGTGGCAGTTTCTCGTCCGCTTCGGCGATCAGTGCACAGGCATCCCACTCGCGCCACTTCGAACGGTCTTCGCCCAGATAGCGGGTGAATGCCTTCTGGCCCCACGGGCAATCAATCGGATTGTTGATTGGCGAAAACGCCGAAACCGACTGGTAACGACCCGGATTGCGCAACGCACAAACCAATGCACCGTGGCCGCCCATGGAGTGGCCACTGATGCTGCGCTTGTCCGAGGCCGGGAAATGCGCCTCAACCAGTGAAGGCAATTCCTGCACGACGTAGTCATGCATCCGATAGTGCCGCGACCAGGGTTCCTGCGTGGCATTCAGATAAAACCCGGCACCTAGGCCGAAATCCCAGGCCCCGTCAGGATCACCCGGTACGTCGGGGCCACGGGGGCTCGTGTCCGGCGCTACGATGATCAGACCGAGTTCGGCCGCCATGCGCATCGCGCCGGCCTTCTGCATGAAGTTCTCGTCCGTGCAGGTCAGGCCCGACAGCCAGTACAGCACCGGCAACTTGCCGCCCTGCTCTGCCTGCGGCGGCAGATACACGGCAAACACCATGTCGCAGCCCAGCACTTCGGAACGATGGCGATAGCGCTTGTGCCAACCGCCGAAACTTTTCTGACAGGAGATGTTTTCCAGACTCATGTAGGACTCCTACGCAACCACAGCTGCACTTAGGCAGCGGTGGCATCGCGATTGATCAGAAATGAATGACGGTGCGAATACTCTTGCCTTCGTGCATCAGGTCGAAGGCTTTGTTGATGTCTTCCAGGCCCATGGTGTGGGTGATGAAAGTATCCAGCGGGATTTCGCCGCTTTGCGCCATATCGACGTAGCTTGGCAATTCGGTACGACCACGCACGCCACCAAACGCCGAACCACGCCAGACGCGACCGGTCACCAGCTGGAACGGACGGGTGGAGATTTCCTGGCCGGCGCCGGCAACACCGATGATGACCGACTCGCCCCAACCCTTGTGGCAGCACTCGAGGGCTGCGCGCATCAGCTGCACGTTGCCGATGCATTCGAAAGAGAAGTCGACGCCGCCATCGGTCATGTCCACGATCACTTCCTGGATCGGACGATCGAAGTCTTTCGGGTTCACGCAGTCGGTAGCACCCAATTGTTTGGCGATTTCGAACTTGGCCGGGTTGATGTCGATGGCGATGATGCGCGCGGCCTTGGCCTTCACTGCACCAATCACGGCCGACAGACCGATGCCGCCGAGACCGAAGATGGCCACGGTGTCACCCGGTTTGACTTTAGCGGTGTTGATCACTGCGCCGATACCGGTGGTCACGCCGCAGCCGAGCAGACAGACCTTTTCCAGCGGGGCATCTTTGGAGATCTTGGCCACGGAGATTTCCGGCAGCACGGTGTACTCGGAGAACGTCGAAGTGCCCATGTAGTGGAAAATCGTTTGGCCCTTGTAGGAAAAGCGTGAAGTGCCGTCCGGCATCAGGCCCTTGCCCTGGGTGGCGCGGATCGCCTGACACAGGTTGGTTTTGCCCGACTTACAGAATTTGCACTGGCCGCATTCCGGGGTGTACAGCGGAATCACGTGGTCGCCGACGGCCACCGAGGTCACGCCTTCGCCGATCGCTTCGACGATGGCACCGCCTTCGTGACCGAGGATCGACGGGAAGATACCTTCCGGATCAGCGCCGGACAGGGTGTAAGCGTCAGTGTGGCAAACCCCGGAAGCCACCACGCGCAGCAGCACTTCACCGGCCTTGGGCATGGCGACATCGACTTCTACGATTTCCAGCGGCTTCTTGGCCTCGAAGGCAACGGCGGCGCGCGACTTGATCATGCTGACTCTCCAGTGAATCGATTGAATAAAAAACCAGACAGTCAGTGTAGTTCAGCGCTGCTTGATGAATAATCCTGGCAAAAGCAAAACATTATTGCCATACAGGGATAATCCCCATGTCCGAAAACCGCTGGGAAGGCATCGACGAGTTCGTCGCCGTTGCCGAATGCAGCCAGTTCACTGCGGCTGCCGAACGCCTGGGCGTTTCTTCCTCGCACATCAGTCGACAAATCGTACGACTGGAAGAGCGCTTGCAGACGCGACTGCTGTACCGCAGTACCCGGCGCGTCACCCTGACCGAAGCCGGCCAGACCTTTCTGCAACATTGCCAGCGTCTGCAGGACGGTCGCGAAGAAGCGCTGCGCGCAGTCGGCGACCTGACCAGCGAACCCAAAGGCATGCTGCGCATGACCTGTGCCGTGGCTTACGGCGAACGCTTCATCGTGCCGCTGGTGACCCGTTTCATGGGGCATTACCCGCAACTGCGCATCGATATCGAACTGACCAACCGGCAACTCGATCTGGTGCATGAAGGCCTGGACCTGGCGATCCGTCTTGGCCGGCTTCAGGATTCCCGGCTGGTGGCGACCCGGCTGGCACCGCGACGCATGTATCTGTGTGCATCGCCTTCCTACCTTGAACGGTACGGGCGCCCACACAGTTTGTCGGAACTGGGACGGCACAATTGCCTGATCGGCAGCTCGGACATCTGGCAGCTTGAACAAAATGGGCGGGAATTTTCCCAGCGGGTGCAGGGAAACTGGCGCTGCAACAGTGGGCAAGCGGTGCTGGATGCGGCACTACAAGGCGTCGGCTTGTGTCAGTTGCCGGACTATTACGTGCTGGAACATCTGCACAGCGGTGCGTTGGTTTCGCTTTTGGAAGCGCATCAACCGCCGAATACGGCGGTGTGGGCGCTGTACCCACAGCAGCGGCACTTGTCGCCGAAGGTGCGCAAACTGGTGGACTTTCTCAAGGAAGGCTTGGCCGAACGGCCGGAATATCGGGCTTAACGTCGATTGGCCCAGCGCTGGCGCAACCATTCGAGGTCTTCGGGGCGGGTGACTTTCAGGTTATCCGCACGGCCTTCGATCAGGCGTGGCGCCATGCCGGCCCACTCCATCGCCGAGGCTTCATCGGTGATCACTGCATCCGCCACCAGACTGTCTGCCAGCGCGCGGTGCAGTGCACCGAGGCGGAACATCTGCGGCGTATAGGCTTGCCAGATCACACTGCGATCAACGGTTTCCACCACTCGACCGTGCTTGTCGACCCGCTTAAGAGTGTCCTTCGCCGGCACGGCCAACAGGCCGCCGACCGAATCGTTCGCCAGCTCAGCGAGCAGTTTGTCGAGATCGTCACGGCTCAGATTAGGCCGCGCCGCATCGTGCACCAGCACCCAGTCCTCGTCGTCGGCACCTTGGGCATGCAGATGAAGCAAGGCGTTGAGCACCGAGCCGGAACGTTCGGCACCACCGTCAACCCGTTGAATGCGCGGATCACTGGCGCTGGCCAGGTTCGGCCAATAAGGATCATCAACGGCAAGACTGACCACCAGGCCCTTGAGGCTCGGGTGATCGAGGAAACAGCCGAGGCTGTGTTCGAGAATTGTGCGCCCGCCCAGTTGCAGATATTGCTTGGGACGGTCCGCGGCCATACGGGCACCGACGCCCGCGGCAGGAATCACGGCCCAGAAGGCCGGCAGGGAATCGATCATTGGGCCAACTGGTAAAGGGTTTCGCCGTCCTTGACCATGCCCAGTTCGTGACGAGCCCGCTCTTCAACGGTCTCCATGCCTTTTTTCAACTCGCTGACTTCAGCGTCCATCACCCGGTTGCGCTCCAGCAGGGCTTCGTTCTCGGCGTGTTGATCAGCAATCTGCTGATTCAGTTCGGCGACTTGCGCCAGACTGCCATTGCCCACCCACAGGCGGTACTGCAGACCGGCCAGCAGCAAGAGCAAAACGAGAAACAACCAGTAAGGACTGCGCATCGAATATCAGGTATCCAGTGAAAAAAGACAGCCACGCCAAAACTTTGAAGCATCTGATAGCACGAAGCCTGGAATATCCAGGCTTGTGCATATAAGGCATCAGATTAGTGGCAAATCCATCGCTGTCACGACTTTTCCGACACAATCCGGTGTCTTTCTATCATTTACTGCTCAGCCGCGAAACTCGCTGCGACCGTTGTACTTGGCCTTGCCATTCAACTGCTCTTCGATACGCAGCAGTTGGTTGTACTTGGAAACGCGGTCGGAACGGCACAGCGAACCGGTCTTGATCTGGCCAGCCGAAGTACCCACAGCCAGGTCGGCAATGGTCGAATCTTCGGTTTCGCCGGAACGGTGCGAGATCACGGCGGTGTAACCGGCAGCCTTGGCCATCTGGATGGCTTCCAGGGTTTCGGTCAGGGTGCCGATCTGGTTGAACTTGATCAGGATCGAGTTGGCGATCTTTTTATCGATGCCTTCTTTCAGGATCTTGGTGTTGGTCACGAACAGGTCGTCGCCGACCAGTTGGGTCTTCTCGCCGATCTTGTCGGTGAGGATCTTCCAGCCAGCCCAGTCGGACTCGTCCAGACCGTCTTCGATCGAGATGATCGGGTAACGCTCGGTCAGACCTTTAAGGTAGTCGGCGAAACCTTCAGCGGTGAACACCTGGCCTTCGCCGGACAGGTTGTACTTGCCGTCTTCGAAGAACTCGCTGGCCGCGCAGTCCAGAGCCAGGGTCACGTCGGTGCCCAGCTTGTAACCGGCGTTGGCGACTGCTTCGGAGATCACTTTCAGTGCGTCTTCGTTGGAAGCCAGGTTCGGCGCGAAACCGCCTTCGTCACCGACAGCAGTGCTCAGGCCACGGGCCTTCAGCACGGCTTTCAGGTGATGGAAAATCTCGGTGCCCATGCGCAGACCTTCCGAGAAAGACTTGGCGCCAACCGGCTGAACCATGAATTCCTGGATGTCGACGTTGTTGTCGGCGTGTTCGCCACCGTTGATGATGTTCATCATCGGAACCGGCATCGAGTACACACCCGGGGTGCCGTTCAGGTTGGCGATGTGAGCGTACAGCGGCAGATCCTGATCCTGTGCAGCCGCCTTGGCCGCAGCCAGAGAAACGGCGAGGATGGCGTTGGCGCCCAGGGTCGCTTTGTTTTCAGTACCGTCCAGCTTGATCATCGCGTGATCCAGCGCTTTCTGGTCGCTTGGGTCGGTGCCCAGCAGCAGATCGCGGATCGGACCGTTGATGTTGGCTACCGCCTTGAGCACGCCCTTGCCCAGGTAACGGCTCTTGTCGCCATCACGCAGCTCGAGCGCTTCACGCGAGCCAGTGGATGCACCGGACGGCGCGCAAGCGCTGCCGATGATGCCGTTGTCGAGAAGCACGTCCGCTTCCACGGTGGGATTGCCACGGGAGTCGAGAACTTCACGACCTTTGATGTCGACGATTTTTGCCATTGTTGTAAACACTCCAAAGTTGACGAAAACGACGCAGCTAGAGGAAATCTTTTTACCGTCGGCAAGTGGTGTGCAGCGGGCAGCTTGCAGACGACAACGCTCATACCCGAGGGCATGAGCGACAAATCGTGCGGTACTTTACCGGAGAATTGAGGTTTACGCGGTTTCTACCGTCGGAAAACTCTTCACCAGTTCGTCCAGGGCTTTGAGCTGGGCCAGGAATGGCTCCAGTTTGTCCAGACGCAAGGCGCAAGGGCCGTCGCATTTGGCGTTGTCCGGATCCGGGTGCGCTTCGAGGAACAGGCCCGCCAGCGACTGGCTCATGCCAGCCTTGGCCAGGTCGGTGACCTGGGCGCGGCGACCGCCGGCAGAGTCGGAACGACCGCCAGGCATTTGCAGCGAATGGGTCACGTCGAAGAATACCGGGTACTCGAACTGCTTCATGATGCCGAAGCCGAGCATGTCGACCACGAGGTTGTTGTAGCCGAAGCTCGAACCACGCTCGCAGAGGATCAACTGATCGTTACCCGCTTCCACGCACTTGTTCAGGATGTGTTTCATTTCCTGAGGCGCGAGGAACTGGGCTTTCTTGATGTTGATGACGGCATTGGTCTTGGCCATCGCGACCACGAGGTCGGTCTGGCGCGACAGGAAGGCCGGCAGCTGGATGATGTCGCAGACCTCGGCGACGACCGCGGCCTGGTCAGGCTCGTGGACGTCGGTGATGATCGGCACGCCGAAGGCTTGTTTGATGTCCTGGAAGATGCGCATGCCCTCTTCCAGGCCAGGACCGCGATAAGAGGTCACAGAAGAACGGTTGGCCTTGTCGAAGCTGGCCTTGAACACGTAAGGGATGCCGAGTTTTTCGGTGACCTTCACGTACTCTTCGCAAACCTGCATGGCCATGTCACGGCTTTCCAGCACGTTCATGCCGCCGAACAGCACCATGGGTTTGTCGTTGGCAATCTCGATGTCGCCGACGCGGATGATCTTCTGTGCCATCGGGGTTACGCCTTCTTCTGGTGTTGAGCCAATGCCGCTTTGACGAAGCCGCTGAACAGCGGATGGCCATCGCGTGGCGTCGAGGTGAACTCTGGGTGGAACTGGCAAGCGACGAACCATGGATGATCCGGAGCTTCGACCACTTCAACCAGCGCAGCATCGGAAGAGCGACCGGAGATTTTCAGGCCAGCCTCGATGATTTGCGGCAGCAGGTTGTTGTTCACTTCGTAACGGTGACGGTGACGCTCGACAATCACATCCTTGCCGTAGCAGTCGTGCACCTTGGAGCCGGCTTCAAGCAGGCATTCCTGAGCGCCGAGGCGCATGGTGCCGCCCAGATCGGACGCTTCGGTACGGGTTTCGACTGCACCGGTAGCGTCTTCCCACTCGGTGATCAGACCGACAACCGGATGGCCGCTGGCACGATCGAACTCGGTGGAGTTGGCGTCTTTCCAGCCCAGCACGTTACGGGCGAACTCGATGACCGCCACTTGCATGCCCAGGCAGATCCCCAGGTATGGAACCTTGTTTTCGCGAGCGTATTGAACGGCAGTGATCTTGCCTTCCACGCCACGCAGACCGAAGCCGCCCGGTACGAGGATCGCGTCGACGCCTTCCAGCAGCGCGGTGCCCTGGTTCTCGATGTCTTCGGAATCGATGTAGCGCAGGTTGACCTTGGTACGGTTGGTGATGCCGGCGTGACTCATCGCTTCGATCAGCGACTTGTAGGCGTCCAGCAGCTCCATGTACTTGCCGACCATCGCGATGGTGACTTCGTGCTCTGGATTGAGCTTGGCATCAACGACCTTTTCCCACTCGGACAGGTCGGCGCCATTGCATTGCAGACCGAAACGCTCGACGACGAAATCGTCCAGACCCTGAGCGTGCAGCACGGCCGGGATCTTGTAGATGGTGTCGACGTCTTCCAGGGAGATCACCGCACGCTCTTCAACGTTGGTGAACAGTGCGATCTTGCGACGCGACGACACATCCACCGGATGGTCGGAACGGCAGATCAGAACGTCTGGCTGCAGGCCGATCGAACGCAGTTCCTTCACGGAGTGCTGGGTCGGCTTGGTCTTGGTTTCGCCCGCGGTGGCGATGTACGGAACCAGGGTCAGGTGCATCAGCATCGCGCGCTTGGAACCGACTTCCACACGCAGCTGGCGGATGGCTTCGAGGAACGGTTGCGACTCAATGTCGCCAACGGTGCCGCCGATTTCCACCAGGGCCACGTCGGCATCGCCGGCGCCCTTGATGATGCGACGCTTGATTTCGTCGGTGATGTGCGGAATCACCTGGATGGTTGCACCCAGGTAGTCACCACGGCGCTCTTTGCGCAGCACGTGCTCGTAGACACGGCCGGTGGTGAAGTTGTTGTTCTGGGTCATGGTCGTGCGGATGAACCGCTCGTAGTGGCCCAGGTCCAGGTCGGTCTCGGCGCCGTCGTGGGTGACGAACACTTCACCGTGCTGGAACGGGCTCATGGTGCCCGGGTCGACGTTGATGTACGGATCCAGCTTCAGCATGGTGACCTTAAGCCCCCGCGCCTCCAGGATGGCCGCCAATGAAGCCGATGCAATGCCTTTCCCCAAAGAAGAAACAACACCGCCCGTGACGAATATGTAGCGCGTCATGAAAAACCCTAGAAGTCTGCGTTAAAGCGGTCCGAGCCGCCGGGGAAAGCGAAGGAAGGCCGAAGCCCCCGATCACCTGCATTAATCACAGTGCACCTTTCAAAAAAACCGCCGCGTTGGGACAGACCGGAAGTGAAAACACCGGTACGTTGCTCGCTACACATTTTTTGGAATCGCCCAGCAAAGACTGCTTGGTAATCGGCAACTCCTGCAATTCAGGCGAATCCACAGAAGTTGTATCAAGAAGGGAGCGTAGTCTACCGGAATGCCCCCTTCATCTCAAACCTTGATCTTCGTCCGAAGGCTGCCAATGCAATCGCCAGCCTTCCAGCGCATTGCCGTCGAGCCCCGGCAGGTTCGCCACGGCGAGCAATTCTTCACCGCGAAACAGCAGCGGCAATCTGCCACGCACGAAGCCCGGCACCGCGCGCTCATTGAGCAGGCGCTTGAGATCACGATGACCGCGATCCGCCAGATGCATCACCTCGCCGCCCTGCCGATAGCGGATTTGCAGCGGCCCGGCGGGAGTCTGACCGCTGAACATGACACGTCCGTTATCGGGCAAGCGTAGCGCCAGCGACGGCTCGTGCCAGTCGCCGCTGACCACCGGTGCGCGTAGCCATTGCCCGCTGAGCCACCACAAGCGACCGGCGCTTCGATGCAACTCGCCATCCGCCAGACGCCAGATCGGCGAGGCATCGTTGCCGGCATCGCGCAGGTCCGCCCAACCCGACCAATGGTCGGTATCCGGCAGTCGGGTCAGCGGTTCAAGCCAGTGACTGAGTGCGTTTCGCTGACGGGCATCGGACAACCCCGCGATGGCCGCAAACTCCAATGATGGCAATCCCGACCATTCGAACTCGGCGGGCAAGCTTGCTTGAGCCAGATCGATTTGAGCCAGCTCATCGAGCAAACCTTGCGCCTCACGCAGATGCGCCGCACTGCGGGCCATGCTGGCGTGAGCCTGAGGCCAGCGGCCGGTCAGCAACGGCATGACCTGATGGCGCAGATAGTTGCGCGAGAACTGTCGATCCTGATTGGAAGGGTCCTCAATCCAACGCAGACCATGGTCGTGCGCATAGGCTTCCAGCTCGGCCCGCGTAACATCGAGTAACGGCCGAACCAGACTGCCCTGCCCCAGCACGCGCTGAACTGGCATACCGGACAACCCACGCACGCCAGCGCCACGCAACAGGCGAAACAACAGCGTTTCAGCCTGATCATCGCGATGCTGCCCGGTCAGCAGCACATCACTGGCCTGAGTCGCCGCTATGAACGCTGCATAGCGCGCATCCCGCGCCGCCCGCTCCAGACTCGCCCCCGGCTGCACCTGCACATGCACCACTTGCAACGGCACCGCCAGTTCATCGCAGACAGCCTGACAATGCGCCGGCCACGCGTCGGCCACAGTCTGAAGGCCGTGATGGACATGGATGGCACTTAGCGCGGGAAGGGAATGGGTTTTGGCAAGATTGGCGAGGAGGTGCAGCAGAACGGTGGAATCGAGGCCACCGGAGAAGGCGATGCGCCAATGGGAAGCGCCGAGCCAGGGCTTGAGATTGCGCAGAAGCCTGGAAGGCAAATCAATCGAGGGCTGACCCATTTTTCTACCTTTTCACAAACCAAATGTGGGAGCGGGCTTGCTCGCGAAAGCGCTGAAACAGCCAACACAGTCGTTGGATGTTACATCGCATTCGCGGGCAAGCCCGCTCCCACAGTGTTCTGCATCGTTGGCCGAAACGGCTCGACTTAGAGGCCGTAGCTCATCAGACGATCGTAACGACGCTTGAGCAGCGCTTCGTTGTCGAACTTCTTCAGCATCGCCAGTTGCGAGCTCAGCTCGGCGCGGATCGAGGCAGCGGCCGCAGCCGGATCGCGGTGAGCGCCACCCAGAGGCTCGCCGATCACCTTGTCGACGATGCCCAGGCCTTTCAGACGCTCGGCGGTGATGCCCATCGCTTCAGCAGCATCCGGCGCTTTCTCTGCGGTTTTCCACAGAATCGACGCGCAACCTTCCGGCGAGATCACCGCGTAGGTCGAGTACTGCAGCATGTTCAACTGATCGCACACGCCGATCGCCAGTGCACCGCCGGAACCACCTTCACCAATCACGGTGGCGATGATCGGGGTTTTCAGGCGAGCCATGACGCGCAGGTTCCAGGCGATCGCTTCGCTCTGATTGCGCTCTTCGGCGTCGATGCCAGGGTAGGCGCCCGGGGTGTCGATGAAGGTCAGGATCGGCATCTTGAAACGTTCGGCCATTTCCATCAGGCGGCAAGCCTTGCGGTAGCCTTCCGGACGCGGCATGCCGAAGTTGCGGCGTACCTTTTCACGCACTTCACGGCCCTTCTGGTGACCGATCACCATCACTGGCTGGTCTTCCAGACGTGCCACGCCGCCCACAATGGCCGCGTCGTCGGAGAAGTGACGGTCACCGTGCAGTTCGTCGAACTCGGTGAAGATGTGCTCGATGTAGTCCAGGGTGTAAGGACGTTTCGGGTGACGCGCCAGACGAGCGATCTGCCAGCTGGTCAGCTTGCCGAAAATGTCTTCGGTCAGCGTCTTGCTCTTGTCCTGCAGGCGGGAGATCTCATCGCCGATATTCAGCGAATTGTCATTACCGACCAAGCGCAACTCTTCGATCTTGGCTTGCAGGTCGGCGATCGGCTGTTCGAAATCTAGAAAATTCGGGTTCATAGGCGTCCGTCTTGGGTCGTGTCCCAAATGAGCTTGGGCCGGCCGGTTGTCTATTCGCGCCCTACCTTAAGGGAGAGGCGCGCTGAGGTCGAGATTAAAAATTCAGGTTGTGGGCAGGCGCTTTGATAGCACCTGCCGGTCAACGGTATTGGAGGAAGACGTTGTCTCGCCCGAACTGGTCACGCAGGGCTTGAATCAAGGCATCCGCCGGGTCGATCCGCCAGGTCTCGCCAAACTGCAGCAAGGTCTTCGCATCGGGACTGGTGTACTCCATGGTGATCGGGCACGCCCCGCGATGACGCTTGAGCAAATCACCCAACCAGCGTAGCTGATCGCCTTTCAGATCCTGGGTTTGCAACTTCAGGCGCAGGCTTTCGGCCAGGTTGGTACGCGCATCTTCCATGCTCATCACCCGCTTGACCCGCAGCCGCAGACCACCGGAGAAGTCATCGTTGCTGACCTCGCCCTCGACCACCACCATCGCATCGGTCTGAAGCAGCGATTGCGCGGAGTGGAACGCATCGGCGAACAGCGACGCCTCGATCCGTCCGGAGCGATCATCGAGCGTGATGAACCCCATCTTGTCGCCCTTTTTGTTCTTCATCACCCGCAGGGCAATGATCATCCCCGCCACGGTCTGGGTATCCCGGGCCGGTTTCAGGTCGATGATGCGCTGACGGGCGAAACGGCGGATCTCACCTTCGTACTCGTCAATCGGGTGACCGGTCAGGTACAGGCCCAAGGTGTCTTTTTCACCTTTGAGGCGCTCCTTGAGCGTCAGCTCCTTCGCCTTGCGGTGGATCGCGTAAACGTCCGCGTCTTCCTCGACGAACAGCCCGCCAAACAGGTCGGCGTGGCCGCTGTCACGGGTGCGTGCGGTCTGCTCGGCCGACTTGATCGCCTCCTCCATCGCCGCCAGCAGCACGGCGCGGTTGCGGTCGATGTTGGCCTGATAAGCCTTTTGCTCGTCATGGAAGTACGGGCCGAGGCGATCCAGCGCGCCGCTGCGGATCAGACCGTCCAGCGTGCGCTTGTTGATGCGCTTGAGGTCGACCCGGGCGCAGAAGTCGAACAAATCCTTGAACGGACCGGCCTGACGGGCTTCGGTGATCGCTTCCACCGGGCCTTCGCCGACGCCTTTGATCGCGCCCAGGCCGTACACGATGCGACCTTCGTCGTTCACCGTAAACTTGAACTCAGAGGTGTTCACGTCCGGCGCGTCGAGGCGCAGCTTCATCGTGCGCACTTCCTCGATCAAGGTCACAACCTTGTCGGTGTTGTGCATATCCGCCGACAGTACCGCGGCCATGAACGGCGCCGGGTAGTGGGCTTTCAGCCAGGCAGTCTGGTACGACACCAGGCCGTAGGCGGCGGAGTGGGATTTGTTGAAGCCGTAACCGGCGAATTTTTCCACCAGGTCGAAAATGTTACCGGCCAGATCCGCGTCGATATTGTTCGACGCACAACCCTCAATGAAACCGCCGCGCTGCTTGGCCATTTCCTCGGGTTTCTTCTTACCCATCGCCCGACGCAGCATGTCCGCACCACCGAGGGTGTAACCGGCCATGACCTGGGCGATCTGCATCACCTGTTCCTGATACAGGATGATGCCGTAGGTCGGCGCCAATACCGGCTGCAAACCTTCGTATTGGTAATCCGGGTGCGGATAAGCAAGTTCTGCGCGACCGTGCTTACGGTTGATGAAGTCATCCACCATGCCGGACTGCAGCGGCCCCGGACGGAACAGGGCCACCAGTGCGATCAAGTCTTCGAGGCAGTCGGGCTTGAGCTTTTTGATCAGCTCTTTCATCCCGCGGGATTCAAGTTGGAACACAGCGGTGGTTTCAGCTTTTTGCAGCAGCTGATAGGTCGGCTTGTCATCCAGCGGGATGAAAGCGATGTCCAGCGGCGGCTCGTTGACCTTGGCGCGGTCGCGGTTGATGGTCTTCAGCGCCCAGTCGATGATCGTCAGGGTCCGCAGACCGAGGAAGTCGAACTTCACCAGACCGGCCGCCTCGACGTCGTCCTTGTCGAACTGGGTCACCAGACCGTCGCCGGCCTCGTCGCAATAGATCGGCGAGAAGTCGGTCAGCTTGGTCGGCGCGATGACCACACCACCGGCGTGTTTACCGACGTTACGCACCACGCCTTCGAGCTTGCGCGCCATTTCCCAGATTTCCGCCGCTTCTTCATCGACCTTAATGAAGTCGCGCAGGATTTCTTCCTGCTCGTAGGCTTTTTCCAGGGTCATGCCGACTTCGAACGGAATCATCTTCGACAGGCGATCCGCCAGGCCGAACGACTTGCCCTGGGCCCGCGCCACGTCGCGCACCACAGCTTTAGCGGCCATGGAACCGAAGGTGATGATCTGGCTTACGGCGTTACGGCCGTATTTTTCGGCCACGTAATCGATTACCCGGTCGCGACCGTCCATGCAGAAGTCGACGTCGAAGTCGGGCATCGATACCCGTTCCGGGTTGAGGAAACGTTCGAACAGCAGGTCATATTCCAGCGGATCGAGGTCGGTGATCTTCTGCACATAGGCCACCAGCGATCCGGCACCCGACCCCCGGCCTGGGCCCACCGGAACACCGTTGTTCTTGGCCCACTGGATAAAGTCCATCACGATCAGGAAGTAACCGGGGAACCCCATCTGGATGATGATATCCAGCTCGAAATTCAGCCGGTCGACGTAGACCTGACGCTTGGCCTCGTAGTCCTCGGTGGTGTCCTTGGGCAGCAGCACGCTGAGGCGCTCTTCCAGACCGTCGAACGAGACCTTGCGGAAATATTCGTCAATGGTCATGCCATCGGGAATTGGATAGTCGGGCAGGAAGTGCTTGCCCAGCTTCACGTCGATGTTGCAGCGCTTGGCGATCTCGACGGTGTTCTCGATCGCATCGGGCAGGTCGCTGAACAGCTCGGCCATTTCCTCGGCGCTTTTCAGGTACTGCTGGTCGCTGTAGTTCTTGGATCGCCGTGGGTCGTCGAGGGCCCGGCCCTCACCGATGCAGACACGGGTTTCGTGGGCGGCGAAGTCTTCCTGCTTGATGAAGCGTACGTCGTTCGTAGCTACCAACGGCGCGCCGAGCTTGTCGGCAAGGGCCACGGCACCGTGCAACTGTTCTTCGTCGTTCGGACGGTTGGTACGCTGAATTTCCAGATAGAAACGATCCGGGAACACCGCCATCCATTCGCGGGCCAGCGCCTCGGCTTCGGCGGGGTTGCCGCCGATCATGGCCATACCGATCTCGCCTTCTTTCGCGGCGGACAGCATGATCAGGCCTTCGTTGGCCTCGGCGACCCACTCGCGCTCGATGATGACCATGCCGTTACGCTGACCGTCGATGAAGCCACGGGAAATCAGCTCGGTCAGGTTGCGATAGCCCTGGGCATTCATGACCAGCAGGCTGATCCGGCTCAGCGACCCGTCCGGGTCCTTGTTCGACAGCCACAGGTCGGCGCCGCAGATCGGCTTGATCCCGGCACCCATGGCGTTTTTATAGAATTTGACCAGCGAACACATGTTGTTCTGGTCGGTCACCGCAACGGCCGGCATGCCCATGCCGGTCAGGGCCTTGACCAGCGGTTTGATCCGCACCAGCCCGTCGACCAGGGAGTATTCAGTGTGCAGGCGTAGATGAACGAATGAAGCCGGCATAGTGATCCTGTCCAGTTACATAGAGACAACAAGGCCCGGATTGTACCGGGCCCCGAACAAAACATCAGCCTCGCCGCTAAACCTGCGCGAGACCTTCCAGTGCTTCATAAGCCTGCCGAACCGGGGCAAAAGAACGCCGGTGAATCGGCGTCGGTCCGAGGCGCGCCAATGCTTCCAGATGAACGGGCGTCGGGTAGCCTTTGTGGCCGCCGATGCCGTAACCCGGGTAGATCAACTCAAACGCTGCCATCTCGCGGTCACGGCTGACCTTGGCCAGAATCGACGCTGCTGCAATTGCCGGTACCTTGCCGTCGCCCTGCACCACCGCTTCGGAACGCATCGGCAGTTTCGGGCAGCGGTTGCCGTCGATCATTGCCAGTTTCGGCTGGACATGCAGGCCAGCGACCGCGCGCTGCATCGCCAGCATGGTGGCGTGAAGGATGTTCAGTTCGTCGATTTCTTCGACTTCGGCGCGGGCGATGCACCAGCTCAGCGCCTTCTCGCAGATTTCGTCGTAGAGCTTTTCGCGCTTGGCTTCGGTAAGTTTCTTCGAATCGTTGAGGCCGAGAATCGGACGGTTCGGATCGAGGATCACCGCTGCCGTAACGACCGCGCCGCACAACGGGCCGCGACCGACTTCATCGACGCCGGCGACCAGCTCTTCGACTTCGGCGACCAAGGTGAAATCCAGGCCCATCTGCATGCTTGTCTTGCTCATCGTGTTTGCCCGATCAGGTTCAGAACGGCGTCAGCCGCCTGATTGGAAGCGTCCAGGCGCAGGGTGCGGTGGATCTCGTCGAAGCCGCGGGTCTGCTCTTCGCCACCGTCGATCAACGGCGACAGGGTCTGGGCAAGCGCCTCGACCGTGGCATCATCCTGCAACAATTCCGGGACCAGCAATCGCTGGGCCAACAGGTTCGGCAGGGACACGTACGGGCTCTTGACCATGCGTTTGAGAATCCAGAACGTCAGCGGAGCAAGACGGTAGGCCACGACCATCGGGCGCTTGTACAACAGCGCTTCAAGGGTTGCCGTACCCGACGCGATCAGGACCGCATTGCACGCCGCCAGCGCCAGATGGGATTTGCCATCGAGCAGGGTCACCGGCAGGTCGCGGCCGGCCAGCAGCTCTTCGAGCTGGGCACGACGCTCGGGGTTGGCGCACGGTATGACGAAACGCACGCCTGGGCGCATGGCCCGCACGCGCTGGGCAGTATCGAGGAACAGCGCCCCCAGACGACTGACTTCACCGCCCCGGCTGCCGGGCATCAAAGCCACCAGCGGACCATCCGGCAGACCGAGTTCGGCGCGCGCAGCAGAGCGATCAGCCTCCAGCGGAATGGTGTCGGCAAGCGTATGGCCGACGAACCGCACCGGTACGCCCTTCTCTTCGTAGAATCTGGCTTCGAACGGCAGCAGCGTAAGCATCAGGTCGCAGCCTTCGCGGATCTTCAGGACCCGCTTCTGCCGCCACGCCCACACCGACGGGCTGACGTAATGCACGGTCTTGATTCCGGCCTGACGTAGCTTGAGTTCGATATTGAGGTTGAAGTCCGGCGCGTCGATACCGATGAATACGTCTGGCTTCTCGGCAATCAGGGTAGCAATCAGGTCCTTGCGGCGCTTGAGCAGCTCACGCAACCGCCCCAGGACCTCCACCAGCCCCATGACCGACAGACGCTCCATCGGAAAATAGGAAGTCAGGCCTTCGGCCTGCATCAGCGGACCGCCGACACCGATGAACTCCACCGCGGGATGCTGTGCCTTGAGCGCACGCATGAGACCGGCGCCCAGAATGTCACCGGAAGCCTCCCCCGCCACCAGCGCAATACGAAGATTGGCCATGATCAGCGGGTGATGCCGCGAGACGACGACTGAATGGAGTCACGGAACACCGCGACTTCCGGGAACTGGGCGGACGGTTCGGCGAGTTCGGCCAGCGCCTGCTCGACGGTCAGTCCCTGGCGATACACCGTTTTGTATGCACGGCGCAGGGCGTGAATGGCGTCTTCGCTGAAACCGCGACGGCGCATGCCCTCGAAGTTCATGCTGCGCGCTTCGGCCGGGTTGCCAAATACAGTGACGAACGCCGGAACGTCCTTGCCGATGGCCGTGCCCATGCCGGAAAAGCTGTGGGCGCCAATGTGGCAATACTGATGCACCAGGGTGAAACCGGACAGGATCGCCCAGTCATCAACGTGCACATGGCCGGCCAACGCGGTGTTGTTGACCAGGATGCAGTGGTTGCCGATGACGCTGTCATGTCCGATGTGGGCATAGGCCATGATCAGGTTGTGATCACCCAAGGTCGTTTCGGAACGATCCTGCACGGTGCCACGGTGAATCGTCACGCCTTCACGGATGACATTATGGTCACCGATCACCAGGCGCGTTTCTTCGCCCTTGTATTTCAGGTCCGGCGTGTCTTCGCCTACAGAGGAAAACTGGTAGATGCGATTGTGCCTGCCGATACGGGTCGGACCTTTGAGGATCACGTGTGGCCCGATGACCGTTCCCTCGCCGATTTCCACACCTGCACCGATGATCGACCACGGGCCGACCTCGACGCCATCAGCCAGGACGGCCGACGGATCGATGATTGCGCGAGGGTCAATCAAACTCATAGCTTGCGTTCCGCACAAATGATTTCAGCCGAGCAGACCGGTTTACCATCGACCGAAGCCTGGCATTCGAACTTCCAGATCTGACGCTTGCAGCTGATGAACTTGGCTTCAAGGATCAACTGATCACCCGGCAGCACCGGCTGGCGGAAGCGCAGCTTGTCGGAACCGACGAAGTAGTAAAGGGTGCCGTCGGCCGGTTTCACGTCAAGCATCTTGAAACCGAGGATCCCGGCAGCCTGAGCCATGGCTTCGATGATCAGCACGCCCGGCATGATCGGGTGCGCAGGGAAGTGACCATTGAAGAACGGTTCATTGATGCTGACATTCTTGTAGGCGCGAATGCGCTTGCCTTCCGTATCCAGCTCCACTACCCGGTCCACCAGCAGGAACGGGTAACGGTGAGGCAGGTATTCGCGAATCTCGTTGATGTCCATCATTTCGGGGGGAAGCCTATGTAAAGATTGGGAGCGCGACTGACGCGCACTCCTCTAGCAAATCAAGGAGGCAGTCCAGAGGCTGTGCACACTTGATATGGAAATGGTATCAGCCTTCAGATGAAGCATTACCGTCGGGGGTCACTTCCCCGGACCGCTTTTCCAGCTGTTTCAAACGTCGCGCGATGTCATCGAGCTGACGAATACGGGCCGCGCTTTTGCGCCATTCGGCCGCAGGTTGCATAGCTGTGCCGGAAGAATAGGCACCCGGCTCGGTAATCGAGTGGGTCACCATGGTCATCCCGGTCAGGAATACGTTGTCGCAAATATCGATGTGCCCTACCAGGCCAACACCGCCGGCGAGCATGCAGTGCTTGCCGATTTTGGTGCTGCCGGAAATCCCCACGCACGCCGCCATGGCGGTGTGGTCACCGACCTGCACGTTGTGGGCGATCTGAATCTGGTTGTCGAGCTTCACGCCATTGCCGATCACGGTATCGGCCAACGCACCGCGGTCGATGGCGGTATTCACGCCGATCTCCACATCGTCGCCGATGGTCACGCCACCGATCTGGGCGATCTTTTGCCAGATGCCCTTCTCGTTGGCAAAGCCGAAGCCTTCACCGCCGAGCACAGCACCGGACTGGATCACCACACGCTTGCCGATCCGCACATCGTGATACAGCGTGACCCGCGGGGCCAGCCAGCCGCCCTCGCCGATTTCGCTGCGGGCACCGACAACGCAATGCGCGCCGAGTGTCACGCCTGCACCGATTCGAGCCCCGGCTTCGATCACCACGAAGGGACCGACACTGGCACTCGGATCAACCACGGCATCCTCGGCAATCACCGCTGTTGGATGAACGCCGGCAGTTGCCTTGGGCTTTGGATCGAACAGATGGGAAATGCGCGCGTAAGCCAGGTAAGGATCCGGCACCACCAACGCATCACCGGCATAACCTTCCGCGTCGGCAGCCTTGAGCAACAGGGCTGCGGCTTGCGAGCCTGCCAGGTATTTACGGTATTGGGGGTTTGCCAGAAAGCTCAACTGAGCTGGGCCAGCCTCCTGCAAGGTGGCTAGCCCAGTGATTTGCTTCTCGGGGTCGCCACTCAGGGTGGCGCCGAGGAACTCGGCCAACTGGCCGAGCTTGATAGTCACGGTCATGGGTTACTTCAGCTGATTCATGCGCTCGATAACCTGGCGCGTGATGTCGTACTGAGGTTTGACATCGATCACTGCGCCACGCTCGAACACCAAGTCAAAACCACCTTTCTTGATGACTTCTTCCACTGCGCTATCCAGCTTCGGCTTCAGTTGCTTGAGCATTTCGCGGTCGGCAACGGCCTTGGCTTCGTTCAGTTCCTTGGACTGGAACTGGAAGTCACGAGCCTTTTGCTTGAACTCAAGCTCCAGACGCTCGCGCTCGCCTTGCTGCATCTTGTCGCCACCGGCCATCAGGCGATCCTGAATGCCCTTGGCGCTGCTTTCCAGGGTCTTGAGCTTGGTCAGTTGAGGGCCGAATTTCTTCTCGGCATCCACGGCGTACTTCTTGGCCGCGTCGGATTCCAGCAGCGCCATCTGATAGTTCAGAACGGCGATTTTCATGTCGGCAAATGCCGGGCCTGCCACCAGTACGGAGGCCAGGAGAACCAATTGAGTCAACTTACGCACGATGCACTCCTACAAAATCCATTGTCGTTATCTTGGGTCAAACGCTTAGAACGTCTGACCGAGGGAGAATTGGAACACTTGAGTTTCAGCGTCATCCGGTTTCTTGATCGGCATAGCCAGTGCAAAACTCAGCGGACCCAGTGCGGTGACCCAGGTCACGCCGACACCGACGGAGCTGGCCATGTTGCTAAGACTGATGTCGTTGCATTGGGTATTCGACTTCGTACCGTTGGCGTTCGTAGTATCGGAACACTTGGAGTCGAACACGTTACCGACATCCCAGAATACCGAAGTACGCAGCGAACGCTGATCCTTGACGAACGGGAGCGGGAACAGAACCTCGACACCGCCCTGGATCAGGACGTTACCACCGAACGGCAGCGGATCCTGATCCGGGTCTCTCGCCGTGCCCGGGTTACTCCCCGTACTTGGCGTGCTTCGCGGGCCAAGGGTGCTGTCCTTGAAGCCACGCACCGAGTTGAAACCACCAGCATAGTAGTTTTCATAAAACGGCAAGCCGTCGGTCGAACCGTAACCGTCGCCATAGCCCAGTTCAGTGTGCAGGCGCAGAGTGTAGTTATCGGTGATCGGCTGGAACAGCTGACCACGGTAATCGAGCTTGAAGAACGACAGATCGCTGCCTGGAACGGTAGTTTCCAGCGTCAGGCTCTGGGAGCGACCACGGGTCGGCAGTACACCCTTGTTCAAGGTGGACTCGGACCAGCCGGCCGAGGCCTTGAAGTTCAGGTACTTGTCGCCTTCCCTGTTAACGAAGTCGAAAATCTCGTCAACGGTGTAGGTACCGGTCTTGATCTCGTCCTGTTGAACGGACAGACCAAAGGTCAGACGCGAAGTCTCGCTGATCGGGTAGCCCACGTTCACGCCGGCGCCCAGGCTGTCTACCGCATAGCTCGCCACATCGACGTCGAGATCTTTGTAGTCGGTGGTACGGTAGAACGCGTTGTAACCCAGGCTCACGCCATCGGCGGTCCAGTAGGGGTCAACGTAGCCGAAGTTGTAGCGGCTCTGGTATTCGCTGCGGGTCAGGCCGACGCTGACGCGGTTACCGGTACCGAGGAAGTTGTTCTGGGTGATCGAACCACCGAGGATCAGACCGGCGCTCTGGGCGAAACCGACGCTGGCGGTGATCGAACCGGAAGCCTGCTCTTCAACGCTGTAGTTCACGTCAACCTGGTCGTCGACACCTGGCACGGCCGGGGTTTCGACGTTGACTTCTTTAAAGAAGCCCAGACGCTCCAGACGGGTCTTGGACTGGTCGATCAGGTAGGTCGAAGCCCAGCCACCTTCCATTTGACGCATTTCACGACGCAGCACTTCGTCCTCGGACTTGGTGTTGCCACGGAAATTGATGCGATTGACGTAGGCACGCTTGCCTGGATCGACAGCAAACAGGATATCGACGGTGTGATCTTCGTCGTGCGGTTGCGGTACGCCGTTGACGTTGGCGAAGGTGTAACCCTCGTTACCCAGACGACGGGTGATCAGTTCGGAGGTGGTGGTCATCAGCTTGCGCGAGAACACCTGGCCTTTCTGCACCAGCAACAGCGACTTGACCTGGTCTTCAGGAACCTTCAGGTCACCGCTGAGTTTGACGTCACGAACGGTGTACTTCTCGCCTTCGTTGACGTTGACGGTGATGTAGACGTGCTTCTTGTCCGGGGTGATGGACACCTGGGTCGAAGCGATATCCATGTTGATATAGCCGCGGTCCAGGTAGTAGGAACGCAGACGCTCCAGGTCACCGGACAGTTTTTCACGGGCGTACTTGTCATCGTTCTTGAAGAACGACAGCCAGTTGGTGGTTTTCAGTTCGAACAGGTCGGTCAGGTCTTCTTCGGGGAAAACCGTGTTGCCAACCACGTTGATGTGCTGAATGGCAGCAACGGTGCCTTCGTTGATCTTCACTTTCAGGCCGACACGGTTGCGCGGCTGCGAAACCACTTCGGTATCGACGGTAGCCGAGTAACGACCTTGTGCAACGTATTGACGTTGCAGCTCGTTACGCACGCCTTCGAGGGTCGCGCGCTGGAAGATCTCGCCTTCGGCCAGACCGGATTGCTTGAGGCCTTTCATCAGGTCTTCGGTGGAGATCGCCTTGTTGCCTTCGATCTCGATGCTGGCGACCGAGGGACGTTCGACGACGGTGATCACCAGAACGTTGCCTTCGCGGCCCAGCTGGATATCTTGAAAGAAACCGGTTTTGAACAACGCACGAGTGGATTCCACCAGGCGACGATCATCCGCCTGCTCGCCGACGTTCAACGGCAAGGCACCAAAGACGCTACCCGCGGAGACCCGCTGGAGGCCATTGACGCGAATATCAGAGATAGTGAAGGACTCGGCGTGAACTTCGGCGATCATCAATACGGTGAGAACCGCAGTTAGCAGCAGACGTTTCATGAAGTCCTTTCTTATTCCAACTGGCAATAAACAAACTGCCGCAAAATGCGGCAGATTCGCAATTCAGCGAAGCGTTACAGTCGACCCAGATCGTTGACCAGAGCAAGCAACATCACCCCGACCACCAAACTGATACCGATCTGTATCCCCCAACCTTGCACCCGATCCGACAAGGGACGACCACGCGCCCACTCGATCAGATAAAACAACAAATGCCCCCCATCCAGTACAGGAATGGGCAGCAAATTCAGAACCCCCAGGCTAATACTCAGATAAGCAAGGAAATTCAGGAAATCAGCGACGCCCGACTGGGCAGAAGCGCCCGCCACTTTAGCAATGGTTATCGGTCCACTCAAGTTTTTTACCGAGAGCTCGCCGAAGAGCATTTTCTTCAGTGAATCCAGCGTCAGGACGCTCATGGTCCAGGTACGACGGGCACCCTCGCCAATTGCTGCCAAAGGCCCGTAGCTGACCTCGCGGATCATCTCCGGCGGCCAGTCGACAGCCTTCACGCCCGCCCCCAGGTAACCGCTTGGTGACTTCTTCTCGCCCCGCGCGGCCAGTGTGACAGGGACGTCGATTGGAACACCGTCGCGCTCGACGCGCAGCACGATTTTGGTATCAGGACGCGTACGAACGGTGTCGACCACCTGCTGCCAGTCATCCAGCGCCTTGCCATCGAGCGTCAGCAGACGATCGCCGGTTTTCAGCCCGGCTGCCTGGGCCGGACCTTTCGGGTCGAGTTCGGCCAGCACTGGCGGCAATGCCGGACGCCAAGGGCGAATGCCGAGAGAGCGAATCGGATCCGGCTCGTCAGCCCCCTTGAGCCATTTATCGAGTGCCAGTTCACGAGGCGTATCAGCCGTAGAGCCCTGCTCGCGCACCAGCACCTGCAAGGAACCGCTTTCCCCGAGACGTCGCACCAGTTGCAGGTTGACTGCCGCCCAGCCCGAGGTCGGCTCACCGTCGATCGCGACGATTTCCTGACCGGCGCTCAGTCCGGCCGTTGCAGCGATGCTGCCGGACTCCACCGAACCGATGACCGGGCGAATCTGCTCGCTGCCGAGCATGGCCAGCACCCAGAAGAACACCAGCGCAAGCAGAAAGTTGGCCACAGGACCGGCGGCGACGATCGCGATGCGTTGACGAACGGACTTGCGATTGAATGATTGATGAAGCTGATCGGCCGGTACTTCGCCCTCGCGCTCGTCGAGCATCTTGACGTAGCCACCCAGCGGAATGGCCGCGACCACGAACTCCGTGCCCTGCTTATCGTGCCAGCGCAGCAGCGGCATGCCGAAGCCCACGGAGAAACGCAGAACCTTCACGCCACAGCGACGCGCGACCCAGAAATGGCCGAATTCGTGAAAGGTGACCAGCACACCCAAAGCGATCAGGGTGCCGGCAATCATATAGAGCGCGCTCATCTACTTTCTCCGCAATCCTGTCCAGTGCCGCGTGAAGCCATGTGTTGCAAGACCTATCGGCCGTGACGACTTAACCACTGCCCGGCCAATGTCCGGGCAGTCGCGTCAGCGGTGAACACCGCATCGAGATTGTCCAGGGCCACCACAGGTTCGAGGTTCAAGACTTCCTCGATGATACTCGCGATTTCCAGGTAGCGAACCCGTCCGTCGAGAAACGCGGCGACCGCCACTTCATTCGCCGCATTGAGCATGGCCGGGGCGCTGTTTCCCGCCTCGGCAGCCTGGCGCGCCAGACGCAGGCACGGGAAGCGCTCTTCGTCGGGTGCTTCGAAATCCAGGCGTGCTACAGCGAACAGATCCAGCGGCGCCACGCCCGAGTCAATGCGCTCAGGCCAGGCCAGGGCGTTGGCAATCGGCGTGCGCATGTCGGGATTGCCCAACTGCGCCAGCACGGAACCGTCCACGTAATCGACCAGCGAATGAATCACGCTCTGCGGATGAATCACCACCTCGACTTGCGATGGCTTGGCATCGAACAACCAGCAGGCCTCGATCAATTCGAGCCCTTTGTTCATCATGCTGGCCGAATCGACCGAGATCTTGCGACCCATCGACCAGTTCGGGTGAGCACACGCCTGATCGGGTGAAACATGTGCCAGCTCGGCCATCGGCGTCTGCCGGAAAGGGCCACCAGAGGCCGTGAGCAAAATCCGGCGGACCCCAACGTTGCTCAACCCGCGAGCAAAGTCCTGTGGCATGCACTGGAAAATCGCGTTGTGCTCGCTATCGATCGGCAACAGGACCGAACCGCTCTTGCGCACGGCCTGCATGAACAAGGCGCCGGACATGACCAGCGCTTCCTTGTTGGCCAGAAGAATCTTCTTGCCCGCCTCAACTGCCGCCAAAGTCGGGCGCAAGCCGGCGGCGCCGACGATGGCGGCCATGACAGCATCCACCTCCGGCGCAGCAGCGACCTGACACAAGCCTTCTTCGCCGACCAGCACCTGCGTCGACAGGCCCGCAGCACGCAAATCATCCTGCAGGCTGCGGGCAGCGCCGGCTTCCGGCACTACCGCATATTTCGGGAGATGGCGAACACACAGGGCAAACAGTTCGCTCAGACGGGTAAAACCGCTCAGGGCAAAAGCCTGATAACGCTCCGGATGCCGGGCGATGACATCCAGGGTGCTCAGACCGATCGAACCGGTCGCCCCCAGGACGGTAATCTGCTGTGGGCGACTCACGACGCCGCCATCCACAACAGCACCGCGAAGACCGGGATCGCCGCCGTCAGGCTGTCGATGCGATCCAGTACACCACCATGACCGGGCAGCAGATTACTGCTGTCCTTGATGCCGGACTGACGCTTGAACATGCTTTCGGTCAGGTCACCCACCACCGAGATGAAGACGATCACCGCAGCGCCGATCAAGCCCTTGAACAGTTGTGCCACCGTCCAGTCACGGAACAGCGCGACCAGGGTGGTGATGACCAGGCTCAGCGCCAGACCGCCATACACGCCCTCCCAGCTTTTGCCGGGACTGACTTGCGGCGCCAGCTTGCGCTTGCCGAACGCGCGACCGGAGAAATAGGCACCGATATCAGCGCCCCACACCAGCACCATCACCGCCATGATCAGCCAGTTGCCCAGCGGATACTGCTTGATCTGCACCAACCCTTGCCAGGCAGGCAACAGAATCAACAGACCGATCACCAGCTTGGCGGCGGCGCTGGACCAATGCTCGCTGGAGCGCGGGTAAGTCAGCACCAGCCAGGTCGCCAATGCCCACCAGATCACCGAAGCACCCAACACCCAAGGCGCCAGCCCCGGCAGGATGTACATGACGAACAGCATCAGCGCGACCACCGCCGCGTAGCCGACACGAAATGCCTGTGCGGTGAAGCCGGCCAGACGCGCCCATTCCCAGGCGCCCAGACTTACGACCAGCCCGATGAACAGAGCAAAACCGGAACCCTCGAGCAGGAAAAAACCGCCCAGGGCGATCGGCAGCAGAATCAGTGCAGTGATGATGCGTTGTTTAAGCATTAAACCCGGGCTCCAGCTTCGACCTGCTCGCTCGTTTTACCGAAGCGGCGCTGGCGCAAAGCGAAATCGGCCAGCGCATTGCGCATGGCTTCGTGTTTGAAGTCCGGCCAGAACAGGTCGGAGAAGTACAGCTCGGCGTAAGCCAGCTGCCACAAGAGGAAATTGCTGATGCGGTGCTCGCCGCCGGTGCGGATGCACAAGTCGGGCAACGGCAGATCACCGGTAACCAGGCAGGTCTGCAGCAGATCCGGCGTGATGTCTTCCGGCCGCAGATGACCGGCCTGAACTTCACGCGCCAGACGCTGCGCCGCTTGCGCAATGTCCCACTGACCGCCGTAGTTGGCGGCGATCTGCAGGATGAAACGGTTGGCACCGGCGGTCATCGCTTCCGCTTCACGCATGGCGGCCTGAAGCTCCGGATGGAACCGCGTACGGTCACCGATGATGCGCAGACTGATGTTGTTGTCATTCAGGCGCTTTGCCTCGCGACGCAACGCCTTGAAGAACAGATCCATCAAGGCGCTGACCTCATCGGCCGGGCGCTGCCAGTTTTCACTGGAAAAGGCGAACAGGGTGAGCACCTCGACCTTGGCCTCGGCACACACCTCGATCACCGCCCGCACAGCGTCTACGCCCGCCTTATGCCCGGCGACACCCGGCATAAAGCGTTTTTTCGCCCAGCGATTATTGCCATCCATGATGATCGCGACATGGCGCGGCACCGCGGACGGCGCAGTCTGCTTGGTCTTGTCCATTTAAAACTCGACCCTTATACGGCCATCAGGTCTTTTTCTTTCTCGTCCGTGGCCTTGGTGATCTGGGCCTCGGATTCTTTGGTCAGCTTATCGATATCAGCGATGGCACGACGCTCTTCGTCTTCGCTGATTTCCTTGTCCTTGACCAGTTTCTTGAGCTCGCCCAAGGCATCACGACGAATATTGCGCACGGCAACACGCGCGTCTTCAGCAGCGCTACGCGCCTGCTTGGTGAAGCCTTTACGCGTTTCCTCGGTGAGGGCCGGCATAGGGATCAACAGCAACTCACCCAGGTTGGTCGGGTTGAGGTTCAGACCAGCGCTTTGGATTGCCTTGTCGACAGCAGCGAGCATGTTGCGCTCGAACGCCACGACCTGCAGGGTGCGCGAGTCTTTCACGGTGACGTTGGCAACGCCGCTCAGCGGAGTATCAGTGCCGTAGTAAGGCACCATGACACTGCCGAGGATGCTCGGGTGAGCCTTGCCGGTACGAATCTGACCGAACGCGTGGTTCAGAGACTCCAGGGATTTCTGCATACGCGCTTGGGCGTCTTTCTTGATTTCGTTGATCATTGTTGGCCTTCCTCGATCAAAGTCCCTTCTGCGCCACCATGCACGATGTTCAGCAGGGCGCCGGGCTTGTTCATGTTAAATACGCGCAGCGGCATCTTGTGATCGCGGCACAGGCAGATGGCCGTCAGATCCATTACGCCCAGCTTGCGATCCAGTACTTCATCGTAAGTCAGATGATCGAACTTCTCGGCATGCGGGTCTTTGAACGGGTCAGCGGTGTAGACGCCATCGACCTTGGTCGCCTTGAGCACGACATCGGCGTCGATTTCAATGGCGCGCAGGCAGGCTGCCGAATCCGTGGTAAAGAACGGATTGCCGGTACCGGCCGCGAAGATCACCACGTCCTTGGAGTTCAGGTGGCGCATGGCCTTGCGACGGTCATAGTGATCGGTCACACCGACCATGGAGATGGCCGACATCACGATCGCCGAGATATTGGCACGTTCCAGCGCATCGCGCATGGCCAGGGCGTTCATCACAGTGGCCAGCATGCCCATGTGGTCGCCCGTGACCCGATCCATGCCGGCCTTGCTCAGCGCTTCACCGCGGAACAGGTTGCCACCGCCAATCACCAGACCAACCTGGACGCCGATACCGACCAGCTGGCCGACTTCCAGCGCCATGCGATCCAGCACCTTAGGATCGATCCCGAACTCTTCCGAGCCCATCAGGGCCTCGCCGCTAAGCTTGAGTAGAATGCGTTTATAGCGAGCCTGATAACCACTGCCCTGCTGAGCCATTGCGAATCTCTCCTGCGGCGTATTTTAAAAATTCTTTGCGAGCTTTTTACAGCTGGCGTTCACTCTAGCTTGGCGCTGCTTCAGCGCCATCGGAACATGGCTTTGTAAGTCAGTTCCAAGGGGAAACCAATTAAAAATTGGTAACCCTATCTGAAAAGAGGCTGCGCGCGTGAGCGGGCAGCCTCTTTCGGGCGACAGTTGAAAAACCGTCTTATTGCTTGGCGGCAGCCAGCTGGGCAGCAACTTCTTCAGCGAAGTTGTCGACCGGCTTCTCGATGCCTTCGCCTACTTTGAAGTAGGTGAAGGAAACGATTTCAGCGCCGCCTTTCTTGGCCAGCTCGCCAACCTTGATTTCAGGGTTCTTGACGAACGCCTGCTCAACCAGGCTTGCTTCTGCCAGGAACTTGCTGATACGGCCTTTGACCATGTTCTCAACAATGTTTTCTGGCTTGCCTTTGATTTTTTCTTCGTTCAGCTGCAGGAACACAGCTTTTTCACGCTCGATCGCTTCGTCGGAGACTTGCGAAGGCAGCAGGAACTCAGGGTTGCTTGCAGCAACGTGCATTGCGATGTCTTTGGCCAGCTCGACGTCGCCGCCTTTCAGGACAACAGCAACACCGATCTTGTTGCCGTGCAGGTAGGTGCCGACTACGTCGCCTTCTACGCGCACCAGGCGACGGATGTTGACGTTCTCGCCTACTTTGGCAACCAGTGCTTCGCGAGCGGCTTCTTGAGCAGCGATCAGCGGAGCTGCGTCGGTCAGCTTGTCAGCGAATGCTTTGTCAACGCTGGCAGCAACGAAGTTTTTGAAGTCGTCCTGCAGAGCCAGGAAGTCGGTCTGCGAGTTGACTTCGATCAGAACGGCAGCCTTGCCGTCGTCCTTGATTGCGATAGCGCCTTCAGCGGCAACGTTGCCAGCTTTCTTGGCAGCCTTGATCGCGCCCGAAGCACGCATGTCATCAATGGCTTTTTCGATGTCGCCGCCAGCCTTTTCCAGGGCTTTCTTGCAATCCATCATGCCTTCGCCGGTACGCTCGCGCAGTTCTTTGACCAACGCTGCAGTAATTGCTGCCATTTTCAAATTCCTCTTGGATAGGTTTTCAACCATTCCACCCGATCGAACGGGCGTTCAATTCTTCCCGAGACACCTTGTAGCCGCTGCACGTTACAGATGCTGTAGCTGCGCTGCCGACAAATGGTTTTCGAGGTGGCAAAAAGGGGGCCAAGCCCCCTTTTTGCTTACTGAGTCAACGCCAGGGCGTCAATTACTCAGCTGCAGCCTGAGTTTCTTCAGCTGCGAATTCTACAGTACCGCCAGCAACGTTGTTGCGACCGCGAATGACTGCGTCAGCCATCGAACCCATGTACAGCTGGATAGCGCGGATTGCGTCATCGTTGCCTGGGATGATGTAGTCAACGCCTTCCGGGCTGCTGTTGGTATCGACAACGCCGATGACCGGGATGCCCAGCTTGTTGGCTTCGGTGATCGCGATGCGCTCGTGATCAACGTCGATCACGAACAGTGCGTCTGGCAGACCGCCCATGTCCTTGATGCCGCCCAGGGAGCGATCCAGCTTCTCAAGATCGCGAGTGCGCATCAGCGCTTCTTTCTTGGTCAGCTTGGCGAAAGTACCGTCTTCGGCTTGTACTTCAAGGTCACGCAGACGCTTGATGGAAGCACGGATGGTCTTGAAGTTGGTCAGCATGCCGCCCAACCAGCGGTGATCGACGTACGGCGAACCGCAACGTGCTGCTTCTTCAGCAACGATCTTGCCAGCGGAACGCTTGGTGCCGACGAACAGAATCTTGTTTTTGCCCTGGGCCAGACGCTCTACGAAAGTCAGAGCTTCGTTGAACATTGGCAGGGTTTTTTCAAGGTTGATGATGTGAATCTTGTTACGCGCGCCGAAAATGTATTTACCCATTTTCGGATTCCAGTAACGGGTTTGGTGACCGAAGTGCACACCGGCCTTCAGCATATCGCGCATGTTGACTTGGGACATGATAGTTCCTTGATAAGTCGGGTTGGGCCTCCACGTATCCCAATGACCAACCATTGATCCGAGGATCAAAGGCACCCAGGCCATCGTGTCGACACGTGTGTGGGTTAATGCTCCCGGAGCTATCCCCGGAAAGCGGCGCATTTTATACCACAGGGACGACGCAAACGGAACCCGGAATCTGCAATCGCGTCAGGGACATGCGCGCCAGGCCCTTGGAATCGGGACAATGCACCGCATTGTATAGAGAGAAGCGATGCACGCAGGCGCGGATTTGCGCCTTTGGTCTGTTAGAATCGCGTTTTTCGGGGCCGCCAAACCAACAGCCGCGCCCCTGTTCGTATCAGCAAGCGCCGCCGAGCGCAGAGAGAGTCTGTATGACCGTCACCCTCAAAACCCCCGAGGACATCGCTGGCATGCGTGTCGCCGGCAAACTGGCCGCCGATGTGCTGGAAATGATTGCCGAACACGTCAAGCCGGGCGTGACCACCGATGAGCTGAACCAGATCTGCCACGACTATATCGTCAACGTGCAGCAGGCCATCCCTGCCCCGCTCAACTACAAGGGCTACCCGAAGTCGATCTGCACCTCGATCAACCACGTGGTCTGCCACGGTATCCCGAACGACAAGCCGCTGAAAAACGGCGACACCCTGAACATCGACGTCACCGTGATCAAGGACGGCTATCACGGCGACACCAGCCGCATGTTCCACGTCGGCACCGTGCCGGTCTGGGCCGAGCGCCTGTCGCAGGTCACCCAGGAATGCATGTACAAGGCGATCGAGATCGTCAAACCCGGCTGCCGCCTCGGCGACATCGGCGAAATCATTCAGAAGCACGCTGAAAAGAACGGCTTCTCGGTGGTGCGTGAGTTCTGCGGTCACGGCATCGGCAAGGTGTTCCACGAAGAGCCGCAGATCCTGCATTACGGCCGCGCCGGCACCGGCATGGAACTGAAGGCCGGCATGACCTTCACCATCGAGCCGATGATCAACCAGGGCAAGGCCGACACCAAAGTACTGGGCGACGGCTGGACCGCGATCACCAAGGATCGCAAGCTGTCGGCACAGTGGGAACACACTTTGCTTGTCACCGACACCGGCTACGAGATCTTCACCCTGCGCAGCGACGACACCATCCCGCGCATCTCGGCCTGATCCAGACACCGTTCCCAGCCTATAGAAGGAAAGCCAATCGATGCCGCAGGTGGATCCCGAACTCTTCGACCGCGGCCAGTTCCAGGCTGAACTGGCCCTGAAAGCGAGTCCCATCGCGGCGTTCAAAAAGGCGATCCGCCAGGCCCGCGAGGTGCTCGATGCACGTTTTCGGGCCGGTCGCGATATCCGACGGCTGATCGAAGACCGGGCCTGGTTCGTCGACAACATCCTGCAAAAGGCCTGGGACCAGTTCGACTGGAGCGAAGACGCCGACATCGCGCTGGTCGCGGTCGGCGGCTACGGTCGCGGCGAATTGCACCCCTATTCCGACATCGACCTGCTGATCCTGCTGGACAGCGCCGACCACGAAATTTTCCGCGATTCCATCGAGCGTTTTCTGACGCTGCTGTGGGACATCGGCCTGGAAGTCGGTCAGAGCGTTCGCTCCGTCGACGAATGCGCCGAAGAGGCCCGCGCCGACCTGACGGTGGTCACCAACCTGATGGAAAGCCGCACCATCTGCGGCCCCGAGCGCCTGCGCCAGCGCATGCTCGATGTCACCAGCACCGCACACATGTGGCCGAGCAAGGATTTCTTCCTGGCCAAGCGCGCCGAACAGAAGGCTCGCCACCACAAATACAACGACACCGAATACAACCTGGAACCCAACGTCAAAGGCTCGCCTGGCGGACTACGGGATATTCAGACGATTCTGTGGGTGGCCCGTCGTCAGTACGGCACCCTGAACCTGCGGGCCCTGGCCGGCGAAGGCTTTCTGGTCGAGAGCGAAAACACCTTGCTGGCCTCCTCCCAGGAATTCCTCTGGAAGGTGCGTTACGCCCTGCACATGCTCGCCGGTCGCTCCGAGGACCGCCTGCTGTTCGATCACCAGCGCACCATCGCCGGGCTGCTGGGTTTTGAAGGCGACGACGCCAAACAGGCCGTCGAAAACTTCATGCAGCAGTACTTCCGCGTGGTGATGAGCATCGCCCAGCTCAGCGACCTGATCATCCAGCACTTCGAGGAAGTCATCCTCGCCCCGGAAGACGAAGCACCGCCGCAGCCGATCAACTCGCGTTTCCAACTGCACGACGGCTACATCGAAGCTCGCAACGACAACGTATTCCGCCGCACGCCGTTTGCCATGCTCGAGATCTTCGTGCTGATGGCCCAGCAGCCGGAAATCAAAGGTGTACGCGCCGACACGATTCGTCTGCTGCGGGAAAACCGCCACCTGATCGACGACAACTTCCGCAACGACATCCGCAATACCAGCCTGTTCATCGAGCTGTTCAAGTGCAAGATCGGCATCCACCGCAACCTGCGGCGAATGAACCGCTACGGCATTCTCGGGCGCTACCTGCCGGAGTTCGGCTTCATCGTCGGGCAGATGCAGCACGACCTGTTCCACATCTATACGGTCGATGCGCACACGCTGAACCTGATCAAACACCTGCGCAAATTGCAGTACACCCAGGTGTCGGAGAAATTCCCGCTGGCCGCCAAGCTGATGGCGAAACTGCCCAAGCCTGAACTGATTTATATGGCCGGCCTGTACCACGACATCGGCAAGGGCCGGCATGGCGATCACTCGGAGATCGGCGCGGTCGATGCCGAGGCGTTCTGCCAGCGGCACCAACTGCCGGTGTGGGACAGCCGCCTGATCGTGTGGCTGGTGCAGAACCACCTGGTGATGTCGACCACCGCCCAGCGCAAGGACCTGTCCGACCCGCAGGTAATCCACGACTTCGCGCTGGCGGTCGGTGACGAAACCCGTCTCGACTACCTGTACGTGCTGACCGTGGCCGACATCAACGCGACCAACCCGACTCTCTGGAACTCGTGGCGTGCCAGCCTGCTGCGCCAGCTCTACACCGAGACCAAGCGCGCCCTGCGCCGTGGCCTGGAGAATCCGGTGGATCGCGAAGAGCAGATCCGCCAGACCCAGAGTGCGGCACTGGACATTCTGGTGCGCGGCGGCACCGATCCGGATGACGTCGAGCAATTGTGGGCGCAACTGGGCGATGACTACTTCCTGCGCCACACCGCCGGCGACGTGGCCTGGCACACCGACGCCATCCTTCAGCAACCGGCCGAAGGCGGTCCGCTGGTGCTGATCAAGGAAACCACCCAGCGCGAGTTCGAGGGCGGCACGCAGATCTTCATCTACGCGCCGGACCAGCACGACTTCTTCGCCGTGACCGTGGCGGCGATGGACCAGCTCAACCTGAACATTCACGACGCCCGGGTCATCACGTCCAGCAGCCAGTTCACCCTCGACACCTACATCGTGCTCGACACCGATGGCGACTCGATCGGCGACAATCCGGTCCGGGTCAAGCAGATTCGCGACGGCCTGACCGAAGCCCTGCGCAACCCGGCCGACTACCCGACGATCATCCAGCGTCGGGTGCCGCGCCAGCTCAAGCATTTCGCGTTCGCCCCGCAGGTGACGATCCACAACGATGCCCAGCGCCCGGTGACGGTGCTGGAACTCACGGCACCCGATCGCCCGGGCCTGCTGGCACGGGTCGGCGGGATTTTCCTCGAATTCGACCTGTCGCTGCAGAACGCCAAGATCGCCACCCTGGGCGAGCGGGTGGAAGACGTGTTCTTCATCACCGACGCCCACAATCAACCGCTGTCCGACCCGCTGCTGTGCAGCCGTTTGCAGGATGCCATCGTCGAACAGCTGAGCGTCAATCAGGAACCCGATATCAAACTGTCGCGCATCAGCATTTGATTGCGCGCCCGGATTCAACCGCTTTGCACGAGATCCCGCACCGATGAACAACGCTCTGTCACAGCTTCAGCCCTACCCGTTCGAAAAGCTCCGCGCCCTGCTCGGCAGCGTCACGCCAAACCCGGACAAGCGCCCGATCGCGCTGTCCATTGGCGAACCGAAGCATCGCTCGCCAAGCTTTGTCGCCGAGGCGCTGGCGAACAATCTGGAGCAGATGTCGGTGTACCCGACCACCCTCGGCATTCCGGCCCTGCGCGAAGCCATCGCGGCTTGGTGCGAACGTCGTTTCAACGTGCCGAGCGGCTGGATCGACCCGGCGCGCAACGTGCTGCCGGTCAACGGCACCCGTGAAGCGCTGTTCGCCTTCACGCAGACCGTGGTCAACCGTGGCGATGACGCCTTGGTCGTCAGCCCGAACCCGTTCTATCAGATCTACGAAGGCGCGGCGTTCCTCGCCGGCGCCAAGCCGCATTACCTGCCGTGCCTGGACGAGAACGGCTTCAACCCGGATTTCGACGCCGTATCGCCGGACATCTGGAAACGCTGCCAGATCCTGTTCCTGTGCTCGCCAGGCAATCCGACCGGCGCGCTGATCCCGGTCGACGTGCTGAAAAAGCTCATTGCCCTGGCCGACGAATATGATTTCGTTATCGCCGCCGACGAGTGCTACAGCGAGCTGTACTTCGACGAACAGACTCCGCCGCCGGGCCTGCTCAGCGCCTGTGCCGAACTGGGTCGCAAGGATTTCAAACGCTGCGTGGTGTTCCACAGCCTGTCCAAGCGTTCGAACCTGCCGGGCCTGCGCTCCGGTTTCGTTGCCGGCGATGCCGACATCCTCAAAGGTTTCCTGCTGTACCGCACCTACCACGGCTGCGCGATGCCGGTTCAGACCCAACTGGCCAGCGTCGCCGCGTGGAATGACGAAGTGCACGTGCGCGCCAACCGAGCGCTGTATCGCGAGAAGTTCGATGCCGTACTGGCGATCCTCAGCCCGGTGATGGATGTGCAGCGTCCGGATGGCAGCTTCTACCTGTGGCCGAATGTGCAAGGCGACGATGCCGCGTTCTGCCGCGATCTGTTTGCCGAAGAACACGTGACCGTGGTGCCGGGTTCGTACTTGTCCCGTGACGTCGATGGGGTCAATCCGGGCGCCGGGCGCGTGCGGATGGCGCTGGTTGCGCCGCTGGCGGAATGCGTCGAGGCTGCCGAGCGTATCCGCGATTTCGTCCTGCGCCACAAGTAATGCCTGAACGCCCGTGCCTGGCAATCCGGCACGGGTGGTCAAATATCACGTAACAGTTCCCCTTCTTTTCTACCCCACTCCCCCGCCCGCCAGACGTTAGTCTTGAGCGGCGCCGTTCGCTGCGCCTTACTAAAAACCGATCTTTGACTTCATGGAAGAAGTGAAAATGACAGAACTGCTCGATTGCCAACTCAACCAATGGCCCGACGATCAGGCGGCGTATATAGCCGCCATCAACGAAAACCCGGCCAATGCCGGCACCGCGACCGGCACTCGCCGCAAGCGCTCCGTCGTCAACTACTCAAAACTGTGGGCTAACGGCCGCATACTGAAAATCGCCTTCATGGACGCGCCCGATACCGATCACAAGAAGAAGATCATCGATGCCGCCAGCCAGTGGTTGCCGTACATCAACCTCACGTTTGAATTCGTCGATGACCTGTTGGGCGACATCCGCATCGCTACTAAAAACAACGACAACAGTTCGATGCTCGGCACCGATGCGCTGCTGATTCATCCGGACTATCCGACCATGAACCTGGGCGTAAAGCCGGATCACCAGGACTTTGAAGTGATCGTGATGCACGAGTTCGGTCATGCGCTGGGCGCGCTGCATGAACACCAACACCCACAGGCAAAAATTCCGTGGGATAAACCGAAGGTGTACGAGTTCTACAAAAATCGCGAGATGAACCCGCTGACCGAGGAGCAGGTCGACAGAAACCTGTTCGCTTCCTTCGACACGCTGGACGCGATCTACACCGCCTACGACCGCAGGTCGATCATGCACCACCCCGTGGCCAACACCTTGACGGTGGGCAACTGGGAGGTGCCGATCAACCGCACGATCAGCAAGAAAGACAAACGCCTGATGAGATTGCTCTATCCCAGGTAACGCGCTGCCTATTTGACCTGCCCCAGGTTGGCCTCACTCAAGTCGAGCTCGCCCAACACTTCACGCAACACATCATCACCGATCTGGTGCTGACGGCTGAGGCTGTACAACTCGAGGCGTTGCGCGCGCAGCGCCTTGAGTCGCAGGCGGCGCTCCAGCAGATCCATCTGGAACGCCAGCGCCTGGGCTTCGGCCGAATCGTTGAACACCTCCAGTTGATGACGATACTCGGACATGATCCGGGCCTTGAGCTCCGCTGCCAGCGCGGCTTGCGCGGCATCCTGCGGGTTGACCTCTTCGGTCTCCAGCGCATGAATCGCTGCTTCCGCCGTCTTGCGCCAGGCGTCGCGCACTTCCTGACGGCGTTTGTCGTCCGGGCTCTTTTCGATGCCGCGCAACAGCAACGGCAGCGCAATGCACGCCGCCACCAGCGACAACAGGATCACCCCGGCGGCGATGAAGATCAGCAGATCGCGCTCGGGGAACGCCTCGCTGCCCATCAGCATCGGCACCGACATCACGCCTGCCAGGGTCACCGCACCGCGTACGCCACCGACGGTCAGCAGCCAGCAGGAACGGGCGGTCGGCACTTGCGTCAGATCCCCCTTGCCGCGCAGGCGGCGCAGCAACACCGACAGGCGCCAGATGCTCTGTACCCAGATGAAACGCAACAGTACAAGCGCCAGGAAGATCGCCACCACATCGAGACAGCGATAGAACAGGGTCGGCCATAACGAGCTCTCGTGGCTAACCACCGCCTTGATGATGTCCGGAAGTTGCAGCCCCAGCAGCAGGAAGATCAGGCCATTGAAGGCGAATTCCAGTAACGACCAGACACTGCGGTTGAGCAAACGCGTGCTGGTCTGGCGCGGCAGCAGATCGAGCCAGCTCTGCATCATCCCCGCCGCCACTGCCGAAAGGATGCCCGACGCGCCAAGCCGTTCGGCCAGCACGTAAGCGGCAAACGGCAGCAGCAACATGAACACCACGTGGGTCGCCGGATCGTCCCAGCCCCGGGCGATCATCCAGGCGCGCAACCGGCCGACCAGCCAGCTCAGTGCCACACCGATCGCCAGCCCGCCGACTGCCACCAGCACGAAGGTCAGACTGGCATTGGCCAGGGAAAACGCACCGGTCACCGCGGCAACCAAGGCGAATTTGAATGTCACCAGGCCCGAGGCATCATTCATCAACGCCTCGCCTTGCAGCATGTGCATTAGCGGCGTCGGCAAACGGTTTTGCGCGATGGCCGAAACCGCCACGGCATCCGTCGGCGACAGCACCGCCGCCAGCGCAAAGGCCACCGGTAAAGGAATCGTCGGCAGCAGCCAATGAATGAAGTAACCGGCGCCGACCACGGTAAACAGCACCAACCCGACTGCCAGCGTCAGCACCGGCCCGCGCAGGCGCCACAATTCGCGCTTGGGCATGCGCCAGCCATCGGAAAACAGCAGCGGCGGCAGGAACAGAAACAGGAACAGTTCGGGATCAAGGGCCACGTGCAGGCCGAGGGTCGGCCAGGCCAGCAAGGCGCCGGCGGCGATCTGTACCAGTGGCAGCGGCAGCGGAATCACCCGTCCCACCAGGCGCGAGACACTGACCAGCATCAGCAGGATCAGGACGGTATAAGCGGTTTGCATAAAGCGGAAATCCCGGACAATCGACAGCGTTGAACTGCCATATTAGCCGCTTAGGCTGTGGCTGACCGTTGCACCTATGTCGCAGGCGTCCGCAGCAAAAGCAACCTCGGCGCCGCGAAACCGTCTGGTCATGGCATAATCCGACACCATTTTTTTCCAGCACCTGTAAAGGGGGCAATTCCTTGACCGTTTCAAGCAAAACGTTGCACCTTTTCGGCATCAAAGCCTGCGACACCATGAAAAAGGCGCGCACCTGGCTCGATGAACACGCTGTCAGCTATGACTTCCACGATTACAAGACCGCCGGCATTGACCGTGAGCACCTGACCCAATGGTGCGACGAGCATGGCTGGCAAACGGTGTTGAACCGCGCAGGCACGACCTTTCGCAAACTCGACGACGAACGCAAAGCCGATCTCGACCAGTCGAAAGCCATCGAACTGATGCTCGCTCAACCCTCGATGATCAAGCGCCCGGTGCTCGATCTCGGTGACCGAACCCTGATTGGCTTCAAGCCAGATATCTACGCGGCCGCCCTCAAGTAAGCAGCCCGTCATTTTTTGTAGAGGTATTCACATGTCCAACTCCCTGTTCAGTATTGCCTTCGGCGTCGGCACCCAGAACCGTCAAGGTGCTTGGCTGGAAGTGTTCTACGCCCAGCCGCTGTTGAACCCTTCGGCCGAACTGGTTGCCGCTGTTGCACCGATCCTCGGCTACACCGAAGGCAACCAGGCCATCACCTTCACCACCGCACAAGCCGCCCAACTGGCCGAAGCCGTGAAAGGCATCGACGCGGTACAAGGCAAGCTGCTGACCCGTCTGGCTGAAAGCCACAAGCCGCTGGTTGCCACCCTGCTGGCCGAAGACGCTCAGTTGACCTCGACCCCTGAGGCTTACTTGAAGCTGCACCTGCTGTCCCATCGTCTGGTCAAGCCGCACGGCGTGAGCCTGGCCGGGATCTTCCCGCTGCTGCCGAACGTGGCCTGGACCAGCCAGGGCGCGATCGACCTGAGCGAACTGGCCGAGCTGCAACTTGAAGCCCGTCTGCGCGGCGAGCTGCTGGAAGTGTTCTCGGTGGACAAATTCCCGAAAATGACCGACTACGTAGTACCGGCCGGCGTGCGTATCGCTGACGCGGCGCGTCTGCGTCTGGGCGCCTACGTGGGCGAAGGCACCACCGTGATGCACGAAGGCTTCATCAACTTCAACGCCGGCACCGAAGGCCCGGGCATGATCGAAGGCCGCGTTTCCGCTGGCGTATTCGTCGGCAAGGGCTCGGACCTGGGCGGCGGCTGCTCGACCATGGGCACCCTGTCGGGCGGCGGCAACATCGTGATCAAGGTCGGCGAAGGCTGCCTGATCGGTGCCAACGCCGGTATCGGTATCCCGTTGGGCGACCGCAACACCGTCGAGTCGGGCCTGTACGTGACCGCCGGCACCAAGGTGGCGCTGCTGGACGAGCACAACAAACTGGTCAAAGTGGTCAAGGCCCGTGAACTGGCTGGTCAGACCGACCTGCTGTTCCGTCGCAATTCGGAAACCGGTGCTGTGGAATGCAAGACCCACAAATCGGCGATCGAACTGAACGAAGCACTGCACGCTCACAACTAAGCGCCAGAAGCTCACCTGAGGGAGCCGGCCTGTTTGCCATGGCGTTCGAAAGATCGCCATCGCGGGCAAGCCCGCTCCCACAGGGTTCGGCGTTAACCCGCCCATCTTCACCAGGGCTTGAAACCGTGATGATTCCCTCCCCCTGGCGCGCCGATTTCCCGGCCATCGCCGCCCTGCAACGGCAAGACCAGACTTACCTGGACAACGCCGCCACCACGCAAAAACCCCAGGCCCTGCTCGACGCGCTGGCGCATTACTACGCCAATGGCGCGGCCAACGTGCATCGTGCCCAACATCTGCCCGGTGCCCACGCCACGCAGGCGTTCGAGGACAGTCGCCTGAAGGTTGCCCAGTGGCTGAATGCCGGTGACAGCGGGCAGATCATCTTCACCCACGGCGCCACCAGTGCGCTGAATCTCCTGGCCTATGGCCTGGAACATCTTTTCCATCCCGGCGATGAAATTGTCATCAGCGCCCTGGAGCATCACGCCAACCTGCTGCCTTGGCAGCAACTGGCACAACGTCGCGACTTGAAGCTGATAATCCTGCCGCTGGACGATGACGGTGTGATCGACCTCGCCGCTGCCGTTCACCTGATTGGCCCGCGCACTCGCTTGCTGGCGGTCAGCCAGTTGTCCAACGTGCTTGGTGCATGGCAACCATTGCCGGCGCTGCTGGCGATGGCCAAGGCGCACAACGCGCTGACCGTGGTCGATGGCGCTCAAGGTGTGGTCCACGGTCGGCATGACGTGCAGGCGCTCGGTTGCGACTTTTACGTGTTTTCCAGCCACAAGTTGTACGGCCCCGATGGCCTCGGCGTGCTGTTCGGGCGCAACGCAGCGCTCGAACAACTGCGCCCGTGGCAATTCGGCGGCGAGATGGTGCTGGAAGCCAACTATCACGAATCCCGTTTCCGCCCTGCACCGCTGGGCTTCGAAGCGGGAACGCCGCCGATTGCCAGCGTGATCGGCCTCGGTGCGACTCTCGACTACCTCGCGGGTCTGGATCAGGACGCGGTGTCCACCCACGAAGCGGCGCTGCACGATTACCTGTTACGTGGCCTCGCCGCCCGCAATGGCATTCGTCTGTTGGGCAAGCCGCAATTGGCGCTGGCGAGTTTTGTCGTGGAGGGTGTGCATAACGCCGATCTGGCGCACTTGCTGACCGAACAGGGCATCGCCGTACGTGCCGGGCATCACTGTGCGATGCCGCTGCTCAAGCGTTTCGAACTGGCCGGGGCGATTCGTGTGTCGCTGGCGCTGTACAACGATTCCGAAGATCTGGAGCGCTTCTTCGAAGCGCTGGATCAAGCGCTGGAGTTGTTGCGATGAGCCTGCCGGTAGAAGCCGCCGAAGCGCTGCAAACGTTTCAGAACGCCGCCGGCTGGGAACAGCGGGCGCGATTGTTGATGCAGTTTGGCGATCGTCTGCCGCCGTTGAGCGATGCGGACAAGTGCGAGGCCAATCGAGTGCACGGCTGTGAAAGTCAGGTGTGGCTGGTTGGCGAATTGCGCGACGACCGCTGGCAATTCGCGGCGAGCAGCGATGCACGGATGATTCGCGGGTTGGTGGCGTTGTTGCTGTTGCGGGTCAACGGTTTGACCGCTGGCGAGTTGCAACAGTTGGACCTGCCGGACTGGTTCAATCAGTTGGGGCTATCGCGGCAGTTGTCGCCGTCGCGCAGCAATGGCCTGAATGCCGTGTTGCAGCGGATGCGTGAACTCGCCCCGAACTGATCGTTCCCACGCTCCGCGTGGGAATGCAGCCCGGGACGCTCTGCTTCCCATGCCGAAGCGGACGCAGAGCGTCCAATGAGGCATTCCCACGCAGACGGTTCGACGCCTCGACGTGGGAACGATCGGCGACGTAGAGCGTGGGAACGATCGGTCACTGGTCAGGCCTGAGGCTTGACCCGATCCGCCGGGCGCCGAACACCCGCCACAATCTTGTCCACCGCCTTGGTCGCCGCGACCATGCCGAACGTCGCCGTCACCATCATCACCGCGCCAAACCCGCCAGCGCAGTCCAGCTTCACACCGTCGCCGACAAAACTCTTCTGCAGGCAAATGCTGCCGTCCGGTTTCGGATAGCGCAGCTGTTCGGTGGAGAACACGCACGGCACGCTGTAATGGCGAGTCACAGTGCGCGAGAAACCATAGTCACGACGCAGCGTGGAGCGCACTTTCGAGGCCAGAGGATCATTGAACGTACGGTTGAGGTCGCAGACCTGAATCAGCGTCGGATCGATCTGCCCGCCCGCCCCACCGGTGGTGATGATCTGGATTTTGCGCCGTTTGCACCAGGCGATCAGCGCGGCCTTGGCGTTGACCGCATCGATGCAGTCGATCACGCAGTCGATGTTCGGCGTGATGTATTCGGCCATGGTGTCGCGGGTGACGAAGTCCGCCACGGCGTGCACCATGCAGTCCGGGTTGATCCCGCGCAGACGCTCGGCCATCACCTCGACCTTGGGCTTGCCGACCGTGCTGTCGAGCGCGTGCAGCTGGCGGTTGGCGTTGCTGACGCAGACGTCGTCGAGGTCGAACAGCGAAATCTCGCCCACCCCGCAACGGGCCATGGCTTCCGCCGCCCAGGAGCCGACGCCGCCAACGCCGACAATCGCCACGTGGGCTGCGCGCAGGCGTTCGAGGCCCTCGATGCCATACAAACGGGCGATGCCTGCAAACCGCGGATCTTCTGTACTCATGACCATTACCCTAAAAACCGGCGCGCATTATAGGGCCGTCGGCGGCCAAGAGCATCTTTGCGCTATGAACGGCGAACGCGCCTGCTTTAATTAAAGCTGCACGTAACAAAGATTTGTCTTACACACTGAAACGAAAGAACTTAAGTCAGGTTGGATTGCCCAACGTCCGGCATTTCCCTGTCTCTTGTAGGACTTGGCGAACTGCCGGTGTAGGATGCGCGCCCTCTTGGCGTCAACCAGCCGACCCTCCGTTCCACAGCCTTTGGAACCCGACACAGCTATGTCATCGCGTAAATTTGGACTCAACCTGGTGGTGGTTCTGGCAATCGCCGCCCTGTTCACCGGTTTCTGGGCGCTGATCAACCGCCCCGTCTCCGCGCCGAACTGGCCGGAGCAGATCTCCGGTTTTTCCTATTCACCATTCCAGCAAGGACAGTTCCCACAGAAGGATCAGTATCCGTCCGACGATGAAATGCGCCGCGACCTGGAGATCATGAGCAAGCTGACGGACAACATCCGCATCTACTCGGTCGACGGCTCCCTGCAGGACATCCCGAAACTGGCGGAAGAATTCGGCCTGCGCGTGACCCTGGGGATCTGGATCAGCCCCGACCAGGAGCGCAACGAGCGGGAAATCACCCGCGCCATCGAGCTGGCCAACACTTCGCGCAGCGTGGTTCGCGTGGTGGTCGGTAACGAAGCGATCTTCCGCAAGGAAATCACTGCCCAGGAACTCAGCGTGTTGCTCGACCGCGTGCGCGCGGCCGTGAAAGTGCCGGTGACCACCTCCGAACAATGGCACGTCTGGGAAGAGCACCCGGAGCTGGCCAAGCACGTCGACCTGATCGCCGCCCACGTTCTGCCCTACTGGGAATTCATTCCGGTGGACAAGGCCGGGCAGTTCGTATTCGACCGCGCCCGCGACCTGAAAAAGATGTTCCCGAAAAAGCCGCTGCTGCTGTCCGAAGTAGGCTGGCCGAGCAACGGCCGCATGCGCGGTGGCGCCGATGCGTCGCCGGCGGATCAGGCGATCTACCTGCGCACGCTGGTCAACAAACTCAATCGCCAGGGCTTCAACTACTTCGTGATCGAAGCGTTTGACCAGCCGTGGAAGGCCAGCGACGAAGGCTCGGTCGGCGCTTACTGGGGCGTGTTCAACGCCGCGCGCCAGCAGAAATTCAACTTCGAAGGCCCGGTGGTGGCGATCCCGCAATGGCGCGTGCTGGCCATCGGTTCGGTGGTGCTGGCGCTGTTGTCGCTGACCCTGCTGATGATCGACGGCTCGGCCCTGCGTCAGCGCGGCCGTACCTTCCTGACCTTTATCGCGTTCCTGTGCGGTTCGGTGCTGGTGTGGATCGGCTACGACTACAGCCAGCAATACAGCACGTGGTTCAGCCTGACGGTGGGTTTCCTGCTGGCGCTCGGTGCGCTCGGGGTGTTCATCGTGTTGCTGACCGAGGCCCACGAACTGGCCGAAGCGGTGTGGATTCACAAGCGTCGCCGTGAATTCCTGCCGGTGGTCGGCGATTCGGACTACCGCCCGAAAGTCTCGATCCACGTGCCCTGCTACAACGAGCCGCCGGAGATGGTCAAACAGACCCTCAACGCCCTGGCTAACCTCGATTATCCGGACTTCGAAGTCCTGATCATCGACAACAACACCAAAGACCCGGCGGTCTGGGAACCGGTGCGCGACTACTGCGAAACCCTCGGCCCGCGCTTCAAGTTCTTCCACGTCTCGCCCCTGGCCGGTTTCAAGGGCGGTGCGCTGAACTACCTGATCCCGCACACCGCCAAGGACGCCGAAGTGATCGCGGTGATCGACTCGGACTACTGCGTGCACCCGAACTGGCTCAAGCACATGGTGCCGCACTTCGCCGACCCGAAAATCGCCGTGGTGCAGTCGCCGCAGGACTATCGCGACCAGAACGAAAGCACCTTCAAGAAGCTCTGCTACGCCGAATACAAAGGCTTCTTCCACATCGGCATGGTCACCCGCAACGACCGTGACGCGATCATTCAGCACGGCACCATGACCATGACCCGCCGTTCGGTTCTGGAAGAACTGGGCTGGGCCGACTGGTGCATCTGTGAAGACGCCGAACTCGGTCTGCGGGTATTCGAGAAAGGCCTGTCGGCGGCGTATTACCACGACAGTTACGGCAAGGGTCTGATGCCGGACACCTTCATCGACTTCAAGAAACAGCGTTTCCGCTGGGCCTACGGCGCGATCCAGATCATCAAGCGCCACACCCGCAGCCTGCTGCGCGGCAAGGACACCGAGCTGACTCGCGGCCAGCGTTACCACTTCCTCGCGGGCTGGCTGCCGTGGGTCGCGGACGGCATGAACATCTTCTTCACCATCGGCGCGCTGTTGTGGTCGGCGGCGATGATCATCGTGCCGCAACGGGTCGATCCGCCGCTGCTGATTTTCGCGATCCCGCCGTTGGCGCTGTTCGTGTTCAAGGTCGGCAAGATCATCTTCCTCTACCGTCGCGCCGTGGGCGTGAACCTCAAGGATGCGTTCTGCGCGGCACTGGCCGGACTGGCGTTGTCGCACACCATCGCCAAAGCGGTGCTGTACGGCTTCTTCACCAGCAGCATTCCGTTCTTCCGCACCCCGAAAAACGCCGACAACCATGGTTTCTGGGTGGCGATTTCCGAGGCCCGGGAAGAGCTGTTCATCATGCTGCTGTTGTGGGGCGCGGCGCTGGGGATCTTCCTGGTGCAGGGCATTCCGAGCAACGACATGCGCTTCTGGGTGGCCATGCTGCTGGTACAGTCGCTGCCGTACGTGGCGGCGCTGATCATGGCGTTCCTGTCGTCGCTGCCAAAACCTGCGGCTGCGCCTGAACCGGCACCGGTGGTCTAAATCCTTCCGGATCCACTAAACGGCGGCCAATGGTCGCCGTTTTGCTTTAAGATAACCGCCATTTTGCGCGCCTTGCCCCCCCAGCTTTCGGAGTTTTCCATGACGGCCCACGCCGACCTTTCGCCGACCCTCCAACTCGCCATCGACCTGATCCGCCGTCCGTCCGTGACGCCGGTCGACGCCGATTGCCAGAAGCAGATGATGCAGCGCCTGGGCGATGCCGGTTTCCAGCTGGAACCGATGCGCATCGAAGATGTGGATAACTTCTGGGCGACTCACGGTAAAGGCGACGGCCCGGTGCTGTGCTTCGCCGGTCACACCGACGTGGTGCCGACAGGCCCGGTGACGGCCTGGCAGATCGACCCGTTCAACGCGGTGATCGACGAGCACGGCATGCTTTGCGGTCGTGGCGCGGCGGACATGAAAGGCAGCCTGGCTTCGATGACCGTCGCCGCCGAGCGTTTTGTCGCCGACTACCCGGATCACAAGGGCAAGGTTGCGTTCCTGATCACCAGCGACGAAGAAGGCCCGGCGCATCACGGCACCAAGGCCGTGGTCGAGCGTCTGGCAGCCCGTAACGAGCGCCTGGACTGGTGCATCGTCGGCGAACCGTCGAGCACCACGCTGGTGGGCGACGTGGTGAAGAACGGTCGTCGCGGCTCTCTCGGCGCCAAACTGACCGTGCGCGGTGTCCAGGGCCACGTGGCCTATCCGCATCTGGCGAAGAACCCGATCCACCTCGCGGCTCCGGCTCTGGCCGAACTGGCCGCCGAGCATTGGGATCACGGCAACGACTTCTTCCCGCCGACCAGTTTCCAGATTTCCAACGTCAACTCCGGCACCGGCGCGACCAACGTGATTCCGGGCGATCTGGTGGCGGTGTTCAACTTCCGTTTCTCCACCGAATCGACGGTCGAAGGTCTGCAGAAGCGCGTCGCCGACATCCTCGACAAGCACGGCCTGGACTGGCACATCGACTGGGCGCTGTCCGGTCTGCCGTTCCTCACCGAGCCGGGTGCGCTGCTCGACGCGGTGTCGTCGAGCATCAAGGACATCACCGGCCGCGAGACCAAGGCATCCACCAGCGGCGGTACTTCCGATGGCCGTTTCATCGCGACCATGGGTACGCAGGTTGTTGAGCTGGGCCCGGTCAACGCGACCATCCACCAGGTCAACGAGCGCGTACTGGCGGCCGATCTCGACGTGCTGACCGAAATCTACTACCAGACCCTGATCAAGTTGCTCGTCTGATGCTCGCGTGCCCGATCTGCAGTGAACCGCTGAACGCGGTGGACAACGGCGTGGTCTGCCCTGCCGGCCACCGCTTTGACCGCGCGCGTCAGGGTTATCTGAACCTGCTGCCGGTGCAGCACAAGAACAGCCGCGATCCCGGCGACAACCAGGCGATGGTCGAGGCCCGCCGCGACTTCCTGAACGCCGGGCATTACGCGCCGGTGGCCAAGCGTCTGGCGGAACTGGCGGCGAGTTATGCGCCAGCCCGTTGGGTCGATATCGGTTGTGGCGAGGGTTACTACACCGCGCAAATCGCCGAGGCTTTGCCCGATGCTGACGGTTACGCGCTGGATATCTCGAAGGAGGCGGTCAAGCGCGCCTGCAAACGCAATCCGGCGCTGACCTGGTTGATCGCCAGCATGGCCCGGGTGCCTTTGGCTTCCGGCAGCTGCCAGTTTCTGGCCAGTGTCTTCAGTCCACTGGACTGGGAAGAAGCCAAGCGCCTGCTCAGCGTCGGCGGCGGCCTGATGAAAGTCGGCCCGACCAGCGGCCATCTGATGGAACTGCGCGAACGCCTGTACGACGAAGTGCGCGAATACACCGACGACAAGCATCTGGCCCTGGTGCCGGAAGGCATGGCGCTGGCGCACAGTGAAACCCTGGAATTCAAACTGACGCTGGACAAGCCCGAGGATCGCGCCAACCTGCTGGCGATGACGCCCCACGGCTGGCGCGCCAGTGCCGAGCGCCGCGCGGCGGTGATCGAACAGCCCGAGCCGTTCGTGACCACTGTCTCGATGCGCTACGATTATTTCGTTCTTCAATAACTTTTGGTCTCGGGCAACGACCCGGGGCCGGCTAAATCCGCGAATGGATTTTTCAGACCCGCAGTGAGGACATCCATGCGCCAACCGGACATCGAGATTTACCTGAAAGACGCCGACGTCGACCACAAGGCCATTTCCGCCTGGTTGGGCGCCGCCCTCGGCCCGTGCAGCGACTGGGTACAGAAAGGTCAGACTTACAAGTGCAAGGCCGGCAACATCCCGGTGACCTGGCTGCCGAAAGCCGTAGGCAAGTGGAACAGCCTGTACCTGGAAAGCGATGCGACCCCTTGGGACGACGACATCGCCTGCGCCCGCGCAGCCTTTGCCGCGCTGAACGTCGAAGTGCGCTGCGCGCCGGGGACGTGGGTCGAGGAAGAAGGTGAAGAGACGGCGGATCGCTGGATCCGGATCAGCGCCGATGGTGAAGAAGAAATCACCTGGAAAACTGCGTAACAGACAATGCACAAAACCTGTGGGAGCGAGCTTGCTCGCGATTGCGGTCGGACATTCAACATCAATGTTGACTGAAAGGACCCCATCGCGAGCAAGCTCGCTCCCACAGTGCTTTTGGTGTTCTGAAGATTTGCGTTACAGGCCTACAACGTCTTCAGCCTGCAACCCCTTCTGCCCTTCCACCACCGCGTATTCAACCTGCTGACCCTCGGTCAGCGAACGGTGGCCTTCGCCGCGGATCGCGCGGTAGTGCACGAACACGTCCACCCCGTCTTCGCGCTGAATGAAGCCGTAGCCCTTGGCGTCGTTGAACCACTTCACGTTGCCGGTTTCACGTGTTGCCATCTGTTCATACTCCTTTTTTATTATTGAACAGGCTTTTCGCAGGAAAGCCTTTGAGGAACGTCAGCCTGCGTCCGACGTCCATAAAAGGGCCCCGGCGACAGATCGCCGAGTATATGACAGGCGGCAAAACTCTCAACAGGAGATTACTTCGCCGCTTTTTTGCCGATTTTCGAGTAATCCGGCAAACTGTCGCCCTCCCGAGCAAACGCTCGGTTTATCCACTCACGCAGAAGCCGTATGACCCGTTCCCCGTTCCGCCGTCTTGTGTTTGGCACCTTGCGCCGACTGTTGTATCTCTGGGTTCGCTCCGAGACGATCAACCAGTCGTCGTTCACCCTCAACCTAGACCGCAGTCGTCCGGTGTTCTACGTCCTGCAAAACCCATCGCTGACTGATCTGGCGGTGGTCGACACCGAGTGCACCAAGGCCGGTCTGCCGCGCCCGGTGCTGCCGGTGTCCGTGGGTTCGCTGATCGAACCGGCGGCGTTCTTCTACCTGACGCCCGACCCGGACTGGCTCGGCCGCCAGGACAAGCGCGGCGCGCCGCCGACCCTGACCCGCCTGGTCAGCGCCCTGAGCCAGAACGCTGCCGAAGATGCACAGATCATTCCGGTCAGCGTGTTCTGGGGCCAGTCGCCGGACAGCGAGAACAGCCCATGGAAACTGCTGTTCGCCGACAGCTGGGCCGTCACCGGACGCCTGCGCCGGCTGCTGAGCATCATGATTCTGGGACGCAAGACTCGTGTGCAATTCTCCGCACCGATCCACCTGCGCGAACTGATCGAACACAACAAGGGCCACGAACGCACCGTGCGCATGGCCCAGCGGATCCTGCGGGTGCACTTCCGCAACCTGAAAGCTGCGGTGATCGGCCCGGACATTTCCCACCGCCGCAACCTGGTCAAAGGCCTGCTCAACCAGCCGCTGGTCAAGCAAGCGATCCTCGACGAAGCCGAGCGCGAAAACATCTCCCCGGAAAAAGCCAAGGCCCAGGCCCTGCGCTATGGCAACGAGATCGCCTCGGACTACACCTACACCGCGATCCGTTTTCTGGAAGTCGTACTGAGCTGGTTCTGGAACAAGATCTACGACGGGATCAAGGTCAACCACATCGAAGGCGTGCAGAAGGTCGCCCAGGGTCACGAAGTGATCTACGTGCCGTGCCACCGCAGCCATATCGACTATCTGCTGCTGTCGTACCTACTGTTCCGCAACGGCCTGACCCCGCCGCACATCGCCGCCGGAATCAACCTGAACATGCCGGTGATCGGCAGTCTGCTGCGCCGTGGCGGGGCGTTTTTCATGCGCCGCACGTTCAAGGGCAATCCGCTGTACACCTCGGTGTTCAACGAATACCTGCACACCCTGTTCACCAAAGGTTTCCCGGTCGAGTACTTCGTCGAAGGCGGGCGCTCGCGTACCGGGCGCATGCTGCAACCGAAAACCGGGATGCTCGCGATCACCCTGCGCAGTTTCCTGCGTTCGTCGCGGATGCCGATCGTGTTCGTGCCGGTGTACATCGGTTATGAGCGCGTGCTCGAAGGCCGCACCTACCTTGGCGAACTGCGCGGCGCGAGCAAGAAGAAAGAATCGATCTTCGACATCTTCAAAGTCATCGGCGCGCTCAAGCAGCGCTTCGGCCAGGTGGCGGTGAACTTCGGCGAGCCGATCAAACTGGCGGAATTCCTCGACAGTGAACAACCAGGCTGGCGCCAGCAGGAACTGGGCCCGCAGTTCAAACCGGCGTGGCTCAACGAAACTACCAACCGCCTCGGCGAAAAAGTCGCGCAGCACCTGAACGAAGCGGCGGCGATCAACCCGGTCAACCTGGTGGCGCTGGCGCTGCTGTCGACCACCCGCCTGGCACTGGATGATCGGGCCATGGCGCGGGTGCTGGATCTGTATCTGGCGCTGCTGCGCAAGGTTCCGTATTCGCCGCACACCACCTTGCCGGAAGGCGATGGCCGCGCGTTGATCGAGCATGTGAAGGACATGGATCTGCTGTCCGAGCAGAACGATGCGCTGGGCAAGATTCTGTATCTGGACGAGCAGAACGCCGTCCTGATGACCTATTACCGCAACAACGTGCTGCACATCTTCGCCCTGCCGGCGCTGCTGGCGAGCTTCTTCCAGAGCACCTCGCGCATGAGCCGCGAACAGATCCTGCGCTACACCCGCGCGCTGTATCCGTACCTGCAATCGGAACTGTTCATCCGCTGGACCCTGGACGAACTGGATGCAGTCATCGATAAGTGGCTGGAAGCGTTCGTCGAACAAGGCCTGCTGCGTTTCGAGAAAGACGTGTACCTGCGCCCGGCACCGAGCTCGCGGCATTTTGTGCTGCTGACCCTGCTGTCGAAGAGCATCGCCCAGACCCTGCAACGGTTCTACATGACCGTTTCGTTGCTGCTCAACGCAGGCCAGAACACTATCAGCGCCGAAGAACTGGAAGACCTGTGTACGGTCATGGCCCAGCGCCTGTCGATTCTGCACGGTCTGAACGCGCCAGAGTTCTTCGACAAGAGCCTGTTCCGCCACTTCATTCAGACCATGCTCGACCTCGACGTGCTGCGTCGCGACGAAGCCGGCAAGTTGAGTTACCACGAACTGCTCGGCGAACTGGCCGAGGGTGCGGCCAAACGGGTGTTGCCGGCGGAGATTCGCCTGTCGATCCGTCAGGTAGCCCTGCATCGCAGCGAAGATGCGGCCGATCAGGTCGCCGCCCCTGTGCAAAGCGACTAAATTCCTACAGGCGCCACGCTTCTTCTGGCGCCGTCGATACGGAGATCTCCGATGAAAAAACTTTCCCTTCTTGCCGCCGCCACCCTGCTCAGCGCCTGCCAGTCGACCGCTCCGGCCGGCAAGGTCAGCCTCGACGGCGAAGTGTTCTACCTGCAACGCATCGCCCTGCCGCCCAGTGCGACCTTGAGCGTGAGCCTGCAGGACGTTTCGCTGGCCGACGCTCCGGCCGTGGTACTCGACGAACAGAAAGGCCCGGTCAAAGGCCAGGTGCCGCTGCCGTTCCACTTGAGCTACGATCCGGCCCAGGTCAAACCCGGCCACCGCTACTCGGTCAGCGCACGCATCGAAGTCAACGGCGAGCTGATGTTCATCACCACCGAAAACCATGCCGTGCAGCTCGATGGCAAGGATCCGCAGCCGCTGAAGATCCGCGTCGACGCCGCCCGCTAACCCTCTCCGAACAAGGAAGCCGCCATGCTCCGCCCTACCCTTCGCTTCGCCGGCCTGTGCGCGGGCCTGATGATCTCCGCCAACGCACTGGCCCTGTCCCTCAGCGACCTGTCGCAAGGCGACGCCACCGGTGGCCTCAAGGATGCCCTGACCCAAGGCGCGCAACTGGCCGTCAAACAACTCGGCACCCCGGGCGGCTTCAGCAACAACCCGGACGTGAAAATCGAACTGCCGGGCAAACTCGGCAAAGTCGCCGGCAAGATGAAAGCCTTCGGCATGGGCGCCCAGGTCGACGAACTGGAAACCGCCATGAACAAGGCCGCGGAAACCGCCGTCACCCAGGCCCAGCCGATCCTCGTCGACGCCGTGAAGAAAATGAGCGTGGAAGACGCCAAAGGCATCCTCAGCGGCGGCAACGACTCCGCCACCCAATACCTGGACAAATCCAGCCGCGAACAGATCCGCACCAAGTTCCTGCCCATCGTCAAACAGGCGACCGACAAAGTCGGCGTAGCCCAGAAATACAACGCCTTCGCCGGCCAGGCCGCAACCTTCGGCGTGGTGGATGCAAAAAGCGCCAACATCGAAAGTTACGTGACCGAACAAGCGCTCAACGGCCTGTTCGAAATGATCGGCAAACAGGAAGAAACCATCCGCAAGAACCCGGCCGCTGCAGCGACGAGTCTGGCGAAAAAAGTGTTTGGTACGCTCTAAGCCGACACGGCACGGGAGTGAGCTGTCTCACTCCCGTTGTTCAATCCGCCACCAGCAGATACACGTAAAAAGTACACCCACTCGCGCCCCATTTTCTTCTTCTCGAAAACCTGCAGCTCAACCAACCCGCTCAACGCCGACACCGCTGTGTTGTAGGCACAACCAAGGTGCTCCTTGACGTTCCCCGCCGTGAACTCCTTCGCCACCCCACTTCTGGCCACCTGATAAACCGCTCTCTGCCGCTCTGTCAGCCGATCAAAAAAGCCCGAACAGGTCAGCCAGTGCTCGAAGTTTTCGCTGTACGCCACACTCTTGCGATACACATCGGTAAACCCCTCCACCGCCCGCAGAATCACCGAACACTGAAACTCGATGAAGTACGTCAGATCGAGCTCATCGGCTTCGCTGTGCAAATACGACCGCCCGTACTTCACCGGCGCGTTGCGCAGTAAAAGACTGATCGCGATATAACGGAAGGCCGAAAAATCATGCTTGAACATGAACCAGTAAAACAGCGCCCTGGCGACCCGCCCGTTGCCGTCGCGAAACGGATGTTCGTAACCCAGGGCAAAGTGCAGCGTGATCGCCTTGATCAGCGGATGCAGGTAGTTTTTTTGCCGAGGTGAGCCCTGTGATTGATTGATCCACTGCGAGAGCAAATCCAGCCGCCTCCCCAATCCGGCGGCAGGCGGAGGCGTGTGCACGGTATTCCCTTCGCCATCCTGCACCACCACTTCATCGTTGGTCCTGAAAAGCCCGGGGTCATACTGCTCGTCATCAATGCCTTCGACACCGACTCGATGGATCGACGCTATCAACTCCACGCTCAATGGCTCGTAACGTTTTTCCCAGGCGAAATTCATCATCCGGTAATTACCCATGACCATCCGCTCATCCGGCGTACGCGGCTGACGCCGTTGCTTGAGCATGTCCTTGGCAACACGGGTAGTGGTCGCGGCGCCCTCCAACTGACTGCTGCTGATCGCCTCATCCTCGATCAGACCGTTAAGCAAATAACTGAAATGCGCCCGCTCGCCTATCTGGCTGGTCATGTACTCCAGCGACGCCGTCGTAGTTTGCCGATCAACCACTGAAAGTGCCTTCTGCGCGGTGGGCGTCGGCACAAACTTCCCCCACTGCGCCGGTTCCCCCAAAGGCAGAAGATGAATGTACTGAGCGACCCGTGCCATCTTGACCAACGCCCAACACAAACGCGAATCCAGCCCGCTGGCCCAGCGATACCGCAAATCCTCAAAAGGCAGATACCGCCCCTGATCATCCAGCGGCTTGAGCAACGCAAGATAATCCGCCAGACGCTGCTTGTGAGGCGCGCGCATCAACAACTCAAAGACCGGATCGGCCCGACCCTTCAATACCGGCGGTTTCTTCATCAACGCTGACTCAAACAAGGCTGAAAAACAGCCTCGAGTACAGCACCGCCAACACAGCGACTCAATATCGGAGCCGTCTGAAAAAAACGTAGGAGACGGCGCAAGGTCCTACAAAGCTGCTTGCTCCCAAAAGAAATGGGGTGCCCCCAGCCCCCCATCGCTAGCAAGCTAGCTCCCACAGTTGAAACGTGCTCCCCAAAAATGTGGCATAGCCACCCACTCAACACGATGAGCGTTAGCTCGAGTACCACTTTTGACGTGCCGGCCCCTTCGGCAGGCTGAGTGGAGGGATTTATCCGGGGGTAGGCGCGTAGCGCCGTTCGACGAAGTCGAACACATCGAGAGGAGGTGCAGCGAAGCAAACCGGAGGCGATGCCCCCGGATGAATCCCGGAACGAAGGAACCCCGAGCCCCAGCGAGGGGCCGAACGCCGGGGCCCAGCGTTTTGGTTACTTTTGGGCGTCTGCAAAAGTGACCCGCCGTAAGGGCGGAACCATAAGAAGCCGTTACCGCTGCAACGGATATGTACCCAAAACACCCAGAGCCTGGTCGGCCCAAAGGCCGCCACGCTCAAAGAGCCTCAAGCCTCCTTACGCACCCTGAACCAAGCCGCATACAACGCCGGCAAAAACAAAAGCGTCAAAGCAGTAGCAACAATCAACCCCCCCATAATCGCCACCGCCATCGGCCCAAAAAACACACTGCGAGAAAGCGGAATCATCGCCAACACCGCCGCCAAAGCCGTCAACACAATCGGCCGGAACCGCCGCACGGTCGCCTCGATTATCGCCTGCCACGGCTTGAGCCCGGCGGCGATATCCTGCTCGATCTGATCCACCAGAATCACCGAGTTACGCATGATCATCCCCGACAGCGCGATCGTCCCGAGCATCGCCACAAACCCGAACGGCTGACGGAACACCAGCAGAAACAGCGTCACCCCGATCAACCCCAGCGGTGCGGTCAGAAACACCATCGCCGTGCGTGAAAAACTGCGCAACTGCACCATCAGCAACGTCAGCACCACGACAATGAACATTGGTACGCCAGCGTTCACCGACTTCTGCCCACGCTCCGAATCCTCCACCGTACCGCCGACATCCAGCAAATAGCCGTCCGGCAATTCGGCACGAATCGGATCAAGCGTCGGCATGATCTGCTTCACCAGCGTCGCCGGCTGCTCCTTGCCATAGATGTCGGCGCGCACGGTCACGTTCGGCAGGCGATTGCGGTGCCAGATGATGCCTTCCTCGAAGCCATATTCCAGCGTGGCAATCTGCGACAGCGCGACGCTGCGACCGTTGTCGGTCGGCACCGCCAGACTCGGCAGCAACGACAGCTCGGTGCGCTCGTGCACGGTGCCGCGCAGGAGGATTTCGATCAGTTCGTTGTCCTCGCGGTACTGGCTGACGCTGGAACCGGTCAGCGAACTCTGGAGGAATTTCGCCAGATTCGCCGTGCTCACGCCCAACGCCCGGGCGCGATCCTGATCGATGTTCAGGTACACGACCTTGCTCGGCTCTTCCCAGTCCAGATGCACGTTCACCACATGCGGGTTCTCGCGCACCTTGGCCGCGACTTTCCGGGCCAGTGCACGCACTTCCTCAATGTGCTCGCCGGTGACGCGGAACTGCACCGGATAGCCAACCGGCGGGCCGTTTTCCAGACGCGTGACCCGCGAGCGCAGGGACGGGAACTGCTCGTTCAACGTGTCGATCAGCCACGTGCGCAGCGCTTCGCGCTCCTCGATGGTTTTCGCCAGCACGACAAATTGGGCGAAGCTCGCCGCCGGCAGTTGTTGATCCAGCGGCAGGTAGAAACGTGGCGAACCGGTGCCGACGTAAGCGACATAGTTGTCGATGCCGGCGTGATCCTTGAGCATCGCTTCCAGCCGTTTGACCTCACCCGTGGTATTGGCCAGCGAGGCGCCTTCGGCAAGCTTCAGATCGACCATCAACTCCAGTCGCCCGGAAGCCGGGAAGAACTGCTGCGGCACAAACCGGAACAACGCCACCGACGCCACGAACAGCAGCACGGTGAGCACGATCACGGTTTTGCGCCGACGTACGCACCACTCCACCAGACGCCGTACCCGCTGGTAGAACGGCGTTCCGTAAGGATCCGTCTGGCCGTCAGCCGTACCGTGTTTGGCTGCGTGAATCTTCGCCAGATCCGGCAGGAGCTTTTCCCCCAGATACGGCACAAACACCACGGCCGCTACCCAGGATGCGAGCAAGGCGATGGTCACCACCTGGAAGATCGAGCGGGTGTATTCGCCTGTGCCCGACTGCGCCGTGGCAATCGGCAGGAAGCCTGCCGCGGTGATCAGCGTACCGGTGAGCATCGGGAACGCGGTGCTGGTCCAGGCATAACTGGCAGCCTTGATCCGGTCGAAACCCTGCTCCATTTTGATCGCCATCATTTCTACGGCGATTATCGCGTCGTCCACCAACAAACCCAGCGCCAGTACCAACGCACCGAGGGAAATCTTGTGCAGGCCGATGCCGAGGTAATACATGCAGGCGAACGTCATCGCCAGCACCAGCGGAATGGTCAGCGCCACCACCATGCCGGTGCGCACGCCGAGCGAAAAGAAGCTCACCAGCAACACGATGGCCAGCGCTTCGACCAGCACCTGGACGAACTCGCCGACGCCGGTTTTCACAGCTGCGGGCTGATCGGAGACCTTGCGCAACTGCATGCCGGCCGGGAGGTTTTTCTGGATGCGGGCGAACTCGATTTCCAGGGCCTTGCCCAGCACCAGAATGTCGCCGCCGTCCTTCATCGCCACCGCAAGGCCGATGGCGTCTTCGCCCATGAAGCGCATGCGCGGCGCCGGAGGATCGTTGAAACCGCGCCGCACGTCAGCGACATCGGAGATACGGAACGTACGATCACCGACCCTGATCGGGAAGTTCTTGATCTCGTCGACTGTCTGAAAATTCCCCGAAACCCGTAGCTGCAATCGCTCGCTGCCGGTTTCGAAGAAGCCGGCGGTGGACACCGCGTTCTGTTCTTCCAGCGCCTGCTGCACGGCTGCCAGTGGCAAGCCGAGGGTGGCGAGTTTGACGTTGGACAGCTCGACCCAGACCTTCTCGTCCTGCAAACCGAGCAGATCGACCTTGCCCACGTCCTTGACCCGTTGCAGCTGGATCTGGATGCGGTCGGCGTAATCCTTGAGCACCGCGTAGTCGAAACCGTCGCCGGTCAGCGCATAGATATTGCCGAAGGTGGTGCCGAATTCATCGTTGAAAAACGGCCCCTGAATGCCCGGCGGCAGGGTCTGGCGAATGTCGCTGACTTTCTTGCGCACCTGATACCAGAGATCCGGAATCTCCACCGAATGCATGGAGTCGCGGGCGATGAACGTGACCTGGGATTCACCGGGGCGGGAGAACGAAACAATCCGCTCGTACTCGCCGGTTTCCATCAGTTTCTTTTCGATGCGTTCGGTAACCTGGCGCGAGACTTCCTGAGCCGTTGCGCCCGGCCAGCGAGTCTGGATGACCATCGCCTTGAAGGTGAATGGCGGGTCTTCACTCTGGCCGAGCTTGGTGTAGGACAAGGCGCCGACAATGGCCAGCAAAAGCATCAGGAACAGTACGATCTGGCGATTGCGCAGCGCCCAGGCGGAAAGATTGAAACCCATCGGGGATTACTCCTTGCCAGCCAGATTGACCACACGGTTGGAGCGATCCACCGGACGCACCTGCTGCCCTTCCAGCAGCACATGCACGCCAGCGGCGACCACCCAGTCGCTGGCGTTCAGGCCTTCGAGCACCGGCACGGTTTTCTCACCGAACGGGCCGGTGCGCACCGGGGTCTTTTTCAGGGTGTTGTTGGCGCTGACGACCCAGACGTAAGTCGCGCCGTTTTCGGCGGTCAGCGCCGAAAGCGGCACCGACAGCGGGATGACATCGGTGGTCTGCACGAAGACGCGGGCGCTCTGGCCCAGTTCTGCCGGAACCTTGCCGGCGGTGAATGAAATGCGTGCGGCGAAGGTACGGGATTTCGGATCGGCGGCCGGCGACAGCTCGCGGATCTGCCCGGCGAAGCGCTGGTTCTGTTGCGTCCACAGCTCCACCGAAACCGGCTGGCCGACCTTGAAGCGGCCGAAGCTCTGCTCCGGCAGGCTGATCAGCACTTCCCGTTCGCCGTCAGTGGCGAGAGTGAAAACGGTCTGCCCGGCGGCGACCACCTGCCCGACTTCCACCGAACGCTTGGCCACCACGCCATCCTGGGGCGCGCGCAGCACGGCGTAACTGGCCTGATTGGTCGAGACGTTGAATTCGGCTTTGATCTGTTTGAGGCGGGCTTCGCCGGAGCGATAGAGGTTCTCGGCATTGTCGTAGGCGGAGCGGCTGACCATCTGCCGTTCCATCAGGGTCTTGTAGCGGTCACGCTCGGCGCGCACCAGATTCAGATTGGCTTCGGCGGCCGCGACCTGGGCCCGGGTCGCTTCCAGTTGCAGGCGTACATCCTGCGGATCGAGTTCGGCGAGCGGTTGATCGGCCTTCACGCGCTGGCCTTCATCGACCAGTCGTCGGCTGACTTTGCCGCCGATGCGGAACGCCAGATCGGGTTCGTAGCGGGCGCGAACCTCGCCCGGATAACTTTCCATCGCCTGCGCCGAAGGCTCTGGCTGCACCACCATGGCCGGTCGCACGCTGACTTGCGTCACCTCTTCCTTGCCACATGCCGACAATAAAAACGCCAGACTGACTGGCACCGCAAAGGACAACGCATGGCGGAACATGGTGAAGGACCTTTCGCTAAGGAGGCTTGGAATAATTATACTGGCCGGTATGTTATTAATAGCAAACTCACCAGTCCAGTATTAAAACCGAAGAATGTCGAACAATCTTTCCACTCCAAACGGCCCCGGCCGCCCGAAGGATCCGGCCAAGCGCCAGGCGATTCTCGAGGCGGCGAAAATCCTGTTCCTGAGTCATGGCTATGCCAACACCAGCATGGACGCGGTGGCCGCCGAGGCCGGGGTGTCGAAGCTGACGGTCTATAGCCATTTCAACGACAAGGAGACGCTGTTTTCCGCCGCCGTGGTGGCCAAATGCGAGGAGCAATTGCCGCCGCTGTTCTTCGAATTGCCCGACGGCATCGCGGTGGAAAATGTGTTGCTGAACATTGCGCGCGGCTTTCATCACCTGATCAACAGCGATGAATCGGTGAATCTGCATCGCCTGATCATGGCGCTGGGCAGTCAGGATCCGAAGCTGTCGCTGATCTTCTTCGAGGCCGGTCCCCAGCGCATGGTGCAAGGCATGGAGCGTTTGCTGCGGCGGATTCACGAAACCGGCGTGCTGAGCATCGATAACCCGCACAACGCCGCCGAGCACTTCTTTTGCCTGATCAAGGGCGCCGGGAATTTCCGCCTGCTATACGGCTGCGGTGAGCCACTGACCGGCGAGGCGGCAGAAAGTCATGTGCAGGAAGTGGTCGGGCTGTTCATGCGGGCCTTTCGACCCTGAAAACAAAAATCCCACGCCATGCGTGGGATTTTCTTATGCGACGGCTCAGGCCTTGAGCGCTTTCTTCGGGTAGATGTCGTAACGGCTGGATTTGCCATCCAGCGCATGGCTCGGCTTCGGCCCTTCGATGCAAGGTGCCTTGCGCGGGCGCTTGACCACCACCCGGTGCGTGGCCAGTGCCAACGCTGCTTCCAGCAAGGCTGGTGCATCTGGATCATCGCCCACCAGCGGACGGAACAGGCGCATTTCCTTCTTCACCAGCGCGGTTTTCTCACGGTGCGGGAACATCGGGTCGAGGTAGATCACCTGCGGCGGCTCGCCCTCCCAATTGCGCATCACCTCGATGGAGTTGCCCTTGAGCAGCTTCATCCGCGCCACGATCGGCGCCACCTCGAAGTCTTCCGCCGCACGGGCCAGACCATCCTCCAGCAAGGCGCCGATCAATGGCTGGCGCTCGATCAGGCTCATCTCGCAACCGAGACTGGCCAGCACGAACGCATCCTTGCCCAACCCTGCCGTGGCATCCAGTACCCGAGGGCGCACGCCTTGGGCGATGCCTACCGCCTTGGCGATCATCTGTCCGCTGCCACCGCCGTACAACCGGCGATGGGCCGCGCCACCCTCGACGAAGTCGACCCGCACCGGGCCCGGCGCATCCGGTCCCAGTTGTTGCATCTGCAAACCCTGCTCGCCGACCTGCAGGGCAAACTCACCGTCAGCCACCTGCAACGGCAGATCCAGGCGCTGCGCCCACTGCTCGGCCTGCGCTTCGAACGTCGGGCCGAGGGCCTCGACATGGATGCGGCAGGCCGCGGGTTGCTCAATCATGGAAAACACGCTCAAAAAAGTTAAGGATCGGCAAAAACCGCCGATAACCCAATCAACGCGCATTTTGCCAGAGCTGAGCGTCAACCGAAAAAAATGTCAGGCATTCTTCCCACATCGATTGGCTACCTTTCGCCCACAGGCGACTTCAGCCGTCATAACACTCAAGCATTGGGCGGCGTCAGCCACCTGTGGCAGGACTTCTTTGCCCAGGCACTGGCCGAACAATCGAGTGATGTGGTGCCGGCCTGCGGCACTTTCCCGCCGGTAGATCTGCAAAGCCCTGAAGAACCGACCGTCGGCAGCGAACTGCACGCACACATCGTCAGCCAGCGTGAATGCGATGTGGTGGAAACCGAGGTGCGTCCGCCGGAGCCGCTGTTCCTGCCGATCGCCGAAATCGACATGACACTGGCCGAGCCGTACCCTCCGTTCCCCGCAGAAGAAATCAAGACTCAGCAAAAGCAGCAGGATTTCGACAGCAGCTGGGTTCGTCCGGTCGTGATCAACAACGGCCAGCCGATTCCGGAGCCAGGCCCTGCCCCGCAGAAAAAACCGCTGTACCTGCCGATTGCCGAGTTCGACCTGGATCTGCTGCAGCCGTACCCGCCGTTCCCGCCGGAAGCCATCGTCGAGCAGCAGAAAGCCCTGGACTTCGATAACGGCTGGGTGCGCCCGATCGTTCAGCAGAACCTGCGCATCGCCGCCTGATCCCTCAGCGACACACGCTCCAGCGCCCGACATCGACATGAAAGTGATTGCGATGGGCGGCGTTGTAATCCGGACTCAACACCACATTGAACACCTCGCAGGCACCGTCGCGCACCTGCCGTAGAAACTGCGCGTCCTGATTTTGCTTCGGCCAGTCCTTGAGCACGCTGATCGCGCGACCATCCGCCAGCCGGAAGCCGGCGATGTCCAGGGCATCGGCGCTGGCGTGGCGGCTGAGCGCGCCGCTATCGCGGTTGTAGACGTTGCGGCAGGCGAAGCTGCCGAGGTGATCGACCCGCGCCACCGATTGACCGTAGGCCTGCTGGGCCGCCGGTTGCAGCGTGTGGCGCTCGAACATCGCGAACGCCACGGCCAACGGGCAACTGGCGAGAAAGCTGCTGCTGAGCCCCACTCCGCCGCCCTGCACGCGCAAAGCGCCAATCAACGGACACTTGGCATCGGGACTGTCGGCCTGTGGCGAAACCCGCAGGCCGGAGCTGCCCAATGCCTGCTCGCACAAAGCCGGATCGCTGCGCAGGCGCATCAACTTGTAGCCCGTGAGCCAGTTGGGCGTCGCCTGCACGTCCAGCGGCGCCCACGGATTCCACTGCGGCGGCACATCGAGCCAACCGCGCCAGACGCCGATCAGCCCGCCACCGATGATCAGCAGGCCTGCCAACAGCAGCCAGCGCCCCATGCTCATCCCTTGAAGAATTGATTGGCCTTGGCGTACGGCATCGAACGGGACGTGAAAGTGAAGGTGCCGGACTGCTGGATTTCTTCAGCCGCGCGGAAAAACTCGCCGAACGCCGCCAGGGCCAGCGCCGAACCGGTGCTGATGCGCTTCACGCCCATTTCTTCCAGCTGCTGCACGGTCAGTTTCAAGCCGCCGGACATCAACACATTGACCGGTTTCGGCGCCACCGCGCGCACAACCGCCAGAACTTCTTCGGCGGTGTGCAGGCCCGGCGCGTACAGCACGTCGGCGCCGGCTTCGGCAAAGGCCTGCAAACGGCGGATGGTGTCGTTGATATCGGGATTGCCGTGCAGGTAGTTTTCCGCACGGGCCGTCAGTGTGAAGGGAAACGGCAAGGTGCGCACCGCAGCGACGGCGGCTTCGATCCGCGCCACCGCGTGTTCGAAGCAGTAGATCGGCGAGTCTTCCCGGCCGGTGGCATCTTCGATCGAGCCACCCACGGCGCCCGCCTCGGCTGCGCGGATCAGACTTTGCGCCGATTCGGCCGGGGCGTCGGCGAAGCCGTTTTCCAGATCCACCGCCACCGGCAGATCGGTGGCCGCGACAATCGCCCGGACATTGCCCAGCGTATCGTCGAGACTCAGGCCGCCATCGGCTCTGCCCTGAGAAAATGCATAACCGGCGCTGGTGGTCGCCAGCGCCTGATAGCCGAGACTGGCGAGCATCTTCGCGGAACCGGCATCCCACGGATTGGGAATCACGAAAATCCCGGAGCGTTCGTGCAGGGCTTTGAAGGTTTCGGCTTTACGGGCTTGTTGTTGACGGGCTTGGGCGTCCATCGGCGGGCTCCAGGGCAGGAAAGAAATCCACCTCAGAGCAGGCCAAGTTGCTCGGCGGCGGGTTCTCTGTATAGCTCAGGCAAGGATCGCAGGCCAGGCAAACGTTGCATCAGTTGTGCGTGAAAACGTTGCGCCAGCTTCGCCGCGAGGAGGTTGTCGGCGGTGTGCAGGAAGATGTACGGCGTGCGGCCTTCTTCGATCCACTCGGCGATCTTCGCCACCCACGGCACCAGGAACGGGTCGTTGGCCTCAAGCTCCGGATGGCCGATGAAGCGCACCTGCGGGAACTGGGTGAACGCCGCCGGCCGCGTGGGTACGCGGGGCTTTTTCGATTGGGCGTGGATCACCGACGATTCGGTGGACAAACAACTGAACAGTGCGCGGGGATCAAGACAGATGCGCTCCACGCCGCGATCCAGCAGCAGCCGATTGAGCAGTCGCTCACTCTCGCCCTTGGCGAAGAATTGTTCGTGGCGCACTTCCACCGCCAGCGGACAATCCAGCGCATCGATGAACGCGGCGAGCTCCGGCAAGCGATGCGGTGTGAAGCTTTTCGACAGTTGCAGCCACATTGGCGAAACGCGCTCGCCGAGCGGCTTGAGTAGCTGGAGGAAGGTTTCAGCGGCGGTCAGTTGATCGCGCAAGTCGCCGCTGTGGCTGATGTCACCGGGAAACTTGGCAGTGAAGCGAAAGTGCTCCGGCATCACCTCGGCCCAGCGCTGCACGGTGGCGGGCGACGGGCTGGCGTAGAAGGTCGTATTGCCTTCAACAGCGTTGAACACTTGCGAATAGAGTCCGAGGAAATCGGAGGTCTTGGCGTCTACCGGATACAGGTACTCGCGCCAGGCGTTTTCGCTCCAGGACGGGCAACCGAGGTAGTAAGGCAGATCCATCAGATGTACAGATCGAGGCCCAGCACGTCTGCATCCCAATCGACAAAACCGGCGGTGCTCAGGTAGCTGGCCAGGGCCATGGCCACGCTTTTCTTCATCGCGCGGTGATAAATCATGTCTTGTTGACGGGCGGGCAGATTGCTCAGGCGTTGGGCGGTGGCTTTGGCGGCACGGGCAGCCAGTTGCTCTTCGGTCGGGAATTCCAGCTCGCCGTCGATATCGTCGACGGACTCATCCAGCGCCGGATTGCCTTTGCGAGGCTTGCGCTTGATGGGGTAGGAATGAGTGGAAACGCCGTCTATACGCATAAAGTCATGCTCGGTATCAATGATGGCAATTTAGCGGCACCTGACCGACTTAGCAAATCGCCGAGTGATAACTAGAACACATAAAAGACAAAAGGTTTAAAGCGCGGGGTTAGAAACGGACGATTGGCAGGAACGGCAGAACCCTGTGGCGAATGCCACAGGGTAAATGGCCTCAGCGGGCTTTCGGGGTGGCCACTTTGTCGCGCAGGTAAACCGGCTGGGCGTCATCTGCCGGAATCGCTTCGCCACGCTCCCAGGCAAATCGCGCGAGGGTCAGCAGGTCTTCGGCATGGGGCAGCATGCCCGCATCGGAACCGCTCAGATTCACCGCGATACGCTCGCCATAACCCCAGCCAGTGCCGGCACCGAACCAGTCACCCGAAGCATCGTCCGGCAATGCGGCGACTTCCGGCGGCAGCACCGCCTCGGTGCCGACCAGACGCATCTCCCCGGCCGTCTCGCGATAGCAGCCCCAATACACCTCATCCATCCGCGCATCGATGGCGGCCGCGACCTGGCTCACGCCGTGCTCGCGGTAAGCCCGTTGCGCCAGCACCGCCAGGTTCGACACCGGCAATACCGGGCGATCCAGTGCAAACGCCAGGCCTTGCACTACGCCGATGGCAATCCGCACGCCGGTGAATGCGCCCGGGCCACGACCGAAGGCGATGGCGTCCACCGCTTGCAGGGTGGTGCCGGCGTCGGCGAGCAGTTGCTGGATCATCGGCAGCAGTTTCTGCGCATGCAGGCGCGGGATCACCTCGTAATGGCTCGTGACCTTGCCGTCATGCAGCAAGGCAACGGAGCAAGCTTCAGTCGCGGTGTCCAGGGCCAGCAAGGTGCTCATCGATGTGTCCGTAAATCAGGTGGGGAAAAGTGCGCCAGTATAAACAACTACGGCCCGCAAGCGGGCCGTGGATGATGCAGCGGATCAGGTTTTTCAGCTCAGCGCTTCAAGCACCTTGGCGGTGATCGCTTCAACCGAACCGACGCCAGGGATATGGCTGTACTTCGGCTTGCCACCGTTCCTGGCGGACAGGTTCTGGTAGAACTCCACCAGCGGCTTGGTCTGCGAGTGGTAGACCGACAGGCGATGACGCACGGTTTCTTCGGTGTCGTCCTTGCGCTGTACCAGCTCTTCGCCGGTGATGTCGTCTTTACCGGCAATTTTCGGCGGGTTGTAGACGATGTGGTAAACGCGGCCGCTGGCCTCGTGAACGCGACGACCGGCGATACGCTGAACGATTTCTTCGTCTTCAACGGCGATTTCGACCACGGCGTCCAGCTCGACACCGGCAGTCACCAGCGCTTCAGCCTGAGGAATGGTGCGCGGGAAGCCATCGAACAGGAAACCGTTGGCGCAGTCAGCCTGAGCTATACGGTCCTTGACCAGCGCGATGATCAGGTCATCCGACACCAGGCCGCCGGCATCCATGATGCTCTTGGCCTTGATGCCCAGCTCGGTGCCGGCCTTGACCGCAGCACGCAGCATGTCGCCGGTGGAGATTTGCGGAATGCCGAATTTCTCGGTGATGAACTTAGCCTGAGTACCTTTACCGGCCCCGGGAGCTCCCAGCAGAATGACGCGCATCGATGTGCTCCTCAATTTTTTATATAAAAAACAACGGATTCGCCTCGTGGGGCCAATCTCATAAAACGGGTCGTGGCCGCCCAAACGGCCAAAGGCTGATCAAGATACACAGCAGGCTGCGCCCACACAAGACGCCAAAAGTCGGAGAAACCGGCGCCCGCCGCGACCTTGCGACGCGGTTCCCCAAGTCGCAACCCCATCATTAACTGTCGCCTGACCGCATTTTTCCTACAGTCAATAAACGGCACCCGAGGTTCGCCCCGGGTGCCCCGCCCCACGCAGAAATCCTTAGCCGGTATTTCGCAAACCGGCGGCAATCCCCGCCACAGACACCAGCAACGCCTGTTCCACCGGGCTGCCCTGCTCGACATTCTGCTGCCGCGAACGCGCCAGCAACTCGGCCTGCAATAGATGCAGCGGGTCGAGGTAGGTGTTGCGCAGACGGATGAATTCCAGGGTGTCCGGGCTATGTGCCAGTAGCTGCGACTGACCGGTCAGGCCGAGGACGACGGAACACGCCTGCGACAATAGGTCGCGTAAGTGCACACCCAAAGGCAGCAAGTCCGACTCCACCAGACGCTCGTCGTAGGACAGCGCGATATCGGCGTCGGCCTTGGCCAGCACCATTTCCAGCATGTCGATGCGCGTGCGGAAGAACGGCCACTGCTCGCGCATCTGCCCGAGCAATTCGCCTTCGCCGCGCTCCAGGGCCTTGCTCAATGCGGTTTCCCAGCCGAGCCAGGCCGGCAGCATCAGGCGGGTCTGGGTCCAGCCGAAGATCCACGGAATCGCCCGCAGGCTTTCGATCCCGCCAGCGCGGCGCTTGGCCGGACGGCTGCCCAATGGCAAGCGGCCCAACTCCTGCTCCGGCGTCGACTGGCGGAAATACTCGACGAACTGCGGATTTTCCCGCACCACCGCACGGTAAGCGGCGACACCGTCAGCGGCCAGTTCATCCATCAAATGCCGCCATTCGGGGGTCGGTGGCGGCGGTGGCAACAGGGTCGCTTCCAGCACTGCCGCCAGATAAAGATTGAGGTTTTGCTCGGCGATGTCCGGCAGGCCGAATTTGAATCGAATCATTTCCCCCTGCTCGGTGGTGCGGAAACGTCCGGCCACCGAACCCGGCGGCTGCGACAGGATCGCCGCGTGCGCCGGGCCGCCGCCACGGCCCACGGTGCCACCGCGACCGTGGAACAGCAGCAGTTCGACTTGCTGCTCGCGGCAGATTTCCACCAGCCGCTCCTGCGCCCGGTACTGCGCCCACGCCGCCGCGGTGGTGCCAGCGTCCTTGGCCGAGTCGGAATAGCCGATCATCACTTCCTGCGGGCCTTGCAGCCGCGCGCGGTAACCCGGCAGCAGCAACAGACGTTCGATCACAGGTCCTGCGTTGTCGAGGTCGGCGAGGGTTTCGAACAGCGGCACCACGCGCATCGGCCGCAGTACGCCGGACTCCTTGAGCAGCAATTGCACCGCCAGCACATCGGAAGCGGCACCGGCCATGGAGATCACGTAGGAGCCCAGCGAAGCGCCCGGCGCGGCGGCGATTTCCTTGCAGGTGGCGAGCACTTCGGCGGTATCGGCCGAGGGTTTGAAATGCGCCGGCAGCAACGGCCGACGGTTTTGCAGTTCGCGGGTCAGGAAGCTGATGCGCTGTTCTTCGTCCCACTCCTCGTACTTGCCGAGGCCGAGGTAATCGGTGATTTCGCTCATGGCCGCGCTGTGGCGGGACGAGTCCTGACGCACATCGAGGCGCACCAGGAACAGGCCGAACGTCACGGCCCGACGCAGGCAATCGAGCAATGGCCCGTCGGCGATCACGCCCATGCCGCATTCGTGCAGCGAGTTGAAACACAGCTCCAGCGGATCGAGCAGGTCGCGATTGTTGTGCAGCACATCAACCGGGGCCGGCGTGGTGGCGGTCAGCGATGCATGGGCCCAGTTACGCGTGGCGCGCAGCCTTTCGCGCAATTGCTTGAGCACCGCACGATACGGCTCGGCACTGTCCCCGGCCCTGGCCTTGAGCGCCTCGCTGGCCTGCTGCATCGACAGTTCGGCGGCCAGGTGATCGACATCACGCAGGTACAGATCCGCCGCCATCCAGCGCGCCAGCAACAGCACTTCGCGGGTCACGGCAGCGGTCACGTTCGGGTTGCCGTCGCGGTCGCCGCCCATCCACGAAGCGAAGCGGATCGGCGCAGCTTCCAGCGGCAAACGCAGGCCAGTGGCGGCGAACAGCGCCTGATCGGCCTTGCGCATATGGTGGGGAATCGCCTGCCACAGCGAGTGTTCGATCACCGCAAAACCCCACTTGGCTTCGTCCACCGGGGTTGGTCGGGTGCGGCGGATTTCTTCGGTGTGCCAGGCTTCGGCGATCAAACGTTGCAGGGTGTTGTGAATCTGCTCGCGCTCGGCCGTAGTCAGGTCGCGATGATCCTGCGCCGCCAGTTGCGCGGCGATCGCGTCGTACTTCTGGATCAGCGTGCGCCGCGCCACTTCGGTCGGGTGCGCGGTCAGTACCAGTTCGATTTCCAGCCGCGCCAGTTGCCGGGCCAGGGATTCGGCGCTGTGCCCTTCGTTGCGCAGGCGGGCGAGCAATTCCGGCAGTACGCGGGACTCGAACGGCGCGGCCTGGGTCTCTTCGCGGCGATGGATGAGCTGGTACTGCTCGGCGATGTTCGCCAGGTTGAGAAACTGGTTGAAGGCCCGCGCCACCGGCAGCAGTTCGTCTTCGCTCAATTGATTGAGGCTGGCGCTGAGTTCGGCGTCCATCGAGCCGCGCCGATCAGCCTTGGCGCCCTTGCGGATCTGCTCGATCTTGTCGAGAAACGCCTCGCCGTACTGGTCACGAATGGTGTTGCCCAACAGCTCACCGAGCAGGTGAACGTCTTCGCGCAAGCGTGCATCAATATCGGTCATCAGCATCTCTCCAGCAGTAATCGGTGACGGATCGCAAGTGAGTGGATGAACAGAGAGTGCCGCTCTGGGACGCTTCTTACAAGCAGACGACGAAGGGACTTTAAACCTTGAGGGTTGAAGCTAGTCTCAAGGGTAAGCCCCACAACGGCTTGCCGCCGGCTGACGCCGGACACTCACCAAGACCTGCCATGAGCAGGCGCGACATGAGGTTTTTATGAAAATCCGTGAACTCGCCCAGCATTGGGAAGAAACCGCCAAGGGTCGCCTGACCGATACCGGCTACACGATTCATCTGGATGTGGAAGCTGCCGCACGGCTGGCGGCGATCGCCGAGATGTACCCCAAACGCCACGCCGAAGAACTGCTCGGCGAGCTGATCGGCGCCGCCCTCGAAGAGTTCGAAGCGAGCCTGCCGTATGTGAAAGGTTCGACCGTGGTCGCCACTGACGAGGAAGGCGATCCGCTGTATGAAGATGTCGGCCCGACCCCGCGTTTTCTCGCGTTGTCGCGGCGTCATCTGCACGACTTGTCGGCGGCTGCCGGCAAGCAAAAACACTGATCCCTGACCCCTCAAAACTGTGGGAAACGGTTTGCCCTCGATGGCGTCAGTTCAGCCGCAAACGGGTTGAATTGGATGGCCTCATCGCTGGCAAGCCAGCTCCCACAGGGACTGTATTTCCCCTCCGCTTTTACGCCATTTTTCGCCCGCGCGTACCATTCTCCCCCGCCAAAGTTCCCGGTTTAGAGCCCTGTCCGTTCGGTCAAAGTTTTTTTTGGCGATGGGCCATCTTTTCTGAACTTTTGAAAAATGCCTTCGGTCGGAACAGGTAACCACGCCTGGAACGAGCGTTTCAAAACGCACTTGCACATGAAGGTTGCGGCTCCGCTACCAGGATGGATTTCGAAGCTTTCAAGGAGTTAACCAATGGAGTTGAAGACCATGAAGACCCAAACCTCGTTTTCCCACCTGCGCGGTCTGAAACTGGCCGCTCTCGCCATCGGCACCAGCTTCGTGCTGGCCGGTTGCGCTGGCAATCCACCGACCGAGCAGTACGCCGTGACTCAATCGGCGGTCAACAGCGCGGTCAGCGCCGGCGGTACCGAGTTCGCCGCCGTGGAGATGAAGCAGGCTCAGGACAAGCTGAAGCAAGCCGAAATCGCCATGCACGACAAGAAATATGATGAGGCCCGCACCCTCGCCGAACAGGCCGAGTGGGACGCCCGCGTCGCTGAACGCAAGGCTCAGGCGATGAAAGCCGAACAAGCTGTGAAGGATTCCCAGAAAGGTGTTCAGGAACTGCGTCAGGAAAGTCAGCGCACCGTGCAGTAAGCGCGCATCCCGACCGCAAGGCTGAAACTCTTATCGATAGAAAGGACGAACGATTATGCGTAAACAACTGATGATCCCCGCTCTCCTGGCCGCAAGCGTTGCCCTGGCTGCCTGCTCGACGCCGCCGAACCCGAACCTGGAACAGGCGCGCACCAACTACGCCGGGCTGCAGGCCAACCCGCAGGCCAGCAAAGTCGCGGCGCTGGAAACCAAGGATGCCAGTGATTACCTGGACAAGGCCGACAAGGCTTATCTGGACAAGGAAGACCAGCACAAGGTCGACCAGCTGGCCTATCTGACCAACCAGCGCGTGGAAGTGGCCAAGCAGACCATCGCTCTGCGTACCGCTGAAGCCAATTTGAAGAACGCCGCCGCCCAACGTGCCCAGGCCCGCCTGGACGCTCGCGATCAGCAGATCAAACAGCTGCAGGACAGCCTCAACGCCAAGCAGACCGATCGCGGTACTTTGGTGACCTTCGGTGACGTGCTGTTTGCCACCAACAAGGCCGACCTGAAATCCAGCGGTCTGGTGAACATCAACAAACTGGCGCAATTCCTTCAGGAAAACCCTGATCGCAAAGTGATCGTCGAGGGCTACACCGACAGCACCGGTACTGCGAGCTACAACCAGTCGCTGTCCGAGCGCCGCGCGACCTCGGTGCAGGTTGCACTGATCAAGATGGGCGTCGACCCATCGCGCATCGTCGCTCAAGGTTACGGCAAGGAATACCCGGTAGCGGATAACACCTCCGTCTCGGGCCGTGCGATGAACCGTCGAGTGGAAGTGACCATTTCCAACGACAACCAGCCAGTGGTACCGCGTTCGGCCGTGAGCTCGACCACGCACTGATTCGCTGAGCGGTAAATGAAAAGCCCCGCCTGATTTGATCAGGCGGGGCTTTTTTGTCCGTCGCACATTTACTCTTCGAGCTTCTGCGGCGTCTCTTGGCCCATGCAGCGCACAGCCTTTTTCTGACTGTTGACCAGCACCCCGGTCAGGCCTTTCTGTTCGGTGTCGAACAGCACCAGCACGCCATCGATGCACTGCGCCACTTGCGGCGCCGGGGTCAGGGAAACTTTGTAGTCTTCGCCGGGAACGGTCTTGAGCATGGTGAATTCGTTGAGCAGCAACGCATCCTCGGGTTTGGCGAAGTGCAGGTAGCCGTAGTACCACAGGGCACCGACGGTGCCGAGGATGCTGCAGATGCCGGTGATGATCAGCGGGATGGCGTTACGTTCTTCACTCATTGCGGACTCTCTGGTGGTTCGTCTTCAGAATTCGGGGGTGTCGGATAATTCGGGATCTCGCCGAGGCGGCGCAGGCCGTTGAAGTGTTCGGGGTCGTCGAGGTAACGCAGCATCACCTGACGCCAGACCGGATCGCCGAAGGTCTGCACATGGCCGCCACGAGTCAGTTGCAGCACGCGCGGTGGCGGCGCAGCTTGATACAGACGGATGCCGTTGGAAAGGGGCACCAGCGGATCGTCGAGGCTGTGGAAGATCAGTTTCGGCACGCCGTTGAGCTGCGGCATCGCGTTGATCGCACTGTCGCCATCCGGCACCAGCCACGACAGCGGCACCTGAAACGGCCATGTCAGCCAAGAGGTGCTGAGGGCGTATTGGCCGACGCTGCGGTAACTGGCGGGCACGCCGTCGAGTACCAGCGCCTTGAGCTGTTTTTGTCTTTCCGGATGTTGCACCAGCCAATGCACCGCCATCGCGCCGCCGAGACTCTGGCCCAGCAGCACCAGCGGTTTGCCTTTGACCTCAGGCGCCTTGTCCAGCCAGGCGAAGGCGGCATCGATGTCCTGATAGATCGCCGGCAGGCTCGGTTCGCCCTCGGACAAGCCGTAACCGCGATAGTCCACCAGCAGCACTTGATAGCCGTTTTTCGGCAACCACCAGCTTCCGCCCAGGTGCATCGGCAGATTCCCGCCGTTGCCGTGCAGGTGCAGGACCGTACCCTTGACCTCGACCCCGGGTTTGGCCGGCAGCCACCAGGCATTCAGCTTGAGGCCGTCGGCGGTGGTCAGGGTGACGGTGCGGTATTCGAGTTTGGCCTTTTCCGGGGTGAAGATCTGACCCGGTTCGGGGTAGAACAGCAAGGAGCTGCAACCGCCGAGGGTCAGGAGCAGGCAAAGGATGCCGAGGATTCTCATCCGGTGAAACCTCGCAGGGTTCGGATTCCCGCGCGCAGCGCGGGAATGATCAATGGGCCTACAGGATGTTGGAGTAATCGGCCTCGATCCGGTCCAGGCTCAAGTGGTTGAGGAAGTTGGAGAAGCACATCCACGCCGACAGCGCGTTCATGTCGCGGAACTGGTCCGGCAGGTACTTGGGCGGCACCACCAGGCCTTCGTCCACCAGCTGACGCAGGGTTCGCATGTCCTCCAGCGTAGTCTTGCCGCAGAACAGCAACGGGATCTGCTCGAGCTTGCCCTTGCGCACGGCCAACTGAATGTAGTTGTAAACCATGATGAAGCCCTTGAGGTAGGACAAGTCTTTGGTGAATGGCAGACCGGTCGGCGTCGAGCCACGGAAAACCCGACTGGCGTTGCCGTAGCTTTCCGCCATCTCGAAGCCCTGCTCGCGGAAGAACTCGAAAATCTGCAGGAAGTCCGCGCCCTCCTCGACCATGTGAATGGCGCGGGTGCGGTTGGTCAGTTTGCGCAGGCGGCTCGGGTAGGAGGCGAAGGTGATGATTTCCATCAGGATCGCCAGACCTTCCTGAGTCACCGTCGACGAGGGCGGGCCCTTGGACAGGAAGGTGCAGATCGGCTGGTTCAAGCCGTTGAGCGTGGTGCCGACGTGCACCAGGCCTTCGTGGACTTCCAGCGCGCGCACGTCGCGGTCGTTGAACATCGCGTCGGTGCGGATCTTGATGTAGTCGGCACCCGCCGCCGCATCGGCGACGATACCGTCGGACTCGAACACGCGGATGGTTTCTTCAGCCTCGCCGAACACCTTGTTCAGGCGGGTTTGCAACAGGTGAACGGCGTCCTTGGCGGTAAGGGTCTTCGGTTCGTCCTTCAGGTCGCCACGCCCATCGATGTTGTTCAGATAGTCCGACATCATCAGGCCGAGGTCGGCCAGGGTCGGGTCACCGGCGTGGAACGCGTCGGACGCGGCGCCGTACAGTTCCTGGGAAATCAGGCCGAAATCCTCGGTGCCGCGCGCTTCGAGCATGCGTACCACCATTCGGTATTCCTTGCACATGCGGCGCATGATCTGGCCAACCGGGTTGAACTGGCCGAGCTGGCGGGTGATATCCCGCTCGATGTTCTGGAACTCCAGCTTGACCTTGCTCGAATCAAAGGACAGCGGCCGGTTGAGGTAGTAGTCGCGATCCACCGCCGGCAATTCCTTGCCCTTGGCCTTGAGGAAACCCTTGCGGATGTTCTCGTCCCACTTGACCGCGTCGAGCACGCGGATCGGCGTCTGCGCCAGCACTATGCGATCGGACAGAATGCGTATCGTCTGCTGGTAATCGTCCACCCGAAACTCCTGTAGAAAACGTGACGAACTGAATTATTTGGCTTTGGCCTGATGCTGATAGCGCGCCGCTTCGACGAAAACGTCGGAATTGGCCGGGTCGTCAAGGTAAGCAAAGACCTTTTCAAGCGGGCTGTCGACCTGCACGCCCTCGCCGTCATCGGTCTGGAAGCCCTGGCCGTCGAGGGTCTTCTGGGCGATGGCCTGGTTGATCTGTTCGAGGTCGAGGTTGTAGATCACCAGTTCGCGCTTGTCGGTGATCTCGAAGCCGGCGATGGTGAAGTGCCCGCCGTATTGCGCCGGCACCTTCGCCGACAGATACCAGCGGTTGCCGTGGCGCGACACCGTGAACGGATAGGCTTCACGCTCGCGGGGTTTGGCTTTGAAGTACGCAACCGCCTGATAGCGATCGTTGCCCAGGCGCGTCAATTCCAGATTCATCGGCTCGCCCCAGGCATTGGTGCTCGACCATTGGCCGAGCAAGCCCTTGGGCGCCGGTTCACTGGCGGGCAGCGGCTCCTTGAAGGTCACCAGACATCCGCTGAGCAGCAGGAACGACAAGGCGATCAGCACGCCACGCCAGGCTTTCATTCGACACTCCCTTGAACACCCGTTTCTTCTAATCGTTCCCACGCAGAGCGAGGGAACGATCAGGGTCGAGAATTACACCGACGCGAGTACCAGGTGCATATAGCGCGTCAGAATGCCGAGCATGTCCTCTTCAGCCAAAGGCTCGGCGTCGTTGAGCAGGCCCTGATATTCCATCCGTCCGATAATCGCCGTCAACACCTTGGCATCCTGCTGCGGCTCGCGCGAGCCCAATACCTGGAACAACTGGCAGGTGCCCTGCAACAGAATCTGCTGATGGGAACGCACCAATTCCGCCAGACGCGGGTTGAGCAGCGCCTCCTGACGGAACGCCTGCTCGGCCATCAAATGCTCGCGACGGTTGACCAGTTGCCGATGCACGTAATCAGCCATCAACCGCGCGATATCGTCGGCCAGTTGTGAGCGCGACTCCGGGCTGCCGTCACCGCTGACCACCATTTCGCGCAGCAGGCCTTCGTTGTTGATCCACAGCTTGGCCATGTAGGCCGCACTGCGTTCGACGTACTGGGCGAAGGTATCGGTGAGCAGGTCATCGATGTCCTTGAAGTAATACGTGGTGGCCGACAGCGGCACACCGGCCTCGGCCGCCACCGCACGGTGACGCACGGCGCGTACGCCGTCGCGTACGACAATGCGCATCGCCGCATCGAGAATGTCCTGTCGACGCTGTTCACTGCCCTGCCGGCTGGCCTTGCGGCCCTGGTACTGAACACTTTCAGCGACCGCAGTGGCGATTCCCGCTGCACCCTCTTGAGCCATTGCACCGATCACGACAGGCATACCTCTGTTGTTTTCTTCAAAATTAACCATTTGATACGTTTGTACCAGACAGGCAATAAAAAGCCGCCCATTTCAGGCGGCTTTTTTATTGAAACACTTACGCTTGTGGCCGCATGTGCGGGAACAGGATCACGTCGCGGATCGACGGGGAGTTGGTCAGCAGCATCACCAGACGGTCGATGCCGATACCTTCGCCGGCCGTTGGCGGCATGCCGTACTCCAGCGCACGAACGAAGTCGGCGTCGTAGTGCATGGCTTCGTCGTCGCCGGCGTCCTTGTCGGCCACCTGCGCCATGAAGCGCTCGGCCTGGTCTTCCGCGTCGTTCAGCTCGGAGTAGGCGTTGGCGATTTCACGGCCGCCGATGAACAGCTCGAAGCGGTCGGTGACGTTCGGGTTGTCGTCGTTGCGACGGGCCAGCGGCGACACTTCGAACGGATACTGGGTAATGAAGTGCGGCTGTTCCAGCTTGTGCTCGACCAGCTCTTCGAAAATCATCACCTGCAGCTTGCCCAGACCTTCGAAACCCAGCACCTTGGCGCCGGCCTTCTTGGCGATGGCGCGCGCCTTGTCGATGTCGTTCAGGTCATCGGCGGTCAGCTCGGGGTTGTACTTGAGGATCGAGTCGAACACCGACAGGCGTACGAACGGCTCGCCGAAGTGGAACACCTTGTCGCCGTACGGCACGTCAGTGCTGCCCAGAACCAACTGCGCCAGTTCACGGAACAGTTCTTCGGTCAGGTCCATGTTGTCTTCGTAGTCGGCGTAAGCCTGGTAGAACTCCAACATGGTGAATTCAGGGTTGTGACGAGTCGAAACGCCTTCGTTACGGAAGTTGCGGTTGATCTCGAACACTTTTTCGAAGCCACCAACCACCAGACGCTTGAGGTACAGCTCTGGCGCGATACGCAGGAACATTTCCATGTCCAGCGCGTTGTGGTGGGTTTCGAACGGCTTGGCCGCGGCGCCGCCAGGAATGGTCTGCAGCATCGGCGTTTCGACTTCGAGGAAGTCGCGCTTCATCAGGAAGCTGCGGATGTGCGCGATTACTTGCGAACGGACGCGGAAGGTCTGACGCACGTCTTCGTTGACGATCAGGTCAACGTAGCGCTGACGGTAACGCTGTTCGGTGTCGGTCAGGCCGTGGTGCTTGTCCGGCAGCGGGCGCAGGGATTTGGTCAGCAGGCGCACGCTGGTCATCTCGACGTACAGGTCGCCCTTGCCGGAACGGGCCAGGGTGCCTTCGGCGGCGATGATGTCACCCATGTCCCAGGTTTTCACCGCGGCCAGGGTTTCTTCGGACAGGGTCTTGCGGTTGACGTAGACCTGGATGCGACCGGTCATGTCCTGGATCACCATGAACGAGCCACGGTTGAGCATGATGCGACCTGCAACCTTGACCGGGATCGCCGCCTCTGCCAGCTCTTCCTTGGTCTTGTCCGCGTACTGTTTCTGCAGTGCTTCGCAGTAGTTTTCGCGGCGGAAGTCGTTCGGGAAGGCATTGCCCTTGGCGCGCTCGGCAGCAAGCTTTTCCTTGCGCAGAGCGATCAGGGAGTTTTCTTCCTGTTGCAGGGCTTGCGGATCGAGTTGTAGGTCGCTCATGTCTTTAAATTTTCCATCACAGGTTCGTTGCCCCCGCCGGCGACGGGGGACTTGAGGTCGGTTGAAAGCTTACAGCCCCGATTTCAGGCTGGCTTCCAGGTATTCGTCGATGTCGCCGTCGAGTACCTTGTCGCAGTCACTGCGTTCGATGTTGGTGCGCAGATCCTTGATCCGCGACGCATCGAGCACGTACGAACGGATCTGGTGACCCCAGCCGATATCCGACTTGGTGTCTTCCAGAGCCTGGGACGCCGCGTTGCGCTTCTGCATTTCCTGCTCGTACAACTTGGCCCGCAGCATTTTCATGGCGGTGTCCTTGTTGGCGTGCTGGGAACGTTCGTTCTGGCAGCTCACCACGGTGTTGGTCGGTACGTGGGTGATACGTACGGCCGAGTCGGTGGTGTTTACGTGCTGACCACCGGCACCGGAGGAACGATAGGTGTCGATCCGCAGGTCTGCCGGGTTGATTTCGATTTCCACCTTGTCGTCGATCTCTGGCGAGACGAAAACTGCGGAGAACGAGGTATGGCGACGGTTGCCGGAGTCGAACGGGCTCTTGCGCACCAGACGGTGCACGCCGATCTCGGTACGCAGCCAGCCAAAGGCGTATTCGCCCTTGATGTGCACGGTCGCACCCTTGATCCCGGCGACTTCACCGGCCGACAGCTCCATGATGGTCGCGTCGAAACCGCGTTTGTCGGCCCAGCGCAGGTACATGCGCAGCAGGATGTTGGCCCAGTCCTGTGCTTCGGTGCCGCCGGAACCGGCCTGGATGTCCAGGTAGGCGTTGTTCGGGTCCATCTCGTGGCTGAACATACGGCGGAATTCGAGCTTGGACAGGGACTCTTCGAGACCTTGAAGGACTTCGACGACGTCGTTGACCGCGCCCTCGTCGTTCTCTTCAACGGCCATGTCCAGCAGCTCGCGGCAATCGGCCAGGCCACCGTTCAGTTCGTCGAGGGTATCGACGATCTGCGCCAGCGCAGCGCGCTCGCGGCCCAGTTCCTGGGCGTATTCAGGTTTGTTCCAGACTGCAGGATCTTCAAGCTCGCGATTGACTTCGATCAGACGCTCATGCTTTTGATCGTAGTCAAAGATACCCCCGAATAGTTTCGGAGCGCTCGGACAGGTCCTTGATGGTGTTCAGGATCGGGTTGATTTCCATGACGGGCAGCACTCGTTGGCGAACTTTTGAAAGCCGGCGAGTATAACGTAATCAAGCTGTCACGGCAGCCCGTCTGGCGGCTCTTGAGGCGAATGAACCCGATGGTTCATTCGATCCCCACCTGATTGCGCCCGTTGTTCTTGGCCAGGTACAGGCCACGGTCCGCCGCCGAGATCAGCAACCGGCAGTCGCTGCCCGACTCCGGCACCATGGTCGCCAGGCCGATGCTGATGGTCAGGCTCGAGCCTTCGGCCGGGGCATTGTGCGGAATCTTCAGCGCCGCGACCGTCTGGCGCAGCTTTTCCGCCACCAGTCGGGCCCCGCCAGGCGAAGTGTTCGGCAGCACCAGCGCAAATTCTTCGCCGCCATAACGCGCCGGCAGATCGGACGGCCGGGCGCTGGCCTCGCGGATCGCCGTGGCGACCTTGCGCAACGCTTCGTCGCCTTCGACGTGGCCGAAGGTGTCGTTGTAGGACTTGAAGTAATCGACGTCGATCATCAGCAGCGACAACTGGCTCTGGTCGCGCAGCGAACGGCGCCATTCCAGTTCCAGGTATTCGTCGAAGTGCCGGCGATTGGACAGCCCGGTCAGGCCGTCGGAGTTCATCAACCGCTGCAGGACGAGGTTGGTGTCGAGCAATTGCTGCTGGCTGACCCGCAGCGCGCGGTAGGCCGCATCCCGTTGCAACAGGGTCATGTAGGAGCGCGAGTGATAGCGGATGCGCGCCACCAGCTCGATGTTGTCCGGCAGTTTCACCAGATAATCGTTGGCTCCGGCGGAGAACGCCGCGCTCTTGATCAGCGGGTCTTCCTTGGTCGACAGGACGATGATCGGAATGTCCTTGGTCGCCGGGTGATTGCGGTATTCGCGCACCAGACTCAGGCCGTCGAGGCCGGGCATCACCAGATCCTGCAGGATCACGGTCGGCTTGATCCGCACCGCATGTGCCACGGCAAGATGCGGGTCGGAGCAGAAGTGGAAGTCGATGTTCTCCTCATTCGACAGCCCACGGCGCACGGCTTCGCCGATCATCGCCTGATCGTCCACCAACAACACCATGGCGGCGTTCTCGTCGGTTTTGATGTCATCGATCTGTAAGTCATTCATGGGCGGTCACCTGAGTGCTGCGGGGGCCAGGATTGCGGATGGATGTGTTCATTTAGGGAAAATCTCCAGCAATCGTGGCGCTATCTTTTCCAGTGGACGGATTTCTACGGCCGCGTCGATGGCTGCGGCAGCCTTGGGCATGCCGTACACCGCACTGCTTTGCTGATCCTGCGCGATGGTCAGATAACCCTGTTGACGCATGAGCTTAAGCCCTTGCGCCCCGTCGCGTCCCATCCCTGTCAATAAAACCCCTACTGCGTCACCGTTCCAGTAACTGGCGACGCTTTCGAAAAATACATCGATCGAAGGGCGGTAGATCTCGTTGACCGGCTCGGCGGTGTAGGCCAGCGTGCCGTTCTTGAGCAAACGAATATGGTGGTTGGTGCCGGCCAGCAGCACCGCGCCGGCCTGCGGCGGTTCGCCTTCGCGGGCCAGACGCACGTCGAGGCCGCTGGCGCTGGCCAGCCATTCGGCCATGCCGGCGGCAAACACCTGATCGACATGCTGCACCAGCACGATGGCCGCCGAAAAGTGGCGCGGCAGACCTTTGAGCAAGACTTCCAGCGCGGCCGGGCCACCGGCCGAAGAGCCGATCGCCACCAGCCGCTGGCGCGAGGCGGTACTGCGTGGTGTCGCAGGTGCCGGGCGTGAGCGGGCGGTTTTCTCGCCGATCAGCCAGCCGATATTGAGGATTTTGCGCAGCAGCGGCGCCGCCGCTTCCTGAGGATTGCCGCCGCCGATGGCCGGGGTATCGACCACGTCCAGCGCGCCGTGGCCCATGGCTTCGAACACCCGGTGCACGTTCTGCTGGCGGTCCACGGTGACGATGACGATCGCGCACGGGCTCTCGGCCATGATCCGGCGGGTTGCCTCGACGCCATCCATCACTGGCATGATCAGGTCCATCAGGATCAGGTCAGGAGTGTTTTCGGCGCACAGGCGCACCGCTTCGGCGCCGTTGCTGGCGACCCACACCACCTGATGCGCCGGCTCGAAAGCCAGCGCCCGGCGCAGGGCCTCCACCGCCAGGGGCATGTCGTTGACGATTGCGATCTTCATGCCCGCGCTCCTCCGATGAGCTCAACCACCGCGTCGAGCAGGGCGTCGTCATGAAAACTGGCCTTGGCCAGATAATAGTCGGCGCCGGCGTCCAGTCCACGGCGGCGGTCTTCCTCGCGATCCTTGTACGACACCACCATCACCGGCAGCGATTGCAGACGGTTGTCGCGGCGCAGCAGCGAGACCAGTTCGATGCCGTCCATGCGCGGCATGTCAATGTCGGTGATCAACAGATCGAAATCCTCGGAGCGCAGGGCGTTCCAGCCGTCCATGCCGTCCACCGCAACGGCCACGTCGTAGCCGCGATTGAGCAGCAGCTTGCGTTGCAGCTCGCGCACGGTGAGCGAATCGTCGACCACCAGAATCCGTTTGCGCGCGGCTTCCGCGGCCTGATTACCGTGACGGGCAATACGCTCCAGACGCCCGGTATTGAGCAGTTTGTCCACCGAACGCAGCATGTCTTCAACATCGACGATCAGCACCACCGAGCCATCGTCGAGCAAGGCCCCGGCGGAAATGTCCTGCACCTTGCCCAGCCGTTCGTCCAGTGGCAGCACCACCAGCGTGCGCTCGCCGATGAAACGCTCGACCGCCACGCCGTAGATCGCATCGCGCTCGCGGATCACCACGACTTTCAGGGTCTCGCCGCTGTTCTGGCTGGCCGGACGTTGCAATAACTGACTGGCCGCGACGAGCCCGACATGCCGGCCTTCGTGCCAGAAATGCTGGCGCCCTTCGACCTGCACGATGTCCTCCGGCGCCAGATCGCACATGCGCTCGATGTGCGCCAGCGGGAAGGCGTAGGCCTCGTCGCCGACCTCCACCACCAGGCTGCGCACCACCGACAGGGTCAGCGGCACTTCGAGATAGAAACGACTGCCCTCGCCCGCCGTCTGCTCCAGCACCACCGCACCGCGCAACTGGCGGACCATGTGCTGAACAGCATCGAGACCGACGCCACGACCCGACACTTCGGTAACCTTGTCCCGCAGGCTGAAACCCGGCAGAAACAGGAAGGTCAGCAGTTCCTCTTCACTCAACTGGGCGGCGGTTTCCGCGGGCGACAACTGACGTTCGACGATGCTGCGGCGGACCTTTTCCAGATCCACACCATTGCCGTCGTCGCTCAGTTCCAGCACCAGCAGACCGGCCTGATGCGAGGCGCGCAGACGGATCAGGCCTTCCTCGGACTTGCCTTTGAGCAGGCGTTCTTCCGGGGTTTCGATGCCGTGATCGACCGCGTTGCGCAGCAGGTGCGTGAGCGGTGCTTCGAGTTTTTCCAGCACATCACGGTCGACCTGAGTCTTCTCGCCCTCGATCTCCAGCCGCACCTGTTTGCCGAGGCTGCGACCGAGGTCGCGCACCATCCGCACTTGCCCGGACAGCACATCGGCGAACGGCCGCATGCGGCAGGCCAGCGCGGTGTCGTAGAGCACTTGTGCGCGCTGACTTGCCTGCCAGGCAAACTCGTCGAGTTCGGCGTTTTTCTCTGCCAGCAGTTGCTGGGATTCGGCGAGCAAACGACGCGCGTCTTCCAGCGCCTCTTGAGCCTCAAGGCTCAGGGCATGTTCCTTGAGATGAACGTTGAGACTTTCCAGCGCCCGCAGGCCGTTGTTCTGCATGCGTTTGAGGCGCTGCATCGTGGCCAGGTGCGGCTTGAGGCGCTGGGTTTCCACCAGGGATTTGCTCGACAGATCGAGCAGGCTGTTCAGGCGTTCGGCGGTGACCCGAAGCACCCGCTCGCCACCTTCGGTGGTGCGTTTGCTCTTGCGAGGCGCGGGTTCCGGCTCGGCAACCTCGACCGGAATTTCAACCGGCGCCGGCTCAACCCCCGGCGGTGGCTGAAGCTGCAACTCGGCCATCGGTGGCGCACTCGGAGCGGCGGGCACCACGGTCGGTGCCGTCGGGTCGAGCAAACCGCCCATCAACGCCACGTAAGCCTCGATGTCCGCCGGTTGAGGGCCGTTGGCCGGAGTGGCGATGCGCATCAACAGATCGGTGCCCTGCAACAGCGCGTCGATATGCTCGGGGCGCAGGAACAATCGCCCTTCCTGGGCGCTGACCAGACAATCTTCCATCACATGGGCGACGCTGACTCCGCTGTCGATGCCAACGATCCGCGCCGCGCCTTTCAACGAGTGCGCCGCACGCATGCACGATTCGAGCTGATCGGCCTGGGTCGGGTTGCGCTCCAGCGCCAGCAGCCCGGCGCTGAGCACCTGGGTCTGGGCTTCGGCTTCGAGACTGAACAGCTCGAGCAAGGAGGCGTCGCGCATTTGCTCGGGGGTCATGTGAGGCTCCGGGACACGGCGGACAACAGCTGTTCTTCATCCAGCCAACGCAGGCTGCGACCTTTGAAAGGCAGCACGCCTCGGGTGTATTTGGCGCTGGTCTGTGCGCCAGACCGCGACGCGGCATCGAGAATTCGCTCGTCGATGGCGTGAATCCCGTCGACTTCGTCGACCGGCACCACCACCGGCCCGCCCTGGGCCGAGATGATCAGCATGCGCGGCATGATCCGCGCGCCGGTCACCGGGGCCGCGTTGCTGTCGAGGTCGAGCAGTTCGACCAGCGACAGACAGGCCACCAGCGCACCGCGCACGTTCGCCACGCCGAGCAAGGCCCGGGAGCGCTGGTGCGGCAGCGAGTGAATCGCCTGCAACGGCGCGACCTCCACCAGACTGCGGGTGGCCAGGCCGAGCCATTCTTCACCGAGGCGGAACATCAGCAGCGAACGGGTCTTCAGCTCGGTTTCCACCTGGGTCGCCACCGGGTCGCGCTCGTCCTGCTGCAACGCATATCGGTCGAGCAGACGCGTGGCGGCGGCGGAATACACCGAGCAATTGCGGCAATGGATGTGCTCGTCCAGCAGCGGACAGGACTTGTCGCCGTGGATGCCGATGCGGTTCCAGCAATCGTCGATGGCCCGGGCGTCTTCGTGGGTGACGTTCAAGGTGTCGGACGGGATCATCGTTTACGCTCACTGTCGGCGGTGCGGTCGCTGCGGGCGGCGCGCTCCTGCAATCGTCTGGCGCCGGCCGTGTCGCCCTGGGCCTGCAGCAACGCAGCCAGGTGCATCAAGGCTTCGGGGTGTTGCGGTTCGAGGTACAGCGCTTTGCGGTAAAAGCCCTGGGCTTCGAGCGCGCTGCCGGCGACATCGCTCAGCAGGCCGAGCCAGTAGAACACCTGGGCCACCGGCTCATGGCTGCGCAAATACTGTTCGCACGCGGCCCGGGCCTCGGCACTTCTGCCTTCGTTGGCCAGGGCGGCGATGTTGGCCAGCAAGGTCGCGGCGTCGGGGTTGGTGCTTTTAGCCGTCGCGGGCAACGGCGTCACGCCAGCAAACGGACGGTTGCGCACCGGCGGTGGTGGCGTGCTGCGCAGCGGTTGGCGCACAGGTAACGGCAGCGGAATCGCGGTCGGCGCCGGCAACGGTTCGGGTTGTGGATCGCTGTGACGGCTGAAAGCAAAGGACTGTGGAATCCCGATCGAGCGCATGCCCAACCGCCCAAGCAGACTACCCTCGGCCGGGCCGATAAACAGCACGCCATCGACATGGGTCAGGCGCTTCAGCACCGCGAATACCTGCTGCTGGGTCGGCTGATCGAAATAGATCAGCAGGTTGCGGCAGAACACGAAATCGAACGGCGGCTCGTTGACCAGCAATGACGGATCGAGCACGTTGCCGACATGCAAGCGAACCTGCTCGCGGACGATTTCATTTACTCGATAACCCTCGTTCTCGGCGAAAAAATGCCGCTCACGAAAGTCCAGCTCCTGACCGCGAAACGAGTTCTTGCCGTACAGCGCACGCCGCGCCTTGTCCACCGACAAGGGGCTGACGTCCATGCCATCGACCTTGAACTGATGGGGCTTGAGGCCCGCATCGAGCAAGGCCATGGCAATCGAATAGGGTTCTTCCCCGGTGGAACACGGCAGGCTGAGGATGCGCAGCGCACGCATGTTGTTCAGCTCGCCCAGGCGTTTGCGCGCCAGTTTGCCGAGGGTGGCGAAGGATTCCGGGTAACGGAAAAACCAGGTCTCGGGGACGATCACCGCTTCGATCAGCGCCTGCTGTTCATCCCGCGAGCCTTGCAGGGTCTGCCAGTACTCATTGGCATTCACCGTTTGCGACAGGGTGATGCGCTGGCGCACAGCCCGTTCGATGATCGCCGGCCCGACCGAGGCGACATCGAGGCCGATGCGTTCCTTGAGGAAGTCGAAGAAGCGCTGGTCGCTGCTCATGGCTGCTCCTCAAGCCGCGCCGGATCCAGCGGCGGTGTCGGGAACAGCAGTGTACGCACCGACTCGTCGAGCAAGTCGTTGACCCGCACCCACTGCACCAGCCCTTGCGCGTCTTCACGCACCGGGCCGAGGTACGGCGCCTGACGATTGTCGAGGCCGTACGGCTGAAAATCATCCGGGTTGCAGCGCAGGGTATCGGTGGCCTGTTCGAGGATCAGCCCCAGCCATTGCGAGGGTTGCGAGTCGTCCGCGCGGTAATGCACCAGCACCAGACGCGTGCTGGTGCGCGCTTCCGCAGGATGGCCGAACGTCAGGGCACTGAGGTCGATCACCGGCACCACCGTGCCGCGATAGGCGAACACCCCCGCCACCCAGTGCGGCGCCCGTGCAATCGGCTTCAACGGCAGGCGCGGCAGCACTTCGGCCACTTCCGTAGCGCGCAAGGCGTAGCGTTCGCTGCCGATGCGAAACAGCAGGAACAACGCCTGCTTCGCCACCGGTGCAGCGCTGCGTTTGGCGGTGATTTCGCTCATCAGACTTTGAATCGCGAAACGCCGCTGCGCAGGCCCACGGCCACCTGGCTCAGTTCGTCAATGGCGAAACTGGCCTGACGCAACGACTCGACCGTCTGGCTGCTGGCATCACCCAGCTGCACCAGCGCGTGGTTGATCTGCTCGGCGCCGGTGGCCTGAGCCTGCATGCCCTCGTTGACCATCAACACCCGCGGCGCCAGCGCCTGCACTTGATGGATGATCTGCGACAGCTGCTCGCCGACCTGCTGCACTTCGGCCATGCCGCGACGCACTTCCTCGGAGAACTTGTCCATGCCCATCACCCCGGCGGACACCGCCGACTGGATCTCGCGGACCATCTGCTCGATGTCATACGTGGCGACAGCCGTCTGATCCGCCAGACGCCGCACTTCAGTGGCGACCACCGCGAAACCACGGCCATATTCACCAGCCTTCTCCGCTTCAATCGCGGCGTTCAGGGACAGCAGGTTGGTCTGGTCGGCGACCTTGACGATGGTGACGACCACCTGATTGATGTTGCCGGCCTTCTCGTTGAGGATCGCCAGTTTGGCGTTCACCAGATCCGCTGCGCCCATCACCGAATGCATGGTGTCTTCCATGCGCGCCAAACCTTGCTGCCCGGAACCGGCCAGCACCGAGGCCTGATCGGCGGCGGTGGAGACTTCAGTCATCGTGCGTACAAGGTCGCGAGAGGTCGCCGCGATCTCGCGAGACGTCGCGCCGATTTCAGTGGTGGTCGCAGCGGTTTCGGTGGCGGTGGCTTGCTGTTGTTTGGAAGTGGCCGCAATCTCGGTCACCGAGGTGGTGACCTGCACCGACGAGCGCTGGGCCTGGGACACCAGCGAAGTGAGCTCGGTCATCATGTCGTTGAAGCCAGTTTCCACGGCACCGAATTCGTCCTTGCGGTCGAGGTTCAAGCGGCTGCTCAGATCGCCGGTGCGCATGATGTCGAGGATCTGCACGATGCGGTTCATCGGCGCCATGATCGCGCGCATCAGCAGCAGACCGCAGAACCCGGCGGCCAGCACGGCCACCAGCAGCGAGACGAACATGCTGACCTTGGCCGCCGCCACGGCCTCATCAATGTTGGCCATGGCCTTGTCAGCGACTTTCTTGTTCTCGCCAATGATGTCGTTGAGCTTCATCCGGCCCGAGTACCAGGTCGGAGTCAGTTGTTCGTGGAACAGCTTGACGGCGTCGGCTTCCAGATTGCGTTTGTGCAGATCGAGCACCGCATCCTGAATTTTCAGATAGGCGTCGTGATATTTCTCGAACGCCGCGAATTCGAGCTTGTCCTCGTCCGTCACCACCGTGCCACGGTAATTGGCCATCTGTTCCTGAAGCCGGGATTCGAAAGCCTTGTAATCGGCCGCATCTTCACTGCTGACGCCCTGCCCCTCCTTGAGGCCCAGCAGTTCCTGGGTCTGCAGGTAACTGTCGACCCACGCGCCACGAATCATCGAGCTGTAATAGACGCCGGGAATCGCGTCGTCACGCACGCTGTTTTCACTGGCTTCGATCTTCAGCAGCCGCGAATACGAGACGACCACCATAAGCAGCATGATGGCGATAATCACCGCAAAGCTCGCCAAAATGCGTTGGCGCAACGTCCAGTTCTTCACAGTCAGTCCTCGGGGCGGGTCGAAATGCGGGGGAGTATAGCTGAGGGCGGTGTTTCATTTATAAGACGGTTTGCCGCGCTCTGGCCTTCCGGTATTAAACGGGGTGGGCTCTGGACAGGGACTTTCAAGGAATCGGAGGGTGGCGTGCCAGTGACGCAATGGCAAAAAGGGGCGATGGATTAGCCATTTCGGGTTTAGATGATCTGCAGGCACGGTAGCCATGTGCCATTGTGCGCAACTTCTTGCGCACTTGTTTCGCGAAATCGCCGCCTGATTTCGCTACAGCCCCCGGTTACCGTCGCCTGTAGCCGAGTGCGCAACTTCTTGCGCAGTACTGCGCAAGAAGTTGCGCACTTTTGCCTTCATCGCTGTTCAAAAAACGCCCAAGCCCGCGAGCCAGAGCGGTGAAGTCCCCGGCTCCCGGGGACGCACCAAAAGCTGGCACGCTCCTTGATAACAGTCAGCCACCCACCGGGCGATTTCGCCTCCCGGGCACCCTAACTTTATCCGCAAGGAGCACCTCCCATGGCAACACCAGCGTACATGTCGGTTACCGGCGAAAAACAAGGCCTGATCACTGCCGGCGCCTTCACCGCCGACTCCGTTGGCAACACCTACCAGGAAGGTCACGAAGACCAGGTCATGGTTCAGGCGTTCAGCCACGACGTGATCATCCCGCGTGACCCGCAATCCGGTCAGCCAACCGGTCAGCGCGTTCACAAGCCAGTGATCATCACCAAGGTCTACGACAAGGCTTCGCCACTGCTGCAAGCCGCTCTGACCTCCGGCGAGCGCATGAGCGAAATCGTTATCCAGTGGTACCGCACTTCGGCTCAAGGTACCCAAGAGCACTACTACACCACCAAACTGGAAGACGCGATCATCGTCGCCATCAACAACAAAATGCACAACTGCCAGGATCCATCGAACGCCCACTTCACCCACCTGGAAGAAGTGCAGTTCACCTACCGCAAAATCACCTGGACCCACGAAGTATCCGGTACTTCGGGTTCCGATGACTGGCGTGCTCCAGTCGTTTAATTACGGCTGATCGTTTCAAGCATCGGCCAGCTCTGCTGGTCGATGTTGTTTACGCCCCTCCAGAATTTCGCGTACGTTGACCCGCTTTGCGGGCGTCGACGAGCGCCGCTGTACAGCACGAGGAACAAGGGATGTTCGCGCCGGCCAATGAAACCCACTTTGCCCTGACCATCGAAGGTCTTTCCGCCGATTTCCAGGTGTTTACCCTGACCGGCCGGGAAGCCATCAGCCAGCCTTTTGTGTTCGAGGTGGAGCTGGTCAGTGAGCAGCCGTCGCTGGACCTCGAAACCCTACTGCACAAACCGGCCTTCCTGCAGCTGTCGCCCGACGGCAGCGGCATCCACGGCCTGATCTACCGCGCCGCGCAAGGCGATTCCGGCAAGCGCCTGACGCGCTATTCCGTGACCCTGCGCCCGCAACTGGCGTATCTCGCGCACCGGATCAACCAGCGGATCTTCCAGAACCTCAGCGTGCCGAAAATCATCGGCAAGGTCCTCGAAGA